>JAGBDZ010000148.1 GCA_017937215.1 Akkermansia sp. | reverse complement strand
TATCTGCATGGATAACGCATGGCTGCGAGCAGAGGGATATATCTCGTTTTATCAACTCCTCAAACGCTGATTGGAAACCGCCGTATGCCATAAATGGCACGTGCGGTGGTGTGAGAGGGGGCGAAAGCCCCCTACTCGATTGAAAGGAAATCCATTTATATGAAGAATATCGATATTGCAGCAATCAGCAAAAGCCCGGTGGAGCTTATCGGCAAGCAGTGGATGCTTATCACCGCCGGCACCGCAGAGAAGTTTAACTGCATGACTGCCAGCTGGGGCGGCATCGGCTTTCTCTGGAATCGCCCGGTGGCCTTTGTCTTTGTGCGTCCGAATCGCCACACGGTGAACTTTATCGAGGCGCAGCCCGCTTTCACCCTCAGTTTCATGCCCGAGCAGTATCGCCAGGACCTCGTTTTCTGCGGTCGCAACTCCGGCCGCGATGTGGACAAGATGGCCCACACCTCCCTGAAGCCGGTCACCACCCCTGCCGGTCTGCCCACTTTTGCAGATGCCGAGCTGGTGCTGGAGTGCCGCAAGATGTTCCGCACTACGCTGCAGGAGGCCGATTTCCTGGACTGGAGTGAGGTAGCCCCCGCCTGGTATGCGGCGGATAATCCCCTGCATTACCTCTACATCTGCGAAATCAGCGCCGCTTACAGCGCCTGAGATTAACCAACTGTGCCAAAAAAGTTCAGCTCCATTTCCGGATGGAAATGGAGCTGGATTTTTTGGCGCAAAAGCGTTTACAGGGAGCAGGCTTTCTGGCGGAGCAGGTGGTCGCAGAGGACGAGCCAGGCCATGGATTCCACCACCGGCACCGCGCGCGGGAGCACGCAGGCATCGTGCCGGCCTTTGCCACGCAGGGTGGCAGGCTGGTGGGCATCGTTCACGGTTTCCTGCTCAATCATGAGTGTGGCGGTGGGTTTGAATGCGAGCCTCAGGTTGATATCCTCACCGTTGGAGATACCGCCCTGAATGCCGCCGGAGTTGTTGGTGCGGGTGCGCACGCGGGCGCCATCCATGTAGAAGGGGTCGTTGTGCTCGCTGCCCTTGAACCGGGGAGCGGCAAATCCGCTGCCTACCTCGAAGCCCTTGCAGGCGGGGATGCTGAGCATGGCGTGGCCCAGGGTGGCCTCCAGCTTGTCGAATACCGGGTCGCCCAGCCCCACCGGGCAGTTGCGGATGGTGCAGGCGACGATACCGCCCAGGGAATCGCCGGCGCTGCGGGCGGTGCGGATGGCCTCAGCCATCTGCTCTGCGGTGGCAGCATCTGCCGTGCGCACGATATTGCTTTCTACGGTGACAGCGCAGACTTCCGCTGCCGGAACGGGGCAGGTGATGGTATGCACCTGCTGCACCCATGCCACTACCTCCAGCTGCGGGCAGAGGGCGCGCACCACGGCGCGGGCCACGGCACCGGCGGCCACTCGGCCGATGGTTTCGCGGGCGCTGGCGCGTCCGCCACCGGCCCAGGCGCGGATGCCGTACTTGGCATCATAGCAATAATCCGCATGCGAGGGGCGGTAGGTGTGCTGCATCTCGTCATACGCAGTGGAGCGGTGGTCCTTGTTGCGCACAGAAAGGGCAATCGGGGTGCCGAGGGTCAGCCCATCCAGCACGCCGGAAAGAATCTCCACCGCATCGGCTTCTTTGCGGGGGGTGACGATATCGCTCTGCCCCGGGCGGCGACGGTCCAGTTCGGCCTGAATCATTTCGGCAGTGAGGGGCACCCGGGCCGGGCAGCCGTCAATCACCACACCAACGCCCACACCGTGGGATTCTCCCCAGGTGCTGATTTTGAAAACGGAACCGAATGAACTGGACATATTGTATCTGCGGGGAATGATACATGAAGCGGCCGGCGAATGCAAGTCTTCATTCTGCGCTAAATGGGGCTGCGCGTGGCTGCTTCCGGTCTGCCGTTTTCAGTGCCGGAATGAGATTTAACCCAGGCGGGATTCGAAATCGGCGTAGGAGAAGGTTCGGACGACCTGCACGTGCCCATCGGCGTGGAGAACCGCTATATCCGGGTGAGGCACGCCGTTGAAATGCGTGGTCTTGACCATGGTGTAGTGGCTCATGTCATCCAGGATGATGGTGTCATCCACCTGCAGCGGGTGGTCGAATGAGTAGTCGCCGATGACATCGCCCGCCAGGCAGGTGGGCGCCCCCAGGCGGTAGGTGTACGCTTTTTCACCGGCTTTACCGGCGGCGGAGTATTGCTCGCCGGGCAGCGCGAGGGCAGGGGTGCCGGTGCCGCCGGGGCTCAGGGCAAAGACATCCGGGCGGTAGGGCATTTCCAGCACATCGGGCATGTGGGCGCTGGCGCTCACATCCAGAATGGCGTGGCGGTACCCCAGGGATTCAAAGACATCCAGCACGCGGGCGCGGAGTACTCCGGTGTGAATGGCCCAGGCCTCGCCCGGTTCCAGAAAAACCTCCACATGGTACATTTCGCGAATTTCGCGCACGAGACTGATGAGGGCGGCGCGGTCATAATCCGGCTTGGTAATCCAGTGTCCGCCGCCCAGGTTGAGGTAGCGGATCTGGGGGGAGGCCAGCAGACTGCCGAACTGCTTTTCAAAGGCGCGGAAGGTATCGATGAGTTCCTGGGCCCCTTGCTCGCAGAGGGTGTGGAAGTGCAGCCCGGAGATGCCGGTGAGCTCCACCCCCTGCAGCTGGTCGGCGGGTATACCCAGGCGGGAACCCGGCACGCAGGGGTCGTAAATGGCGGTGTGGCCGGTGGAGAAACAGGGGTTGATGCGCAGCCCGAGCTGCAGCTCGCCGCTCTGCACGCGCGGATGGGCCAGGCAGGTGGAGCGCCAGCGCTGCCACTGCGGCACGCTGTTGAAATCAATGTGGTGGGCAAACTCCAGCAGCTCTGCAAGCTCGGCCTCGCGGTAGGCCGGGGAGTACACTGCCACATGCCCGCCCAGGTGGCGGGCGGCCAGCCGCGCTTCGTACAGCCCCGAGGCGCAGCAGCCCGCAGCATAGGGCTGCACGGCCTTCAGCCCGGTGGTGCAGGAAAATGCCTTCAGGGCCACCAGAAGACGCGCGCCGGAAGCGCAGGCCACTTCGTGCAGAAGGCGGGCGTTGCGTTCCAGCGCGGGGAGTGAAATCAGGTATTGGGCCACTGGGGAAGCGGTGGGTTAACGGCGGCGGCGGTTGCGGACTCGCTTGTTGGCCTCCTCCTGGGCGGCAGCTTCAGCAGCGGCCTTTTCTTCGGCGGCTTTCTGCTCGGCAGCCAGTCGCTCGGCGGCGGCTTTCTCTGCAGCAGCGGCCTCGGCTGCGGCCTTTTCAGCGGCAGCTTTTTCTTCCTCAGCTTTCTTCTGGGCTTCCTCCTGGGCGGCCTGCAGCTTCTGGCCTACGGATTGAATAGCCGGCAGCAGGGCATCGAAGCAGCGCTTTGTTTCAGCCTTTACCTCCAGCTTGGGGCTGCTGGCGTTCAGGCTCTGGCAAATCTTGGCAGCCATGACCCAGGCACCCATGGCCTCCTGCGTCTTGCCCATGGAGTTATCCAGGTTGCCCAGCGAGGTGAGCAGCTTGACATAGGCAATCGACATGTCGGAGGAGAGGCGCTTGAGACGCTGGGCAAGCTCCTGACCTTTCATGTAGGTGGTGCGGGCTTCTTCCGGGTCATCCACGGCACGCTGGCAGTCGCCCAGGCAGCGGTAGGAACCCAGCAGATCCGTGGCGGCGCGGGAAAGATTCGGCTCCACATCGCCCTCCGGCAGTTCTTCACCATCCTTCGGGGCTACGGCCTGGTACAAGGCTTCATCCACAGCCAGGGCTGCCTCGTACTTGGGCAGGGCATCAGCGGCCTTGTTCTGGGCCAGCAGGCAGAGACCGATGCCGTTGTGGCAGCTGCTGAGCAGGCGCTGGACGTCCGGGGTGCTCTTCACATCCTCCGGCAGTCCTTCCACCTCCTTGAGCGCGTTTTCGTATTCGCCCTGGGCTTTGGAATGGGCGCCCAGGTCGCGGGTGGTGGCGGCAATCTGCAGCGCCAGGCGGGCGCGCTCCAGGCTGGGCTCACCCTTCTGCAGCTCAGCGTAGTAGTTGCGCAGCATCTCCAGCATGTCTTTCACCATGGTGTTCAGCTCGGGGAACTGATCCGGGCTGGTCACCTTCTGCCCCAGCGTGTACACCGCATAGTTGAAGAGAGCTTCGCGGGCTTCGGCCAGCTTGTCAACCTCCGGCGCAGGGGCGGGAGCCGGTGCGGGCTCCGGGGCGGCAGCGGGGGCCGGTTGCTCGGCGGGGGAGGCGGGTGCCTCTTTCTCTTCGCAGGAACTCAGACAAAGCGCCGAGGCTATGCCCAGCACGGCTGCACAACGGCCACTTGATTTACGAAAACGGTCGGAAAATATCATACGCGTCATATTCTGCATACTTGCGCGCGTAGCGTCAAGCTCATTCTGTCTCTGCTGCCTCAAAATTCCACCGCTGCCCGCTCCATCCTCTGAAAAAAATCCACTTTTTTGCAAAAAATGTAAATTTTTGCTTGTCTTTTCCCTTGCATATTGGCTAGAATGAGGAGCAACGAAACGACATGAAACATTTCCATCTCTTCAAACGTATTGCCTTGACCTGCGGTATCGCTGCTGCTGCCGCCATGGTCTCTTCCTGCACCACCACGTCTCCTGCTGCCCAGCGTGCCGAGCAGCTGCGTGAGGGTACCAATATCACCATTTTCAGCTACAACGATGCTTCCTCTCCCAAGCATCGTCTCTGCACTGAGGCCGGCCCCATGCCCGATAGCGTTGCCCGCGCTCTTGATATGTGGCTGCGCACCTCCACCGTCAAGAACTTCACCTACGCTTATCCCCAGTACTATATGGCTCTGACTGCGCCGAACGGCAGGCAGCGCGTGTGGGGTATCTGCACGGATGGTAAGGCCAATCTCGTGGGCCTCCTCATCCCCCGCGACGGTGTGGCTGCCTGGGACCTCCCCTACATCGGTGCCTATAAGATGTACGTGTGCGACACCAACCAGCGCCGCGCCCTTTCCGATGCCATCATGACCTATCTCGCCGAGGCCGGCTACGATGAATACCGCATCAATGCCCGCAAGGCTTCCGGCCTGGCTGATGAGAAGTACCTTGTTTCCAAGCCCAAGACCCTCCAGGAGATTGAAGCTGAGAAGGCCGCCGCCGAAGCCGCCAAGAAAGCTCGCGAGGCTGCTGCCGCTGCTGCTTCCTCCGCCGCCGGCACTGAGGCCGCTGCCGATGAGGAATCCGACGAAGAGGAAGACTCTGAGGGCGACGAGGAAGAGACCGAAGATGAGGAGGAAGCTTCTGACGAAGAAGAGTCCACCGAAGAAGAAGCCTCTGAGGAGGAAGAGGAAGACGAAGAAGCCTCTGAGGAGGAGTAACGCTCCTTTCAGTCTTTTGCTGAACTTTTCCGCTCCCTGCAGCTCCGCGCGGCAGGGAGCTTTTTTTGGGGGGTGATTTGTATCGAACTCACAAGAAAAAATCTCCCGACTGTATCATCATCGACAGTCGGGAGATTTGCTGTGCTAGCCTCGCCAGGACTCGAACCTAGTCAGAGGGAATCAAAATCCCTAGTGCTACCATTACACCACGAGGCCACGCATGTGATTGCAGCCAGCGTGGGCTGCGGGGAAACTTTTACCACAGGCGCCGGCGTGTGGCAAGCCTAAAATATGTAATACCAGCACACAGATTGCACTTGCGCGGGTGAGACGGGTGGGATAGAATGGGCTGGTACGTATGGATTATGCCCCGTTGATAGAGAAACGCCGCGAGCGATTGGCTGAGCTGGAGGTGCAGATAGCGGATCCGGAGTTGTTTCAGGACCGGAACCGCGCGGGTGAGCTGATGCGTGAGCACCGCCGCACGCAGGAGCTGCTGCGCGATTGGACCACGCTGCAGGATTGCCTGCAGCAGATTGCGGATAACCGCGAGCTGGCTGCCGGCGATGACCCCGAGATGGCTGAACTGGCCGCCGCCGAGCTGGCGGAGCTGGAGCCTCGCGTGGAGAAGCTGACGGAGCAGATTCAATACAGTCTGCTGCCGCGGGATGCCACGGAGGACCGCGATGCGCTGGTCGAAATCCGCGCCGGCACCGGCGGGGACGAGGCGGCGCTTTTTGCGGCGGATCTGCTGGGTATGTACCAGCGCTATGCGGAGAGCCGCGGCTGGCGCTTGGAGCTGCTGGATGCCAGCCCGAATGACATTGGCGGCTTCAAGGAAGTGACTGCCCGTATTTCCGGCGAGGAGGTGTTCCGCTTTCTGAAGTATGAGAGCGGGGTGCACCGCGTGCAGCGCGTGCCCGCCACGGAGACGCAGGGGCGCATTCACACCAGCACGGCCACAGTGGCTGTGCTGCCTGAGGCCGAGGAGGTGGACGTGGAAATCCGCCCGGAGGACCTGCGCATCGAGACCTGCCGCGCCGGTGGTGCCGGTGGTCAGCACGTGAACCGCACGGAATCTGCCGTGCAGATTTTTCACCTGCCCACGGGTATTATGGTGCGTTGCGAGAATGAGCGCTCCCAGCTCAAGAACAAGGAGACCGGCATGCGTATTCTGCGCGCCCGCCTGTTCGAGATGAAGCAGCGCGAGGCGCAGGAGTCGTACTCCGCGCAGCGCCGTGCCCTTATCGGTAGCGGTGGCCGCGAGGAGAAAATCCGTACTTACAATTTCCCGCAGAACCGTTTTACCGACCACCGTATCGGCTACACGGCGTATAACCTGGACCTCGTCATCACCACCGGTGCGCTGGATGAGGTGATTACCCACATGCAGCATGTGGAGATGGAGGAGCGCATGGATGAGCTGAAATGATGAAGACGATTCAGGAGGTGCTGAGCAGCGGCACGGCGTATCTCGAATCCCGCGGAGTGGAGGGTGCGCGGCATTCCATGCAGAGCCTGCTGGTGCATGTGCTGGGCTGCAACAAGACCTGGCTTTACCTGCACTACGAGGACCCGCTGCCGGAGGATAAACTGACACCGCTGCGCGAGCTGCTCAGGCTGCGCGGGCAGGGGGTGCCCCTGCAGCACCTGCTGGGCAGCACGGAGTTTTACCGCCGCGAGTTCCGCACCGATGCCCGCGCCCTCATCCCCCGCCCGGAGACCGAGGAACTGGTGGAGCTCGCGCTGCAGATGGCGCCGCGCCGCAACGGTATGCGTGTGCTGGACATGGGCTGCGGCAGCGGTATCATCGGTATCACCCTGGCGCTGGAGCTGGCGCGGCAACTGCCCGAGGTGGTCATGGCGGATATTTCGGAGGCGGCCCTTTCGCTTACGCTGGAGAACGCCACCGCCCTGGGGGCGCGCGTAAAAACCTATCGCAGCGACCTTTTCTCCGCCTGGGATGCCCCGGAGGAAGGCGCCGTGCAACCACCGGAAGGCCGCTTTGATCTGGTGCTGGCGAACCTGCCCTATGTGCCGGAGGGGGAGGAGGTCTCTGCTGAGGTGCAGCACGACCCCGCCACGGCTCTTTACGGCGGCCCGGACGGCCTCGATATTGTACGCCGTTTTCTGAAGGACGCTCTGCCGCACCTGGCCTCGCGGGCGTTGGTCATGCTGGAGGTAGGCCACGACCAGGGTCCTGCCACGCGCGATATCATGGCCGAGCTGGGCTATACGCAGTGCCGTGTGCTCACTGATATGAGCGGCAAGGCCCGCTTCCCCATGGGCTTTGCCCCGGTTGTTTCTGAAACTGCTGCTGCCGATGCTGCCGTTTGAGTACCATATTCTGCCGCCGGTCAAAAACACGGTGGGCAAGTGCGCCACGGTGGCGCGCTATGTGCTCTGGGGCTGCGCGCTGCTGGCACTGGCGGAGCTGGTGCTGCTGCCGCTGCGTATGCCGCTGGCCGGTATTCTGTGTGGCATCGTGTCGGGGGTTCTGGCTGCTCTGGGGCTGGCGCTGCTTGCGGTGCTGGCAGCCTGGGCGCACACGGTGCTGCTGGCGGGGCAGGGCAATATGGTGACCCGCTGGCTGGTGCGCATAGGCGCGGGGCTGGCGCTGCTGCTGCCGGTGTGCCGGGTGTACCCGTATGTGGCCGGTGAGCTGCTGCTCTATCGCCAGGAGGAGCTGCCGCTCATTATCGGTATCATTCTGCTGGGGGCCGCGGTGTTGAATATCCTGCGCATGGCAGCGGCGCCGTGGCCGTTGCAGGCTCGGGTGGTGCTGCTGCCGCTGCTGATGCTGCTGGTGAGCTGCACCGATGTGCCGGGCTTGCTGCTTCTTTGCACCTTGTTCAAATTGCTGGCCGCCTGGGTGGCTGCCGCCCCCCTGCGCCTCTTGGCAGATTTTGCCCCGCGTATCATCTCTATGCCGGAGCCGGCGTAAATCTTTCTTGCAGAAAAGAGCTTGCCTCCTCCTTTTACAGTAGACGCTTGGCACCGGGCACCTTGAGCCTGCGGGATTCGCGGGCGTAGCCGAAGGAGCCTTCGTCCGGCTCATTCTTGTTGCGGCGGCGGTGCACGGTGCCGCTCTGGGTGCGCAGGTAGTGCACCACGCCGTGGCCCACGGCTTCGGCATAGCGGCGGGCATTGGCCGGGTCGGCCAGGTAGCGGGCGTGCTGGCGGTTGTTCAGGAAAGCTGCTTCAATGATGGCGGCCGGGATGCCGGCATCGTCGCACACATTGAGCCAGCCGCCGCCGCGGGAGGCATCCAGGTAGCGTGTCTGAACCTGGCAGGGCTGGCCTTTGTTGGGCATGCCGTGGTTGAGGCAGCGGGAGTTGAGGGAATCGGCAATGGCCTGGGCCAGGGGCTGGCCGTTGTGGCGGTTGGTGAGGATGATGGATTTCTGGTTGTAGCGACGCCAGCCGCCACCGCTGCTGTTGTGATGCAGGAACACGGCGGCCGGAGCCTGGCGGTACACGGCGTAGTCGGCGCTGATGATGCCGCCGGCCACGCGGTCCGGGTAGAAGCGCGAGGGATAGCGGCGACCGGGTTTCTCGTTCTTTTCCAGATGCTGCACGTCGGCCCGCTCGGTCCAGGCCTCGTAGCGTTCATCGTCCGGTTCATCGCCGCGGTTGCAGACCACGCAGGGGTAGCCCGCTTCCTCAATCACCTTCTTGGTGTAGAGCGCGTTCTCATACCAGAACTCGCACTCGGAGAGCCGTTTACCGTCTACCTTGCCGGGGGTGAGGGCGCCGGGGTACTCGGCGGTGTGGCCGATATCGAGAACCACCGCCGGTGTGGGCGGGCCGGGGAATTGCTGGCAGGCCCCCAGCACCAGGGCAGCCAGACTGAGCAGGAGTGCTTTGCCGGTGGGGCACATGGTTAACCTTCTTCCTCCTCGTCGGCGCGCGGAATGCGCGGGGTGAATCGCATGAGCTCCGGTATGAAGGTGAGGTGCACGTCGCCCGTGGGGCCGTTTCGGTTCTTGGAGAGCGCCAGGTTGGCATCGGAGCCTACGCTTTCGCGCTCTTCATCGTCCTCAGCGTAGTAAGCCATGCGGTAGAGCAGGCCGATCATGTCGGCATCCTGCTCGATAGCGCCGGATTCACGCAGGTCGCTCATCATGGGCACACCCTTGTTCTTGCCGGGGCGGTTTTCCGGGCCGCGGTTCAGCTGGGCCAGGGCAATGATGGGCAGGTTGAGCTCCTTGGCCAGGCTTTTGAGACCGCCGGAAATTTCAGCAATTTCGCGTTCGCGGCTGTTCTGGGCCTGTTTGGTGTGGGAGCGCATGAGCTGCAGGTAGTCGATGCCGATGCAGCAAAGGTCCGGGTGGTCACGCATCACGCGGCGGGCCTTGGCGCGCAGCTCCGCAATGGAGATGGCCGCGGTGTCGTCAATCACAATCTTACTGGCGCGCAGCTCGTTGATGGCGTATTTGAGGCGCTTCATGTCGTCCTTGGAGAGCCCGCCCTGCTTGGCGAGCAGCAGCTGCTTGCTCACGCCGCTGCGGGCGTAGAGCAGACGCTCCACCAGCTGCACGCTGGGCATTTCGCAGGAGAAGATGAGGATGGGCTTTTTCACTTCCAGTGCCAGGTGCTCCATGATATTGAGCAGGAATGAGGTCTTGCCCATGGACGGACGCGCGGCAATGATGAAGAGTTCGCCGCCTTTCAGACCGTTAATCATGGTATCAAGGCGGGGGTAGCCGGTGGTGAGCCCGAGCACTTCGCCCTTGCTGCTCATCATGCGCTCCATGTTGTTCACGGCGGCGGCAATGTCGGCGCTCAGCTTCCATTCACCGCCTTTGTCTGTGCTCTGGCGGATTTTCAGCACTGCCTGTTCGGTTTCATCCAGCAGGGCATCCACCTCGGCCTCGCTCGTGTAGGCCGATTCGCTCGCCTGGTTGGCGGTCAGGATGATGCTGCGGCGGATAAATTTTTCCTTCAGGGTCTCGAAGTGCAGGTTGAAGAGACCGGTGTTTGTGGTGTAGGAGAACACATCTGTGAGCCCTGCGGGGCCGCCTACGGCCTCCAGCTGCTTCTTGTCCGCCAGCTGCTGCATCACCGAGGTCACGTCGATGGGGATGCCTTTGTCGTAGCGCTCGCGGAATATTTCCCACAGAATGCGGTGTGCCGGTATGTAGAAGAAATCACCGGTCATGCCCTTTGACACGCACTGGGACACGATGTTGGTCGGGTCGATGGTCATCATCGCCAGCAGACTCTTCTCAATGTTAGGAGCTTGCGGCATGACCACGTTCGCGCCTGTGTGCGCGGGCGCACCTGCTTTCAGGTCTGGTTTCTCGTTGATTTCCGGGCTCATGGTTTCGTTTTCCTCCGCCATTTGCGGAATCGCACCTATCCTACTACTTCACAACTCATTTGGCAAGTTCAAAAAAAAGTGGAATAATTCTAAAAATAATGCTTGCTCTATCAAATGAATCTGCTATATTTCCTGAAAAGCTATAGATATAGTAGGATAATAACCAGACTCCATACCGTCACCATGAAGCGTACCACATTTCTCACCTGCATTCTGGCGTGTTTAACGAGCCTTGCGCCAGCCGCCACCTACACGAATCTCACCGAAGCCTGGTGCGATGAAACGAATAAGGTCATCTACGATGGTCAGGGGTATTTTGCCGTGGAATCGGCAGTAAGCACCTCATTGGAGCTCACAATCAACCTGAGCGCGCTGGAGAGCTACGTGAATTCAAATGACTACCGGAGCGGGCAGTACGTGTTTCTGTGGGATGCTGATGCAGCCGACTACGGACTGGCAGATAATGCCGATACGGCGGTGGATAATGGTTCACGCGAGCCGTATCTGACAGGGTACTGGAATGGGGGCGCCTGGAGTACGACCAACAAGATAGACTACAGCACACTGAATCAGCATGCAACGGACGGCAGCGTGACCCTGTGCATTACCAACAGCAACAGCCGCGGCGTGACGGTGAGTGTGAAAGACACCGCAGGTGCAGCAACCACCCTTTATACCGCCACGAATCTGCTGACCACGCATAATACGCAAGTAACAGGCTACCATGTAAACCTGAACTACGTGACGGCGGTCACGCTGAACACCCCCTCCACGCTGGATACGGCCAGTTATGTGCCGCCGGTGGACTACAGCAAGCCCTTTGTTAGTGAGCGGACGAATGGCAGCAGTGTGGGGCGCATCACCTTTCTGGGTGATTCCATCACACATGGTGTGAACGATGCCTCATACCGCTGGCAGTTTTTCAAGACGCTGGTGGACAACGGAATCGAGAATGAGATAGCCGGCCCGCGAGAGGGATACTACAGCACCCCCGGGCACACAGCAGATGCCGGGGAATCTTACGGCGGAGCAGACTTTGCCAATGTTCACCTGGCGCAGGCCTCCGGGCGTACGCACAACATCATCTCCGGCAGCACCACGGCAGAGGTGAATGGCACTACATACACCAGCGGGGTGAACTATGGCGGTCACTCTACCGCAAGCACAGCCGCCAGGTTCGACAGCAATACCTGGTTCAGCCTCATGGGCACGAATGACTTGCTCTCCGATACCCCGAACAGCGGCCCGAGCACAGACCAGTACGCCACCCAGATGCAGAAAATGCTGGGTGGCACGGTGAGCTACGATGCCACGGCCGATTCGTACACCTGGACCGCCGGGGAGAACTGGGGCAGCATGGCGCAGATGGTGGAGGACGTCTGCGGGGAAGGGGATACCTTCTACGCGCTTTCCATCACCCCCTGGGGCAATCATAGTAACCACAACCGGGATATGGACCACTACGTCGGGCAGGAGTTCAACCGCAATCTGGCCGCCTGGGTTTCGGAATATGCCGCAACCAGCGGTAAGAAGGTGGTGTATGTGGATGTGACCCGCGGCATGGTGGATGTGAGCTCCCCCAACCGTTTCATGGGGCATGATGCGTTCTTCAACAGCAGCTCCGACCGCCTCCACCCGAATGACCAGGGCTCGCTTCTCATGGCGGGCAACCTGGCCCGGGCCATGGGTATCGGCGGGCGCACCGCCGGGCTGGCGCGTTCCGGCACCACCACCTGGAAGAGCTCCTCTCCCGGGACTATTGCAGCCGGGCGCACTGCCAGCTATGCCGGGGGTGCATTCACGCAGGATAAGGGTTATACTATTGATTTTTCCGCCGTGTTCGGCAATGGAGCCACCGGTGGCTGGCTGGGCACGGACAGCGCGCTTTCCATCTCGCTGGGCGATGGTGTGAACAGCGGCACCCTGAGCCTGAGCGAAGCCTGCATCATGTGGGGCAACGAGGTGCTTTTCTGCCATGATACCTCTGCCCTGGCCGCAGAGGGGAACCTGCGCATTGCCTGGCACAATGGCAATGCCGCGGATAACGTGTTGAGCGGCTATTACGTGTGGCTGGGCGATATGCTTATCGGCCAGGGGCTGGCTGCAAGTGAAGGTGCGGGGCTCAACGGTATTTCCATCTCCGCTGCCGGGGCTGCCGGTACGGTGAGCAAGCTCAGCTGGACGGACAAGTCCTATGCTCCCACTACTAGCGGAGCGTACGCTGTGGAGTACGCCTATCTCCTGAACTCTGATTCTCAGGTTATGCCGCTTTCGGAGCGTGCTGCCGAGGCTATCCCCAGTGGAATCAGTTATGATGAAGCCCCGGATATCACGGCCACTGCCGGGCAGACCCTGGTCACTTCGGCACCGGAATCGGACTTGCAGAGTTTCGAAATCACCTCCGGTGCAGGGTGGACCGGCATCACCAACTGCAACTACGCGGGCAGTATCAACGTGCTGGCGACGGGAACCACGGCTCACACCATATTCGGCGTGATGGGGGCCGCCAAGGCCGGCCGGCTGACCCTGGAAGTGGCGGAAAATGCCGTGGTGGGCAATGGAACCTACAGTGGGCAGACGGCTGCAATAGCCGGCTCTTACAACGGTGGAAGTGCCGCGGCATTCAATGTTTATGTTGATGGCGGTGAGGTGCAGGGCGATATTGTGGGCGGCGCTGTGCATGGTTCAGGCACCGTGGAAGCGGTGACCCTGGTGGTGAACAGCGGCACGGTGCAGGGCCATCTGCTGGGTGGTTCCAAGACTTCCGGCACCGTGCATGAGGCCGGCATCATCGTGAATGGCGGCACCATTTCCGGTGATATTGTGGCCGGCGGCCATGCCGGAACCGTGGGGAATACGTCCGTTGTTGTCAACGGCGGTGTGATTTCCGGTAGTATCACCAAGGGTACGGCCGCCCGCAGCGAAGGCGCCCGCTCCTCGGTGGCTGTGGTGGGTAATAAAGCGTTTATCGGCGGCAATATAGAGGCGGATGATGTGACCCTGCGCAACTTGAGCCGCTCCGGTTATGCCGATGGTTTCGACAACTACGCCGGTACCATTGAGGCCGGTAAGCTGACTCTGGACAACGTGCAGGTGGGGTTGCAGGCATCGCTCGCGGTCTCAGCCATCGAGCTTATCAACGGCAGCAACACCAGTGCAGCTCTGGGCGCCAGCTGTGTGCTGGACACCCTGCACCTGGGCAGTGGCACCACCTTTGGCGCCTATAAGGATGCCGCCACTCCCCTGGCGACCAGTGAGCATGAAAGCAGCCTTACTCTCACCACCCTGCAGGCCGGAACCGGCGCCACGTTGAACGCCAATATTGCCTTCACGGCAGATTCGGCCTTGATTCTGGAGGGGCCCCTCACCATGGGGAGCGATGTGGCGCTCACCACCGGCATGAGCCTCACGCTTTCCGAATCCATGCTGGCGGAGCTGTACGGCCACAAGGCAGTCACCCTCTTCAGCGGGGTTGATAACCTCACGCTGGACCATGTGGCCATTGCTGATGGCGAGACGCTGAATGCCAACGGCGTGTTCAGTAATCTGAACGTGGGCTATGATTACAGCCTGGCCTTTGTAGGTGGTGCGGTTAACCTCGCCGCCGTTCCCGAGCCTGCCTCTGCTACTCTGAGTCTGGCTGCGTTGGTGCTGCTGTGTGCGTGCCGGCGCCGCAAGGCCTGATACGGAAAAATGAAACTAAACCTGTCAAAAATACGTTACATCGTTTCTTTTGCCTTGCATCGCTGCGTGGATAACGTTAAAATCATCCTGTAAGCAGGGGGAATAAGCCTCCTGCATACCCCCTTACACAATTATGAAGACACTGATTACGAACGCCCATATCATCTCCCCCGGCATTGACCTGCCCGGTGGTTCCGTACTCGTGGAAGGCAGCAAGATTATTGCTGTGCTGCAGCCCGGCGAAACCGCCGAGGCCGATAAGACGATTGACGCCGGCGGCAACATGCTCATGCCCGGCTTCATCGATATTCACTCCCACGGCGCCGGCGGCTGCGACACCTGCGACTGCAAGGTGGAGAGCATCCGCACTATCGCCGATTGCAAGATGAAGGAAGGTGTGACCACCTGGCTTCCCACCACCCTGACCCTGGGTACCAAGACCCTGGCCGATGTGTGCACTGTGGTGAAGGAATATGCCGCCTCCCCGAATGGCTCCAAGACTCCCGGTGTGCACTTGGAGGGACCCTACATCAACCCGAAGCAGTGCGGCGCCCAGAACCCCGCTTTTGTGCGCCCCGCCGACTATGAGGAAGTGGCCATGCTGAACGACATCTACCCGGTGCTCCTTATTTCCATGGCTCCGGAAATGCCCGGCTCCATTGACTTCATCAACAAGGCTACCGCCGCCGGCATCACTTGCTCTGCCGGTCACTCCGCCGCCAGCTATGCCGACTTCAAGAAGGCTAAGGCCGCCGGCCTGAAGCACCTCACCCACTTCTGCAACCAGATGAGCCCGCAGCACCATCGCGAAATCGGTCTGGTGGGTTCCGGCATGCTGGATAAGGATATCAAGATTGAAATCATCTGCGACAAGATTCACCTCTGCGAGGATATGCTTAAGCTCACCTTCAGCAACAAGGACATTGACCAGATGATTATGATTACCGACTCCCTCGCCTGCTCCTGGATGCCCGATGGCCCCGGCCAGCTGGGTGGTCTGCCCATCATCGTGAAGGGCGGCGTGGCCCGCCTGGAGAGCGGCAATCTGGCCGGCTCCACCCTGCGCTATGCCAAGGGTCTCAAGAATGTGCAGGAGCTCACCGGCGCCCCGCTCAGCGAGCTGGTGAAGGCTACCTCCTGGAACCAGGCCCAGAGCCTCGGTCTCTTTGACCTGGGCAAGATTGCCCCCGGCTACACCGCCGACATGGTGGTGCTGGATGCCGAGTACGACACCGTGATGACCATCATCGACGGCGAACTCCGCTACCAGGCTTAAATCAACTGAACCGGCGGGGTGCTGCGGCACCCCGCCACTCTTTCATCCTCTCACCTCATCTGTAACCATATGCTTATATCGCCCCTCGCCCGCAAGCTTTGCCTGAAAAAGGGAATCGACCCCGCCACCCTGCGCGGCAGCGGTCCGCGTGGGCGTATCATGGCGGCAGATGTGGTGGAACCCACCGCAGCCCCGGTGAGCCGCGGCAAAACGGTGGTGAATGATTTTGCCATAGACCCCACCCGCCCGGAGATTGACGGCTACTACGTATACGACCAGGAGGTGGATATGGCCGCGCTGGCCCGCATCAGCCTGCCCATTGCGGTGCAGTGCGAAAAGCTTCTGGAAAAGCGCTACTCGCTTTTCGACTACATCACCCGCGCCGTGGTAAAGGCCTGCACCAGCCACCCCGCCTGGATGCCCGCCGATGGCAAGGTGGATGTGCTTCTCTTCGAGGAAGAGGGCCGCAAGGTGATGGGTATTGAAAATGCTGCCAATAAGAGCATTTACCGCCTGGCCCGCGAGGTGCAGAAGCAGGACAGCGCCTCAGTGCTCGAAAACTTCTCCCCCCACATCGCCGTGTGCGATGCCGCTACTGCCCGCCAGCAGGTGGTCGACTACATTGCCAGCGGCAAGCGCCCGGTGTTCGGTTTTGTGGCTCGCGGACGCAGCGCCAAGGTAGGCATCCGAGCCGGCGCTGAAAGCCCCGGCAATTTTGCTCTGCCCTATACCTTCTACGTTTCCACTTGCATTGAAGCAGCTGAGGCAAACCGCATTGCCGCCCGCCTTGGTGAGCTGCTGTATAATCCGGTGAGCCTTTTGCTTCCTACCTGAGGCCCGCCTGAACCAGGTCGAAATCCTTACTTCGCCCGGACGATGCGCCGGAGGGCGCAGAGCAGTGCCAGGCTGGCGACCAGCCCCAGGACCGTGAACCAGAGGGGGAGTTGCCAGGCCTCAGGCTCATGCGGTGCGGCAGAGTGGGCCACCAGCAGGGTCAGCGGCAGATGCCAGAAGGTGCCCAGCAGAAAAATGATGCCCAGGCTGTGGCGGTTCACCCCGCCACAGGTGAAAAGCACTTTGCGCACCATGCCGGCCACCACGGCCGATACCGCCATGACCACCGGCAGCAGGGCCCCCAGAGCCCCGGCCGTTTCGCGCACCCGCTCGGCGGTAAGCTGTTCGGAAAACAGTTCGCGCAGTGGTTCGTAGCACAGCGCGGCAAATACCACTGCCCCATAGGAAAGCGAGCGGTTGAACAACGCGCGGAAAGCAAAGGGATCTTCCGGGGGGATCATTTCTTCTTGCGGCGTTTCTTTTTCTTCTTTTTGGCGGGGGCGGGCTCTGCATCCGCTTCATCGGCGGCCGGCGCGTCTTTTTCGCCCTTGGTGTAGTAGCGTACGTAGTCAATTTCGAACTGCACCGGGTATTGGGCGGCATCCGGGGCCTCAGCCCAGCCATCGATGGCGGTGTTCATGATGAGGTAGCAGGGGGTGAGCAGCGGGTTGTTGCCGTCCGGGTAGTTGGCCTCGGCAATCTGCACGCGGCCCACCTCGGCATCATCAATGAGGATGCGCATCACCTCCTCGTCCCATTCCAGCACATAGGTGTGGAAATCCTTGCTGTAGTCGGGGATGCGGGTGGTGCGGATGACCTTGTGCTCCCGGTTGCTGCCATTGGCCCCCCAGCGGAAGATGGAGTAGCAGGTTTCCGGCTCCTGGGAAATATGCTCCAGAATATCAATCTCGCCATTGGCGGGCCAGCCGTACTGGTTCACATGCATGGTCCAGAGCGCGGGCCACACTCCCTTGGCCTTCGGAATCTTAGCGCGGATTTCGAGGCGGCCGGGGCATTCGAAATGCTTGACATCGCGGGTGGTCACGGAGCCGCTGGCGTAGGGCATGGTCTTGCGCTGGTGGGTCCAGTGGTCCTTTTTGGGGTCGTAGTTGCTGTTCTTCGTCTCGCGGGCTTTGGAGATGAGGATGAGCTTGCCTCCGCGCACCTTCACGCAGTCTTTGGTGTAGGTTTGCACGGCATCCTGGTTGCGGATGACGCCGAGCTCGTGCTGCCACTTCTTCCGGTTCAGCTTGCTGCCGTCGAACTCATCGGCCCAGTCGAGCCGCCAGCCGCCCGGCAGCGTTTCCGGCGCATCGGCCGCGGGGCAGGGCCCCAGCAGCATGAGGGCGGCGGGCAACCATTTCCAGTGATTTATCTTGAACATAGTGCAGTGAGGGGGGGTGTTTAGTGAGAGTAAGCCGCTGCCGGGACCGCAGTCACCGGGGTCTGCCGGCCGCCGGCCGGGCCGCGGTTCCACTCCAGCTTGAAGCTGCCGGGGGCGGTGGGGCCTTGTACCACGGTGATGGTGATGGCGTGCTTGCCGGCCTTCAGCGGGATGCCCTTCTTGCCGGTCTTTTCCGCAATGGCCTCATCGGTGTTGATGGCGGCGGATTCATTCACCGTGCTGCCGGGGGTGTAGTTGAAGTCCGCATCCACCAGCTGGAAGTTGTGCAGCTTGATATAGGCTTTGGTGCCGGGCACCTCGCTCAGCGTGAGGTAGAAGTGCCAGTGGTTGCCATCGTTCGGCACGTTGATGTAGCCCTTGTACTCCGTGATGCTGCCGGCGGGCAGCTGCTCCGCGGCGGGGTCAGCCACCGTGGCCGTGGTGGCCTGGGCTGCGCTGGGCAGGGTATCGAACTCCGGCACCCAGGGGCAGGTGGCGCTCACGCGGCGCATGACCAGGCCGGGCTGGGTGGCGCCGGGGTCATTGGCGGGCACCAGGGTCATATCATAGTGGCGGAAACCACCGCAGCTGTTGTTGCGGCGGCCAGCCTTCGGGTCGCGGGTGTAGTCGTAGGCGCGGCGGGTGTGGAGCACGGCAGCCTTCAGCTTCTCCTGAATGCCGGGGAACTGGTCGGCTATGTTGGTGGTCTCGTGGCTGTCGGCCGCTACGTCGTACACCTCGAAATCGTCGTTGGCGCTCTTGATATTGGTGCGGATAGCCTTCAGGTAGCGGCCGTCCTCGGCGCGGAAGACGATGGCCTGCTGCTCGCCGCGGGCGCGGCCGCGCTTGTTCTCTGCATAGTCCTGGTACTGGGTCATGCCGCCGCCGAAATTGTACTCGGAGTAGACCACGCCGTCCTTCTGGGCGGCATCATTGCCCTGTAGCGTGGGCAGCAGGGAAACGCCGTCGCAGCGCATGGGCTTGGGCATGCCCGCCAGGTCGGCAAAGGTGGCCATCCAGTCGTGGAACTGGCTGGGGAAATCGCTGTTGTAGTTCTGCTTGATGTAGCCGGGGGCATACACCAGGCAGGGTACGCGCAGGCCGCCTTCCCACAGGTCGCGCTTGATGCCGTCCATGGGGCCGTAGCTGCGGAAGAAGGCCGGATTCTGGGCCGGGGCGGGGTGGTCTTTGAATCCCCACACGGCACCCGGCTCATTGTGGGGGCCGTTGTCGCTGGTGAATACCACAAAGGTGTTCTTGTCGATGTTCAAATCCTTGAGCAGCTGCATGAGGTCGCCCATGGCTTCGTCCACGCGAGTAATCATGGTGGCGTGGCGCTGGGCAGAGGTGATGGCCCCCTGCGCACCACCGCCGAATCGCTTGGCGGCGTATTCCTTCCACTCCGCATTGTCGCGGTACTGCGGGTGGATGTAGCTGTCCCATGCGCCGGTAGCCGTGTTGATCATCTTGCCGGGCTGTCCCAGCCACTGCACACCCCCCTTCAGACCGCCACCGGCGGGGTAAGGGGCGCTGGGAATTGCCAGGCGGGCATGCGGCGCAATCAGCGTGAGCGCCAGGAAGAACGGCTTATCCGGCTGGGACTGCACGTGGTCGGTAATCCACTTCTTGCCGCGGGCTGTGTAGAGGTCGGTGCTGTAGCAGGTGTCCAGGTCCGGGGTGATGAGCTTATCGCCATCCCACACGGCGTTCATGCCGGTTTCGGGGTCGGCGTTGCTCTCCTCCTTGGCGTAGTGGCGGTGCCCGGCCAGGTGGTTGTTGTAGCCGAAGAAGTAATCGAAGCCGCGCCGGGTCGGCCAGGCGGCTGCCGTGGTCGGGGTGCCGCCGCTCTCCATGCCGCCGCCTATGCCCCACTTGCCGATGAGCGCCGTAGCGTAGCCGGCCTCCCGCAGCACACTGGCCAGCGTGTGGCTGTTTTCCAGGGCGGCGTCAAAGCTGTTGTTGCGGATAACCTCGCTGTGGCCCTGGTGCGTGCCGCCGAAGAGCGAGGCGCGTGCCGGGGCGCACACCGGGGCGGCGGTGTAGTGGCGGCGCAGCTGCACGCCCTGTTGCGCCATCTGCGCCAGGCTCGGCGTGCTGATTTCCGGCGGACGCACCGTGCCATCGGCGCAGGTAGCCGGCACATTGATATTCAAATCACCCCAGCCCATGTCATCCACCAGCACCAGGAGAATATTCGGTTTCTCCGCAGCGCTTACCAGCTGACCCGCTGCCAGCAGAAAACTCATTGCTAATGTCCGTAATCTCATATCCGATTCAAAGAAAAATCGCTACCCGCCCATTCTATCACCTGCCGCTTCATGTTTCAATGATAAAAGCCCTTGCAGCCGATTTTGGCCACGCGTGTCCCAAAGATTTTGTAGAGAATAGAAATATCAGCACCATTTTGGAAGAAGCCCCCCTCTGCGCAATAAATTGGAATTTGTAGAGCCCATACAGGCGCACGTAGTGCGCGGAATTCTGAGCCCGGAGGGCGACAGCCTGTAGCGCGGGGTGGAGCGACGTAGTCGCGGAACCCCGGGTTAGCTCAAAAATTTATCTGAGCC
>JAGBDZ010000147.1 GCA_017937215.1 Akkermansia sp. | reverse complement strand
GCTCACCGATGGACTGGGCTGCAATGATACCCACTGCCTCACCCACCTTCACGCTCTGGCCGGTGGCCAGGTTCAGGCCGTAGCACTTGGCGCAGCATCCCTTGGAAAGGTCGCAGGTCAGCACGGAACGCACCTTCACCTTCTCGATACCCACCTTCTCGATGCGCTTGGCGGCCTCGTCGGTGATGATTTCGTTCTTGGCCACGATGAGCTCGCGGGTGGTCGGGTCGTAGATGTCGTCGCAGGTCACGCGGCCGTAAATACGCTGGGCCAGCGTGGCGATTTCGTCCTCACCGTCGTAGATGGCGGTCATGGTGATGCCGTTCTCGGTGCCGCAGTCCACGTCGCGCACAATCACGTCCTGGGCCACGTCCACCAGCTTACGGGTCATGTAACCGGAGTCGGCGGTCTTCAGAGCGGTATCGGCCAGACCCTTACGGGCACCGTGGGTGGAGATGAAGTACTCCAGCACGGACAGACCTTCGCGGAAGTTGGAGGTAATGGGGCGTTCGATAATCTCGCCGGAGGGCTTGGCCATAAGACCACGCATACCGGAAAGCTGCTTAATCTGAGCCTTGTTACCACGAGCGCCGGAGTCCACCATCATGTAGAGCGGGCTGGCCACGGCAGAACCCTCGTTGTATTCCAGCTTGGTGTAGAGTTCCTTCTGGATGGCATCTGTAGCGCTGGACCAGATGTTAATCACCTTTTCATAGCGCTCGCCGTTAGTGATGAGGCCTTCCTCATACTGCTCGGTCACCTTGGCAACCTCGTCGTATGCGGAGGAAATCACGCCGTCCTTGTTCTCGGGCACCACCATGTCCACGATACCGATGGAGCAACCGGAGCGGGTAGCTTCCTTGTAACCCAGGGACTTGAGGGCATCCAGGGTCTCCACGGTCTTCTTCTGGCCGCAGGTCTGGTAGCAGCGCCAGATGATGTCACCCAGCTGCTTCTTGCCCACGTTGCGGTTGATGTAGCCGATCTCATCCGGCCAGATTTCGTTGAAACGCACGCGACCGGCAGTAGTCACCAGGGTCTTGCGGTTCACGTTCTCCTGGTTGTAAGCCAGCTTGTCGAACTCGGCGCCGGTCTTGCCGTAATCCGGGTTCTTCAGGCGAATCCACTCGTGGTAGCCGATCTTGCGGGCTGCAATGGCGAACTCCACTTCGGAAATGGATTCGAAGAGGGGCAGCAGGTGCTGGTTGTCCTGGTGTTCCTTCACCTCCTTGGCGCGGGTGTGCGTCAGGTAGTAGGAACCCAGAATGATATCCTGAGAAGGCGTGCAGATGGGCTTGCCGGAGGCCGGGGAGAAGATGTTGTTCGGAGCCAGCATGAGGAGGCGGGCCTCCAGCTGGGCTTCCACGCTCAGCGGAACGTGCACAGCCATCTGGTCACCGTCGAAGTCAGCGTTGTAACCGGTACACACGAGCGGGTGCAGACGGATAGCGGAACCTTCGATAAGCACAGGCTCGAAAGCCTGGATGGAAAGGCGGTGCAGCGTAGGAGCACGGTTCAGGAACACGGGGTGGCCCTTGGTCACCTCTTCCAGGATATCCCACACGATGGACTCCTTGCGGTCAATCATCTTCTTGGCGGAGCGCACGGTGTGCACATAGCCAAGCTCCTTGAGGCGGTGGATGATGAAGGGTTCGAACAGACTCAGGGCCATCTTCTTGGGAAGACCGCACTGGTTCATCTTCAGGTTCGGACCAATCACAATCACGGAACGACCGGAGTAGTCCACACGCTTACCGAGCAGGTTCTGACGGAAGCGGCCGCTCTTGCCCTTCAGCATGTCGGAAAGGGACTTCAGCGGGCGGTTGCCGGCGCCGGTCACGTGGCGGCCATGGCGGCCGTTGTCGAACAGGGCGTCCACAGCCTCCTGCAGCATGCGCATTTCGTTGCGCTTAATCACCTCGGGGGTCTGCAGGGCGGACAGCTCGCGCAGTCGGTTGTTGCGGTTGATGACGCGGCGGTACAGGTCGTTGAGGTCACTGGTAGCAAAACGGCCACCGGGCAGCGGAACGAGCGGACGCAGGTCCGGGGGAATCACCGGCAGCGTGGTCAGCACCATCCACTCAGGCTTGCAGCCGCTGGTGCGGAAGCCCTGCACGAGCTGCAGGCGCTTGGCCAGCTTGCGCTTGTTCTGCTTGGAGTTGGTCTTCTCCATCTCCTGACGCAGGGAATCCACCAGGGCGTCCAGGTCGATGGTGGCCAGCAGACGCTGAATAGCAGCTGCACCCATGCCGGCCTCGGGGGCGTCGTCGCCGTAGTCCTCCACGAGCTCATCGTACTCCTCCTCGGTCAGAATCTGGCCGCGCTCAATGCCGGCCACTTCCTTCGGGTCGATTACGATGTAGTCCTCGTAGTAAATCACGCGCTCCAGGTCGCGGGCGGTCATGTCGAGCATGAGGCCGATGCGGCTGGGCATGCACTTGTAGAACCAGATGTGGGTCACCGGCACAGCCAGGTTGATGTGGCCCATGCGTTCGCGGCGCACACGGGCAGAGGTCACCTCCACGCCGCAGCGGTCACAGATCATACCCTTGTTCTTGGCGCGCTTGTAGCGGCCGCAGGAGCACTCCATGTCGCGGGTCGGGCCGAAGATACGCTCGCAGAACAGACCACCCTTCTCAGGCTTGAAGGTGCGGTAGTTGATCGTCTCGGGGTTCTTGACCTCGCCGCTGGACCAGCTCAGGATATCTTCCGGGCTGGCCACGGTGATGCAAACCTGATCGAAGTTCTTGGGCTTCTCGTTGTTAAGGTCGTTAAAAGACATATTGGTATAATTTTGAGAGGTTTGGGAATACTGCCCGGTTTGGGGTTCCGCGCCGGGCAGCGGTTACAGGTTTACATATCGGAATCGTCGTCCTCCTCGTCGGAACCGGCGTAGTCGTCGTCATCCATATCGGAGAAGTCGCCATCGAAGTCGTCGTCATCGTCAGAACCGAAGCCTTCTTCCTCGTCCATGCCGTCGCCGGCAAGCAGGGCGAAGAGATCGTCCGTGGTCTGCGGGGCGTTCTCGCGGTCGCGCTTCTCGGTGGGCTGCACGTTGAGGCAGAGAGCCTGCATTTCCTTGATGAGCACGTTGAAGGATTCGGGGGTGCCGGCCTCCAGCGAGTTATCGCCCTTGACGATGTTCTCGTAGATGCGGGTGCGGCCCTGCACGTCGTCGGACTTGACGGTGAGCAGCTCCTGCAGCGTGTAGGCTGCGCCGTATGCCTCCATGGCCCACACTTCCATTTCACCGAAACGCTGGCCACCGTGCTGGGCCTTACCGCCCAGGGGCTGCTGCGTCACGAGCGAGTAGGTACCCACGGCACGTGCGTGCACCTTATCGGCCACGAGGTGGTTCAGCTTGAGCATGTAGGTGTAGCCCACCACCACGGGATAGTGGAAATATTCACCGGTGAGACCGTCGATGAGGCGGCTCTTACCTGCCACGGAACCATCCTTGCCGTCGCCCACCCAGGAGAAGCCGGGGACCTGCTTGGCCTGGCTCATGAAGTCCCAGATCTGGGATTCCTGGATACCGTCGAACACGGGGGTAGCCACCTTGAAGCCCAGGGCCTTGGCGGCCACACCGAGGTGAGCCTCCAGCACCTGACCCACGTTCATTCGGGAAGGCACACCCAGCGGGTTCAGAATGATGTCCACCGGAGTACCGTCTTCCAGGTAGGGCATATCCTCTACCGGCAGCACGCGGGAGCACACACCCTTGTTACCGTGACGACCGGCCATCTTATCACCCACGCCGAGCTTACGCTTGGTGGCGATGTAGACCTTCACCTCGGTCACCACGCCCGGGTCCATTTCGGCACCGGCCTCAATCTGGTCGAGCTTGCGGTCGCGCTCTTCGTCCAGGTCAGCGAAGCGGGGTTCGTAGCTGTTGATGATTTCGAAAATCTGGTTGCGCACCGGGCTTTCGTTCATTTCAATCTGGTCGTGGCACACGGCCAGCTTGCGCAGCAGGGTCTTGGTAATCTTGCGGTTGGCGGGCACCAGCACCTCGTTGGAACCAGCGCGGGTCACCTCCAGCGGGATCTTCTCGCCCAGCAGGCGGTCAGAGAGCTTGCTGGTGAGCTGCTCGATGAGGGCATCGCGGTCGCGCTCGTACTCGGCGTCCACCTTCTTGCGCTGCTTCTGGGCTTCCTTCTCGAGGTCCACAGCGGGAGCTCCGGGAGCAGAGGAACGCACCACGCGCACGTCCATCACCACACCGGTGGTGCCCGGCGGCACGCGCAGGGAGGTATCCTTCACATCGGCAGCCTTCTCACCGAAGATGGCGCGCAGCAGGCGTTCTTCCGGAGCCAGGTCGGTCTCGCTCTTGGGGGTAATCTTACCCACGAGGATATCACCGGGCTTCACCTCGGCACCAATGCGAATCACACCGTCGCTGCCCAGGTTCTTGAGGGCATCGTCGCCCACGTTCGGGATATCGCGGGTGATTTCTTCCGGTCCGAGCTTGGTGTCGCGGGCCTTCTCCTCGAATTCCTCGATGTGGATGGAGGTGTAGGCATCTTCCTGCACCAGACGCTCAGAGATGATGATGGCGTCTTCGAAGTTGTAACCGTACCAGGACATGTAAGCCACCAGCACGTTGCGGCCCAGGGCCAGCTCACCGCCGTCCGTACAGGGGCCGTCGGCCAGCACATCGCCGGGCTTCACCACATCACCACGGGAAACGATGGGTTTCTGGTTGATGCAGGTGGAGGCGTTGGAGCGCATGAACTTGCGCAGCTGGTACACGTAGATACCCTTGTCGGCATCGGTCTTGATGCTCTCGGGGTCGCTCAGCCAGGTATTCGGGGAAACGGGCAGCTCGCCATCGGGCGTGGTCACCACGTACTCGGCGGTGGCGGAAGCCACAATGCCGGGAGCCACGGCGCACACCACGGCGCAACTATCGCGTGCGCACTTGGCTTCGATACCGGTACCCACGAGCGGGGCCTGGTTCACCATCAACGGCACACCCTGGCGCTGCATGTTTGCACCCATGAGTGCACGGTTGGCGTCGTCGTGTTCCAGGAAGGGAATCAGACCGGCGGCAATGGAGATAATCTGCTTGGGAGACACGTCCATGAACTCGACCTTGCTGGGGTCCACTTCGATGAACTCGCCGTGCTCACGGGCCGTCACGCGCTTGCCGGTGAAGTGGCCGCTGCCATTGTCGTTGTCGATGGGGTTGTTGGCCTGGGCGATGAGGTGGTACTCTTCCTTATCGGCGGTGAGGTACACCACTTCGTTGGTCACGATGGTTTCCACGCTCTCGACCTCGCCCTTCTTGTTCTTCTTCTCCACATGCTTCACGCGGCGGAACGGGGTCTCGATGAAACCGTACTCGTCGATGCGTGCGTATGTGCACAGGGAGTTAATCAGACCGATATTCGGACCTTCGGGGGTCTCAATGGGGCAGATTCGGCCGTAGTGAGAGGGATGCACGTCTCGCACCTCGAAGCCGGCGCGGTCGCGGTTCAGACCACCCGGGCCCAGAGCAGACAGACGGCGCTTGTGGGTCAGCTCAGCCAGCGGGTTAATCTGGTCCATGAACTGGGAGAGCTGGCTGCGGCCGAAGAAGTCGCGCACCACGGCGCTGAGAGCCTTCGGGTTGATGAGCTTGCTGGGGGTGATATCGCTGCGGGTGGTATCGCACAGGGTCATGCGCTCCTTCACCAGACGCTCGGTGCGGGCAAGACCCACGCGACACTGGTTGGAGATAAGTTCGCCCACGGCGCGCACGCGGCGGTTGCCCAGGTGGTCGATATCGTCCACCTGCCCTTCACCGTGCGTCAGGCGCAGCAGATACTTGAGGGAGGCCAGGAAATCAATCGGCTGGATGAGGCGGCAATCCTCAGAAACATCCAGACCGAGCTTCTGGTTAATCTTGTAGCGACCCACGCGGGTGAGGTCGTAGCGCTTCTCATCCTTGAACAGGCGGTCAAGAGCGGTGGCAGCCTGCTGCACGGAGGAAGGATCACCCGGGCGGAACTTGCGGAAAATCTCCTTGAGGGCAGATTCGCGGTCGTGGGCCAGGTCCTTCTTCAGGGTCTTCACGAGGGTCTCCTCTTCGCGCTGGTCGATCACCTCGATTTCCTCAATGCCGAGCTCCTGCATCTTGCGGATGGTGGCCAGGCTGAGCGGCTCATAGGCCTTGGCGATGATGGTAGCCTTGCGACCTTCCTGATCCTCACCGTACTTCACGTCCTCGAAGGGCACCAGGTACTCCAGCTCGGGGCCGGCCACTGCGCTCAGGTGCAGCTTCTCGATGGTGTAGAACTGCTCCACAATCTGGCGGTCGGTCTCATATCCGAGGTAGCGCAGGAAGGTGGTGGCCAGGAACTTACGGCGGCGGCGGCGGCGGTCCAGGAACACATACATGAGGTCGTTCGTGTCGAACTGCACCTCAAGCCAGGAACCGCGGTCGGGGATAATGCGGAAAGAGTAGATGTCCTTGCCGTTGCTGTGCTGGGTCTTCTCAAAGCACAGACCCGGGGAGCGATGCAGCTGAGCCACAATCACTCGCTCTGCACCGTTGATGACAAAGGTGCCGCGGTCGGTAATCATGGGAATCTCACCCATGTACACGTTCTCCTCGCTCGTGTAGTCACCACACTTCAGGCTGAACTTCACATACAGCGCCGCGCTGTACGTCTCGCCGCAGCGAATGGCGGCAAAATCAGAGGTCTTGGGCGGTGCAATCTCGTACGATACGAAATCGAGACGGATCTGGCCATCGTAACTTTCAATCGGGAAATGCTCGGACAGAACAGCCTGCAGACCCATCTTCGCCCGCTTGTCGGGCTCAGTGAAACGCTGAAGGAATTCTTCGTAGGACTTTGTCTGAATCTCAATCAAGTTGGGCGGGTCAATGACCTCCTTGATCGTACCGAAACTGATTCGCTCTTGTTTGGACATGGAGTTGTCGGAGATGGGGTTGTGCACCTGACCAGGTGCCGGTCGGTTCCTTAGTAAAACCGACCCGGAGCATCATGACGCGCTTGGGGCCACTCCCCCGGGTCGACTTTACGTGCGCACGCGCACATAAGGATTTTATAAAATTATGACACTGAATGGCTTAGAAAACACTCCGAATTCAGCCAGAAACGGAGGGACGCGAAGGCAGGAGAGGATAGAAATCCCCTCCTGCTTCGCGGAAAAAGAAAGGTTACTTGATGGTGACCTTGGCGCCAGCCTTCTCGAGCTCGGCCTTGGCCTTCTCGGCTTCCTCCTTGGAAACGCCCTCGAGGATAACGGCGGGAGCGCTCTCAACGAGCTTCTTGGCGTCAGCCAGACCCAGACCGGTCTTGACGGTACGCACAGCCTTAATAACGTTGATCTTGCTGGCACCGGCGTCGGTCAGCTCAACGTCGAAGTCGGTCTTCTCCTCAGCAGCCTCAGCGGGAGCAGCGCCGGGAGCGGCGGCAGCAACCGGAGCAGCGGCGGAAACGCCCCACTTCTCTTCCAGCATCTTCACAAGCTCAGCAGCCTCCAGGATGGTAAGCTTGCCAAGTTCCTCAGCGATAGTATTGATATCAGCCATTGTAGTATTTTTTCTATTTAATTGGTTCTTGTCGCGGATGGGGGCTCCCCATCCATTTCAGTTCTCACCGGCCGGAGAGCCGACAGAGAACCTAATTTTTTCAGGCGGCGGGCAGTTGATACCACACCGCCGCCATCTGTTCAAGTCTTTTTTTACTCTGCAGCGGAAGTTTCTTCCGTTGCACCACCATTTTCCTTGTCGACGTAGGCCTGGATGACGCGGGCCAGAGCAGCACCGGCACCATTGATGGTACCAAGCAGGGTGGCCAGCAGTACTTCGCGGCTGGGCAGGTCGCCCAGGGCCTTGATCTTCTCGGGGCTCAGTTCGGCACCGTCCAGGATACCGGCCTTCCAGGCAGCCTTCTTGGACTTCTTGGCGAAGTTGTTCACAGCCTTGGCGGCGGCGCACACGTCGCTGTTGCCCATGATGTAGGCGGTCTGGCCCTTCAGGGAAGCGGAGATATCCGGCAGCCCGGCAGAGGCGATAGCCTTAGCCATGAAGGTGTTCTTGGCCACTTCGCACTTGGCACCGGCCTCAGCCAGGGCAGCGCGCAGAGCGGTGAACTCAGGCACCGTCACGCCGGTGTAATCAAACACCAGCACGAAGGGAGAAGCGTTAACCTTGGCCACGAGGCTATCGATGATAACGCCCTTGTGAGGATTGAGTTTCTTTTCGTTGCTCATAATAGTTCTAGCGGTTCAGGTTAGTTCTTGGAGTACTCCACGGGGCTGATGGACAGACCCGGGTTCATGGAGCTGGACATGGTAACACCGGCGATGTAAGCACCCTTGGCACCAGACGGGCGGGCCTTCACAACGGCGGAGATGAATGCACGAGCGTTCTCAACGAGCTTATCGCTTTCGAAGGAGAGCTTACCCACTGCGGCAGAAATGTTGGCGTTCTTGTCAACCTTGAAGTCAACGCGACCAGCCTTCACCTCGCGCACGGCCTTGGCGGTGTCATCCGTCACAGTGCCGGTCTTCGGGTTGGGCATCAGGCCGCGCGGGCCGAGCACACGGGCAATCTTACGCACCTGGGCCATGGCGTCCGGGGTGGCGATTGCGCTGTCGAAATCAAGGAAACCGCCCTGGATTTCCTTAATCAGGTCTTCCAGGCCAACTTTCTCGGCACCGGCTTCCAGAGCAGCCTGAGCGGCCTCACCCTGGGCAAACACGATGACGCGAACATTCTTACCGGTACCATTGGGCAGGGCCACGGAGCCACGCACCATCTGGTCGGCTTTGCGGGGATCCACCGTCAGGTGGAAGGAAACGGTGACCGTGGGGTCGAACTTCGGAGCGGGGAAGCTCTTCATCAGTTCCACGGCCTCCTCGACAGCGTAGTTCTTGCTGGCATCAACAAGCTTGGCTGCCTCGTTGTAGCGCTTGGAGCGTTTTGTAGACATATGTATTTAGCAGTACGTTCGGGGTTAATATGGTTTAATTCCCTCCTGCGAAGGGGTTACATGCCTTCCACCTCGATACCCATCTGACGGGCCTGACCAGCGATGATGCGGGCAGCGGCCTCGGGGTTCGTGGTGTTGAAGTCGGGCATCTTGGTGTTGACAATTTCCATCAGCTTCTCCTTGGAGATCTTAGCCACCTTGGTCTTGTTCGGCTCGCCGGAGCCGGACTTGATACCAGCGGCCTTCTTCAGAAGAAGAGCTGCCGGCGGCTGCTTGGTGATGAAGTCGAAGGACTTGTCCTTGTACACGGTGATCACGACGGGGAGAACGTCACCGGCCTGCTTCTGAGTCTTAGCGTTGAACTCTTTGCAGAAGCCCATGATGTTAACACCGGCCTGACCAAGAGCAGGACCCACGGGCGGCGAGGGATTCGCAGCGCCGGCAGGAATCTGCAGCTTAATGATTTTAACTACTTCTTTTGCCATGGTTGTGTTAGTTTGGGTTTGCCGCATTCACCGGCAGGTGCCGGCCCCCTGCGGCGGGGAAATCTTTTCTCTTTACAGGTTCTTGCCCTTCTCGTCATCAGGCACCAGCTGCACCTGGGCGTAGGACAAATCGAGCGGGTTGGAGCGGCCGAACATGGTCACACCCACGCGCAGACGGCCGCGCTCGGTGTCCACCATCTCCACGATGCCGTGCTCGCCCTGGAAGGCGCCGTCCAGCACCACCACTTCCTCGCCCACATTGAAGGAGACCTTCGGGCGGGCAGCGCCGCTGCGGCGTTCAATCTCGCTCATGAGATCCTGCACGTCCTTTCTGGACATGGGGAGGGGTTCCTTATTGCGGCCGCAGGCAAAGCTGATGACGCCATCCACAGCCTGAATCTTGTACCAGGCTTCGTTGTTCAGGGAACCATCCGGGCGGCGCAGGGCGAAGTTCAGGTACACATAGCCCGGGTAAAGCTTGCGGTTCACAATGTACTTCTTGCCATTGCGCACATCCTCCACCTTTTCCTTGGGCACCAGCGGGGCGCTCTGCAGCAGGGCGTTCATCTCCTCATCTTCCTTGAACAGGCGGTTGAGGTTCTCCACCGCGCGGTCTTCCTTGTTGGAAAGCACATGCAGCACGTACCACTGGTCTTTCGGCTCGGGGGTCACCCGGGCCGTGCCGGACTTACGATCGTAGGGGCGGGACATATAAAGGTGATATGAAAGGGAAAAATCTATCAGGAAAGCAGCTCAATCGCACGGGTCACCACCGCCGAGAGCACGTAATCAAAGAATGCGACATAAGCGCCCAACAGCACCATGGCGATGAGCACTACTACTGTCGAACCGGACAGCTCACGGAATTTCTTAAACCCGGTAATCTTCGGGTCGCTCTCCCAGGGCCAGGAGCACTTCTTCAACTCGCCCTTTACAGCAGAAATATATTGGGAAATCTTGCGGAACATTGTAAGCGTGAGATGGTGCGGATATTTTTTGAGAAAAAAAAAGAGGAAGGCTGGCAGGGTAAGAGAGACTCGAACTCCCAACACGCGGTTTTGGAGACCG
>JAGBDZ010000146.1 GCA_017937215.1 Akkermansia sp. | reverse complement strand
TTGCAGTCGTAGTCGTCCACTGCGTCCGGCTCGCACCCCCACTTTTCCGCAAACTTTCTGGCATCAGCCGAATAGAACATGGGCGTATTATATCCGCAGGAGTTTAGTTTGACAAGACTTACTGAGCCGTACCTGAAAGGGGCGGATATGATGCCGCATCCTGCCGCGCTCAGGGCAGGTAGTGAACTATTGATGGTGCATCCGGCGTGGGGTATATCACGCGACCTTCCGGTGGCAGTGATTTGCCGGTCAGCGGGTTGTAGCCATGAGCCACAATATGGGTGATGATTCCCTGGGCATCGACGATGAATGTGTAGGAACTGCGGCCATCAGTGAAGCAGTATGGGGTATCCGTGGTGTTGGTGTAGGTGTGGGGTGTGGGGACTGCATCCGTATTGAAGCTGTTCCACATGCGGCTGGTTCTGGTCAGCGTTTTTCCATCGGCCGATAATTTGTACACAAAGGTATAGAAGTGGCTTGTCCCTTTGTGGCGTTTGGGCGGCATGCAGCATTCAAATACCATGAAACCGGTGCCGGCATCCCAGTATGGAGGGTTCGTCTTGCGGTCAAAGCGTGAAATGTTTTCACCAGTGCGGGGCTCCTGGTAGCCGGCCGGAAGAGGCAGGGGAGAAGCTTCCCGCTGGTATTTCCAATCGGCACAGGCGGTGCTGGTCAGCAGCAGGGCAAGGGTGAGTTGTGCGTGCTTCATGTTCACTTGTTTTTCATGGTGTTGAGTTCTTCCTGCAGGGCTTTTCGGCAGGCGGGGGCGCGGGAGGGAATGGAATCACCACGGTTGAGCATGTGCAGCGCTGTGGTGCCAGCCGGATTCGTGGCTTGCGGGTCGGCCCCGGCGCGGACGAGCAGGCGGATATTCTGTTCCTGCAGGTTCATGCAGGCCAGCATGAGCGGGGTGAGCCCGTTTTCATCGCGGCTGTCTACGTCTGCCCCTGTGATAATGATCGCCTGCACGGCTGCCGGGTCGTTGCGTTTCACGGCATCGTGCAGGGTATCCGGGGGCGCACAGCAACCCGCCAGCAGCAGAAACAGGGGAAGAAAGCGTCTCATGCTGCCCATTGTACCATACTCAGTATCTTCGTCAACATACAACGAGCGTAAAAACTGCCATACGTCACTCGGGTCCCAAAGATTTTTTCTGAGCGATGCAAGTGCTCATAAATGCAAGGCTTTCCGAAAGACGCTTTGGAAGAAGTTCACCCGCCAACTTCCAATTAATCGATTTCCATACTTCTAAGACTCATGGAATCAAATGCGTATGGCAGAACTGACTGTACAGTGGATTGACAGCGTGGGGCGGGCGTGGTATGATGCGGGCTCAACCGCATCATAATATCCGCATATGACCTTTTACGAAGAACTGGAATGGCGCGGGCTGGTGAATCAGATTTCCAGCCCGGATCTCATTGAGAAGCTCAACAAGGGCGGCCTTACCTTCTATATCGGCACCGACCCGACCGCCGACAGCCTGCACCTGGGGCACTATTCCAGCTTCCTTATCACCCGCCGCATGAAGGAGCATGGTCACCACCCGATTCTGCTGGTGGGCCTGGCAACCGGCCTCATAGGCGACCCCCGAGGCACGGTGGAACGCGAGCTGAAGCAGAAGGAAGAAGTGTTCCGCAATTACGATGCGCTGCGCGCCCAGGTGGAGAAGGTGTTCGGCTTTGAGGTGGTGAACAACTACGACTGGATAAACGGAATGAACGTCATTGACTTCTTCCGAGATTACGGTAAGTACATCAACGTGGGGTACATGCTCACCAAGGACCACGTGCGCCGCCAGATGGAAAGCGGTATCTCCTATGCGGAGTTCTCGTACATGCTCATCCAGGCTATTGATTTCAAACACCTGCACGAGACCCGCGGGGTGGACCTGCAGGTGGCCGGCAGTGACCAGTGGGGCAATATCACCACCGGTATCGAGCTTATCCGCAAGACCACGGGCGATGAGGTATATGCCCTCACTATGCCGCTGGTCACGGATGCCCAGGGCAACAAGTTCGGCAAGAGCGAGGGTAACGCTCTCTGGCTGGACAAGGAAAAAACTTCCTCGTACGAGCTGTACCAGTTCCTGCTCAATAGCGATGATGCCTGCGTCATCACCTACCTCAAGCGCCTCACCTTCCTCACCCCGGAGGAAATTATGGAGATTGAGGCCCGCCACAGTGAGCACCCGGAGCAGCGCATTGCCCAGAAAGCCCTGGCCCGCGAAATCATCACCGACCTGCACGGCGCCGCTGAGTTCGAGCACGCGGTGGAGGTGAGTGAAAAGCTCTTTGCCGGTGATTTCAAGAGCCTGTCTGCCCGCGATATCAAGAGCGGCATGAAGAATGTGCCGCAGGTGACACTGACCGCCGGCCCGCTGGCCGATGCGCTGGTGGCCGCCAAGGTATGCAGCTCCAAGCGTGAGGCCCGCGAGTTCATCGGCAACGGCGCTATCTCCATCAACGGCGAAGTGGTGAAGGATGCCACCTGGCAGCTTACTCCTGAGGCTGCTCTGGAGGGCGGAATCGTCATCATTCGCCGCGGTAAGAAAAAGTTCTACATGGGCGAGTTCGCTTAAGTCATGAACGTGCTGCGGTCAGTCCTGATGGTGGTGGCAGCTTCCCTCCCGCTGGGGGCATGGGAAGCCCCCACTTCGGGTGAAATGGCCGCGCTTATGGGGCAGGAGCCTCACCTTACCATGCTGGAAAGCGGGCAACCGCTGCCGCCCTCGGCCGAGGATGCCCGCCAGAAGCGGAATTTCCGCTTTGACCTGGAGCGCAGGGCTATGAAGCTGGTGCTGGTGTATCGCACCGGACTGGCTAAGGCTGAACGCGGGCGCATCACCGCAGAGAATAATCTCGCGTGCGCGTCCATGGCCCGGCGTTTGGGTGCACCGGCGCTTTTTGTGCGCTATCTGGAGCTGCTCAGCAGCGATGAACTGAGCAGCCGTGAGCAGTATGCTGTGAATCAGGCGTTCCGGTATCTGGTGCAGGATGTCTATGGTATAGATAGTTTGCAGATACGTCTGGTATCAGAAGCCGCAGCTCTTCCGCCGGCGCAGCACATGCTTTTCCTGTTGCAGCTGCCTTTGGGGGGGATGTTCGACATGATTCCGACGCAGCTTCCGCCGCGTGAGAAGGTGCTGCCGGATATTCAGCTCATGACCACCGTTCTGCGAAAGGTCAACAATGAACTCAAGTCGGTTCGAGACCAGCGCACGGCCGATGCCGCCGCCCAGACGCTGTTGCCTCTGCTTCCTCTCTGGTGCACCACACAGCAGACCCGCTATCACGCTTCTGCTATTTCCGGTTCGCTTACTCCGGCCGAGAATATGGCTGTGCAGTTGCTGAATTCCACACTGGATTACCTTATAGCCACACGCAAAGCTCTCAGCGAGCAGAAGTGGTATGGCTCCACCCGCCTCCAGACGATTGACGAGCTTTTTCGCTGACTGATAGCCGGAATTATGCATTCTTTCTGAATTTCCTGCGTTTTATGTCTCTTTATGCTCTTGCCTTTTATGCAGGCCTGTAGTAGAATGCGCGCGCGTTTTTACAGCAATTTTCTAACACAATACCAATATGGACATTACCATCGACAAGACAAGTGATTGCCAGGCAACACTTACCGCTATCGCCACCCCCGCCGAGGTGACCGCCATCAAGGACTCCGCCATCAACGCTTTCTCCAAGAACGCCCGCATCCCCGGTTTCCGTCCGGGCAAGGCTCCCAAGAGCGTTATCGCCAAGCGTTTCGCTGAGGGTATTGCCGATGAACTGGATGCCCGCATCAAGGCTGACGTGCAGGAGCAGGCTCTGGAGCAGAACCCCGAGCTCAAGGTGCTCGACTTCGGCAACCCCACCACCACTGAAGAGGCCGATGGCTCCTACAAGCTGGTGACCACCCTGACCATTGTCCCCGAGTTTGAGCTGCCCGAGTACATGGGCATCGAGGTGACCATCCCCACCGATGAGGTGAGTGATGAGGAAGTGCAGGACACCCTGCAGAAGTATGCCGAGTCCTCTGCCGAGCATGTGGTGGTGGAGCGCGCCTCTGCCAAGGGCGATATCGTGGTGATTGACTTCAAGACCAGCGTGGAAGGCAAGCCCACCGCCGAGTATTGCGGCAAGCCCGTCGGCTTCATGGAAGGCCGCGAGGGTCACTGGGTGGCCATCGAGGAGGATTCTTTCATGCCCGGTCTTCCCCAGGGCCTGGAGGGTGTTTCCGCCGGCGAGGAGAAGGAGCTTGTGCTCACCATGAAGGAAGACTTCCCCATCTCCGACCTGGCCGGTAAGGATGTGACCTTCAACTGCACCGTGAAGGAAGTGCGCGAGAAGCGCGTGCCCGAGATTACCCCCGAGCTCTTCGCCGGCGCTCTGCCCGAAAAGAGCATGGACGAAATCAAGGAAATCGTGCGCGAGAACCTGAAGGCCTCCAAGACCCGCGCCAACGACGAAGCCAAGGCTGACCAGATTTCCGAGAAGCTGGCCGACCAGCTCAGCTTCTCCCTGCCGCAGGACCTGGTGGAGCGCGAGAACGAGAACACCGTGCAGCGCAAGATGTACGCCGCCATTCAGGCCGGCAACTACGAGGTTGCCAAGGACATGGATGCCTTCAAGGCTGAGGCCATGAAGGAGACTGAGCGCAACCTGCGCGTGTACTTCGCTCTGCAGGAAATTGCCCGCAAGGAGCACATTGTCGCCACCGAGCAGGAGCTGCTTGAGGCCATGGCCAACATGGCTCAGCAGGCCAAGGAGAAGAACCTCAAGAACTTCATCCGCAAGATGTACCGCGAGAACCGCGTGCAGGGCATCCGCCTGAGCGTGATTACCTCCAAGGTCATCGACCTCCTGGCTCGCAACGCTAAGGTGACTATCGCCTGATAGCCCCGCCTGCAACCCTTCTATTAAGGCCTGCATCCCTGTCGGGGTGCAGGCTTCTAGTTTCTCCTTTCTGAACAAAGAAGTATAGCTTGACGCGTCATTTATTGTTTTTTGGGTAATCAGAATAAAGTGTCAATTTGTCCTAGACATTGATTTTTTTTGTGTTACACTCCCGGCATGCGGAAGTGCGTCTGTTCTGTGCTGAAGATGAGCGCCCTGCTGGCTTTGGCGGGGATGCAGCTGGCCTGTGTCAATGTGAATGAGCCTTTGGAATCCGGCGAAACCCGTCTGGAAAAGGCGGTGGAGGCGCAGGATGCGGCGGAAGTGCAGCGTTTGCTGGATGCCGGAGCTGACCCGAATCTGGAAGGAAAGTACAAGAGTACCCCACTGTGGAGAGCGCTGCTGTATGGGAAGGGTGATATGGCCATTATTCAATCCCTGCTGGATGCCGGAGCCCGGATTACGCCGGATGAGGTGAAGCGGGCCGCCGCTTCCGGGTATCCTCAGTATCTCCGGCTGATGCTGGATAAAGGGGGCGAGGTGCCACGGGTGGAGGACCCCGGGAAGGGGATTCCCATCTGGAACGAACTGGCGGATGCCTCCGATAAGGAGGGCCGTGACCCTGTGGCCTGTGCCCGCCTGCTGGAAGCCCGGGGCATATCGCCGCGTGACCCGGTCTATGCTCATTTTCCTTTACATTCTGCGGCCATGCATGGCAATGAGGCGCTGGCGCGCTATCTGCTGGAAAAGGGCTTTCCTGTGAATGCGCGAAACTCCCTGGGGATGACCCCGCTGATGAAGAATAATGAAAATGCCGCCATGACCAGGCTGCTGCTGGAGCAGGGGGCCGATGTCAATGCCCGGTGCAATGAGGGAGGCACGGCACTCATGCAGGAAATGCTGCGTCCCCAGGTGGCGCGCGCTCTGCTGGATGCCGGGGCCGACCCGAACATCCGCAATAAGAAGGGCGAAACAGCCTTGTTGCATCATCTGCACCATCCTGACCCCGACGGTGGCTGGCATGAGGGGGAGAACGGTGAGCTTATTTCCTGGATTGGCGTTTCATACAACAAGGAGCTGGTGCAAATGCTCATTGCCGCCGGTGCTGATGTGAACGCCCGCGATAACGAGGGCGATACTCCGCTCAAGGCCGTGGGAGCCTCCGATGCCGCAGTGCGCAAGATGCTCCGCGATGCCGGTGCGCGGTAGCCTCAGCTCTTTCTATTCCAGGAAACGCAGAGCAGAATGAGGCCGAACAGCCCCATGAACACGGTTTCCGCCGTCAGTGCCAGCGGGATGATGTAGTGCGCAATGAAGACGTTTTCCACGGCCTCCCCGGGATCACCTGCGGGGTAGATGACTTCCTCCTTATCTCCCACGGCGTAGGACGGAGGATTGCTGCCAATCTGGCTGCGGGTGGTCATTTCTTTCCCGTCGGCTGTAGTGAAGGTGAAATAGGCATAGTACACATCGGCACTCTTTTTCACTGCAGTCACGATGGCGGGCGCTTTTGTCCATTCCGTCTGTCGGCTGGCGCGGTCCATCCAGAACCATGCCGCGATACAGGCGGAAATGATGCTCAGACACAGAAAGAACCAGCCCCCGATGCGGGCAGAAGAGGAAATGCAGGATTTTATCATGGTGTTGGAGTTAATGTAACATAAAAAAAATCAATGTCTAGAGAAAATATCGCTTTGAGTTTGGAAATTGCGGGGAATGCGCATGATAAGGTGAAGAAATTATCGTTTCGCTGTTGACTTGGCGGGAATAAGCTGATAAAAAAGCGGTAAGATGAGTAGCGAAGAAAAGATTTCAGAAACTCAGGAACGGACCTCGCGCCTGCAGCCCGGCGTGTTATGGATGGCCGGGGCCGTGGTGGCTGGCTGCGCGTTGCTGGGATTCTCCATTATGGATGACGGCTGGCAGAAAGATGCTCCGGAGCCTGTAGTGCCGGCTGAACCTCCGGCTCCGGTGGCGCTCCCGGCAACAGAAACCATTTCACTGCAGGAAGGACAGCAGTGGACGGCTATTCTCACCAGCCATGCCGGCACCGGCTATGTATGGCAACTGGGGGAGGAGATGCCCGCGGATTCCCCTGTGTCTGTTTCGTTGTCCGGCGTGGAACACGATGAGTCGAACTGCTGTGGCTTCCCCGTGCCGGTCACACTTACTATCACAGCCCGGAAACCGGGTGCGGCCGAGGTGTACCTGGTCTACGTCCGTCCGTGGGAGAGATCCGCGCCTCCCGCCAAGCAGGAAATTTACAAGGTGAATGTGACGGCTGCCGCGGATAAATAACCACTCACAACCCTGTGGGGATGAATTGATACAATCGGAAAATGAATAAATCAGCTATTTTTATGATGGCTTCAATGGCAGTGCTGCCGGTGCTGGCGGAGGAAAAAACGAATCCGGCCATTCCGGTGAATCTGCAGGTGGGCCAGACAGTTACCATTCTGTTGAAAGGTAATCCCACCACGGGATTTATCTGGATGCTGGAAGAGAAAATCCCGGCAGATTCCCCTGTGCAGGCAGACCTTTCTCTTGTTGCAAGACCCGCAGATGATATTTCCTGCGGCGCACCCACTCCGACCTGCCTCACCATTACCGGCGTGAAACCGGGCGAGGCCACGGTGCACGTGGTATACCGCCGCCCTTGGGAGAAAGGAAGACCCAGCGTGAAGGAAAAGCGCTTCTCTGTCACCGTATCGCCTGCCGGAAAGTAAGCGGCGGCTTAACTGCCGCTTGTTTTCAGGATGGTGCGGATGGGGAAGGGAATGTTGATATTCTCCTTGGCGAAGGCATCCAGAATTGCTTTGCCGAAAGCAAAACGGGCCTTGTGGTAATCCTCGGTCTTGCACCAGGCACCCACGTGCAGATTCAGCGAACTGTCTCCAAAGCCTACAAACAGCACAGCTGGAACAGGTTCGGTGGCCAGCAACGGCTGCTCCTCAATGACTTTCAGAATGACCTGCCGCACGTGCTCCAGGTCGCTGGAATAATCCACACCCAGGTCAAAATCGCAGCGGCGCAGGGTGTCGCCGGTCATGTTCACCACGGGCTCCTTCACCAGGGTTTCGCAGGGAATGCGCACGCGGGAGTTATCTGTCTGCCGAAGGGTGACAGAGAGCAGGTTCACACTTTCCACCGTGCCGGCCATGCCTCCGGCGCTGATGTAGTCGCCCAGGCGGATGCTGCGTTCGCTCATGATGAAAATACCGCTGATGAGGTTGCTGAGCACGGTCTGCGCAGCAAAGCCGATGGCGATACCGGCCACGCCCGCCGCCCCCAGCACGCTGATGAGGTCCACCCCCACCGCTTTCAGCGCGTGCACCACCACAAACACCCAGAGCAGCGTGAGCAGTGCTTTTTCCACCAGGGTGCCCACCTGTCGCGGAAGCCGGCGGTTTACCGGCTGAAAAATGCGTTTCAGTATCATGCTCAGCAGTATGCCCGCTACCAGCGTGAACACAAACACTACCCAACCCTGTGTAATCATGAAATCCCACACCGCGCCTGCGTCCGTCCAGTCAACTCTCTTCCATTTCTCCATGCCGCTTATCATAGCACGCCTGCCGCGCCAGTGCCAGTACGAAATGCCAACAAGTGTGACCTCAAAAATCAGAAAATTCCGGATTCGACCGCGGTAACGGAGCTGCGACAGGGCTTGACACTGCGGGGACTGCGGTGTATGATTCGGCTGTATGAAGCGCATCGGAATCTATGCGGGGAGTTTTGACCCGCCCACCAAGGGGCACATGTGGATGATAGAGCAGGGGGCGGAGCTCTTTGATGAACTGGTGGTGGTGCTGGGGGTGAACCCCGATAAGAAATGTTTTCTGAGTGAGCAGCAGCGCATGGATGCTCTGCGCGGCATGCTGGTCAATGGGCCGGCCAATGTGCGTGTGGAAAAGATGCAGGGCGGGTTTCTGGTGGATTTTGTAAAGCGGCTGGGTGCCACACACCTGCTGCGCGGTATCCGCAATACGATAGATTTTGAGTACGAGAAATCCATGGACCGCATGAATGCCCGCATGGAGCCGGGAATCCGCACGGTGTATCTCATGCCGCCGCCGGAGCTGGAGGAAATTTCCTCGTCCTTTGTGCGCGGTTTTGTGGGGGTGCAGGGCTGGCAGCGCTGGGTGCAGGCCAGTGTGCCGGCCAATGTGTTCAATATCATTGCCACGCAGCAGAAGTGACCATGATATACTGGGATAACAACGCCACTACTCCGCTGGCCCCCGAGGTGCTGGAGGCCATGCTGCCCTATCTGCGCGAGAATTTCTACAACCCCTCCGCAGCATACGGAGCTGCCAAATCAGTGCGCAAGGCCATAGACCACGCTCGCGAGCAGGTGGCAGCACTGGTGGGGGCGGCTGCTTCGGAAATCATTTTTACTTCCGGCGGAACCGAGGCAAGCAACACCGCTCTGGCCCAGTTCAGACATGTGCTTACCCTGGCTACCGAGCATCCTGCCACACTGCGTACAGCCCGGGGCGAGGCCGCGCCGGTGCTGAGCAATGGCATGGCTGATTTGCCGGAGTGGCGCGAGTTGCTGCCCGGTCACGATGGTGCCAGCTTTGCCTGGGCTAATCACGAGACCGGAGTGATTCAGCCTGTGCGTTCGCTGGCTGCCGCAGCGCATGAAGCCGGTGCCCGCGTGCACGTGGACCTGGTGCAGGCTGCGGGCAAACTGCCCATTGCGCTGCATGATTACGCGGTTGATTTTGCCTCACTTTCAGCCCATAAGCTGCATGGGCCCAAGGGGGTGGGTGCTCTTTACGTTCGCACTGCAACGGAGTGCTCCCCCTACCTGACCGGTGGCGCCCAGGAGGACTACCGCCGAGCCGGCACTGAGAATGTGGCTGGTATCATCGGCTTCGGCAAGGCTGCGGAACTGGCCCTGGCTGCGGCTGAAACGTACCGTGTTCTTTCCTCTCTGCGCGAGCGCTTTGTGGCGGCTCTCACCACGGCCGGAATCGAGGTCTGCATCAATGGCGCTGCCGCGCCGCGTCTGCCGCATGTGTTGAATATGCGCGTGCCCGGCGTATCGGCGGAATCACTTTCGCTGCTGCTGGAGCCCGCCGGTCTGCTCTGTTCCACCGGCTCTGCCTGCACCAGTTCCGAGCCGCACCCCAGCCATGTGCTGCTGGCCATGGGCCTGCCTGATAAGCAGGTGCGCGAATCGCTGCGATTCTCTCTCTCCCGCTATACCACGGCCGAGGAAGTAGATGCCGCAGCAGCTATTTTCATACAGGCCTGGCGCAAGGTGCGTTCCGTGCAATCCACCATCACCGGCCCGGTTATGGTGTATCGCTGATAGCTGCGTTTGCAGAAACTCGGGAACTCAGGCGGTTCCTGGTGCTTATTTACCCTCGACAGCCTGGCGGAAATCCTCCCAGCTCTGTTCGTATACCCAGGAATTGTGGTCAGAGCGGCAGCGGCGGGTGAATCCATAGCGTTCGGAGAATGTGCAACCATCTGCTGTTACGTTGTCGGTGACCACCCCCACGCAGGGATAGTCTGCATACTGCCGCACGGCTGCTTTCAACAGCTGGCGGGTGGTGCCGAGAGCACGGGCCTCCTGCGCTACCACGACGCAGGAGAGAAACATGTGCAGCGGCGTTTCGCTCAGGCCGGCTACATCGTCCATCTCCATGAAGTGGTCATTGAATTTCCCCGCCTGGATTGCTTTATACACCGCCGGTTTTACGGGAAACAGATTCACAAAGCCTACGAGCCGTCCGTCTGCTTCTGCGGCAATGGCGGTGTGAGGGTAGCGCTCGTACCAGCTCCAGGCTTCCCGGGGTGGGGTGATGAACGTCGCATCATAAAACTGCAGCTCCAGCGCTTCCATTTCTTCGAAGTGCCGGTAGTTCAGCTCCGGGATGATGCGGATGTTCATGCGGCGCCGATTATAGCGCAAAAGATGTGCTTTTCAACAAGAAAAAAGCCAAAAGCGGAATTATGTCTAAGCTTGTACTCGACAAAGGGGCAGGGATGTGATTTAGTATTGCCACGTTTATCCTTTTCTCACGCATATGAAGTCTTACACGATTTTCCAGAAGTCTGACGACGCAACGGTGAACGCTTTCCTTGAGTGGATGCGCAACCAGGAGCGTAACGTGTACCGCGCCGCTCTTCGCGAGCTGGGTGCTCTCAAGAAGCTTCGTCCGCAGTACATGCAGCAGAAGCCTGTGGCTGAGCAGTTTGAATGGATTAAGAAGATGCTGGCCTGGAAGCCCGCCGAGACGATTGCCGACCACCTGCTGCAGGTGTGGCTGATTCGTAAGCACGAGGGCATGCTGGTGAGCTTCATTGAGAAGCTGGGCATTGAGCACAACGGCCACGGTGTGGTGGACGTGCTGCCCGAGACTCTGGATGCCGACAAGCTGAAGGAAGCCGTGGACTCCCTGTTCGAGACCTATCCCGCCGGTGCCGTTTCCGTGTACCTGCACATGTTCCAGAACCAGACCGAGGAAGGCTGGCCCGAGCTGCAGGCAATCCTGGATAACGACGAGCGCGTTACCATCAAGTAAATCCTCAACCGCAAAAGCGGTCGGCCTGGGCGGGGAACTGCCCGCCGACCGCTTTTTCTTTTTCCTGTATCCCCCCCCATGACTGAGGATGAGCAATTCATGATGCTGGCTATGCGCGAGGCAGAGAAAGCCCGCGCTGCTGATGAGGTGCCCTGTGGCTGTGTGGTGGTGAAGGATGGCCGCGTGATTGCCCGCGGCTGGAATCAGGTGGAAACCCTCAAGGATGCCACGGCTCATGCTGAGATGCTGGCGTTGACTGCGGCAGAGGCCGCTGTGGGCGACTGGCGGCTGGAGGGCTGCACTGTGTACGTGACCAAGGAACCATGTCCCATGTGCGCCGGGGCTCTGGTGCATTGCCGCCCGGATCGCGTGGTCTTCGGTATTCCGGACCCGAAGGGCGGAGCCTGCGGCGGCTGGATTAACCTGCTGGATGCCAATCCGCCGCTGAACCACAAGTGCGCCGTGCAGGGCGGGGTGCTGGGTGATGCCTGCCTGGAGCAGTTTCAGTCATTTTTCCGTGCAGCCCGCGCTGCCGCCAAGGAACGCAAACGTCGAGAACGAGAGGAGAACGGTGATGCTGCCGCAGATTGAAGTGTATGTCAATGTCGAGAACGACTGGGTGACCGAGGCGCTGGCCGAGCGTTTCAGGGAGGCTTTGCAGTCTCTGCTGTCGGAGCTTCTGTCGGCACCGGAAGGCCCGGACCACGTACTCAGCGGGCTGGATGTGGTGGAAATCTCCATTGTGGATGACCCCACCATAGCCGAGGTGCACGGCGAGTTCCTCGATGACCCCACTGCCACGGATGCTATCACTTTTCCCTACGGTGAGGTGCTGGTAAGTTGTGATACAGCAGCTGCTTATGCCGCAGCGCACGGATTAGCTCGCGAGGAAGAGCTTTTTCGCTATATGGTGCACGGCCTCACGCACTTACATGGTTATCTCGATTATGAGCCTGCCGACCGCGAAGCGCTTTTTGCGGTGCAGGAGCCACTGGTTGCCCGCTATTTTCCTCGCCCCTCTGCCGGGAAATAACAGGGAATTTAGATTGACTTGTTCCCTCTAACGGAGTATACAAGGCCTTGTTATGAGTTTGATTCCGTGGATGATGATGGGTGCTGCTTCGGTAGCTGTCGACGAGATGGAATGGCTTCCCCAACCCGGTGAAGCGGGGTATACGAATGCCCCCCGGCACCACCTGCGATGGATGATGGAGAACGACTCCGCCATCGTTAACGACCGTAATTATACGCACGGTACCCGGTTTGATTACTTGCACGATTTTGCCAAGAATCCGAATCATGCCGTCGGATTCAGCTTTACGCAGAATATTTATACACCATACTCCCATACCGATGGTGCCGTGCCGCGTGAGCATCCGTATGCCGGTTACCTGGCTTTGGGTGTGGCGCATCTGTATCGCGGCGAGGATGTGGGCAACTGTGTGGAGTTCCAGATTGGCACCACCGGCAAGGCGTCCGGCGCCCGCGAAGTGCAGGACCTCATTCACAAAAGCATGGGGCTTGAGCGCTGGGGCGGCTGGCAGGACCAGATTCGCGGTGAGGTGACATTCCAGCTTTCAGCTCAGCAGGATTACCGCCTCCCTTGGGTGGAATCAACGCTTGCCAACGGCTGGCAGACGGATGGTATCTTCTACACCCGCGAGGAAGTAGGCACTGTTTCCATTGCCGGAGGTGGTGGTTTCAGCTTCCGCGTGGGCCACAATCTCCCTCCTGCCATGATGGTGGCGCGTAACAACGCTGCTACCTTCGGCAGCAGCACAATCCGCAAACCCGGTTATAACCCGGATGAAAGCTCGTATTTCCTCGTGATTGGCGGTTCTGTGGATTACGTGGCGCGGGATATGTTCATTGATGGAGGCGTGTTCCACGATTTTGACCGCACCTGTGGTGTGCAACCCTGGCAGGTGGAAGGCCGCCTGGGGCTGGGCGTACGCCGCAAGGGGGTGGACTATTACGCCGGGGCATTCATCCGTTCCCGCGGGTATCGCTCGCAGCGCGACAATACGGCGCTGGGTACGTTCTCGATGACATTTAACTGGTAAATGACCGCATTGCTCAAAGGGGGAATCATGGCGCTGGGTGCAGCTTGTGTGCTGCTGCTGGCGGGTGCGTTTCCCCTGCTGGGCGCGCCGGAGGTGTACCGCGGCGGTGCCATGATGCTGCTGGGCGCGCTGGTGGTGCTGCTCTGCCTGTGGGGCGGGTGGCGACTGGCGACCGGGAAGCGGGGGCAGCTCATCTGCGGCCTGATTTTTCTGTTTTTCACGGTGACCGGGCTGAGCATGCTGTTCCAGTATGGGGCCAAGGCGGTGGAGTATGCGGGCATCGGTGGTCCCATGTGGGCAGGTGCAGTGGGCATGGGCTGCGTGGCGCTTACCGGCGTGGTGTTCATGGCGGTATTCGGTTTCCTGTGCTACCGGGTGATGAATGCCCCTGTGCTCTGGCTGGCCGGTGTGCACTGGGCGGTGGCTTTGCTGGGAATTGGTGCCTTTGCGGATGCCGCGTATGAAGTCCGCGTGCCGGTGACCCTCCCGGCAGATGCCCGGACGGAGTTGACCGAGCTTGTTCTGGACGATGGCCGGCGTTTTGATTTAGGATTCCGTCTGCGGATAGATGATTTCCGGGTTCAGCATTACGATGATGCCACCTATACCCTCTACTCCTTTGAGAAGGGGCGACCTGGTCCTGCACAACAGGTGGAGCGCCGGGGCGATATGCTGCATCTGGGGTCTGAAAGCTGGCCGGTGAGTTCCCTGACCAGTGCTCCCGGCATGCCGCACCCCTTCCTGATGCTGCCCGGAAATCCCGCTCGCGTGCTGGTGCAGAAACCCGGCACGGTGAAGGATTATTGCGCCCAGGTAGTAGCCTTTACTGACCACCGCGGCCGCCCGGAAACGCACAAGGCTGAACTGCGTGTGAATTCTCCCTTTGCCTGCAAGGACTGGCGCTTCTCGCTTTCCTCATACCGACAGGAGGCTGGCCGGACCGAGGTGCTGCTGCAGGCGCGCCGGGCTCCCGGGCGTTTTGCGGCCCTTACCGGCATGCTGGGTATCATTATCTGCACCGCGGTCTGGTGCTGGTGGAGAAAGGAGGAGCAGGCATGATTACTCTTGTCTACACCCTCACGCTGTTTACTTTGCTGCTCTGCCTGGGGAGCGTTTTCGCGGCAGTTTTGAAACGACCGGCGGATTGCCGCCGGGCCTTCGATGCGGCCTGGGTGGGCGCCTTGCTTCTCTTTGTGGCTGACTGGGTGCTGGCTCAGGCCCCGCCATTCGGTAACATGCGGCACGTGCTGGCATTCTTTCCGCTGGTGATGGTGCCTGCGGCGTATTACCTGCGCCGTTTCCGCGGGCTGGAGCTCACTGCCTGGCTGGCCGGGGCATCGGCCATTGCGCTCATCGGGGCGCTTTGCATGCCGCTGCAGGCGGGCTGGCGGCAGATGCCGGCTTTGCAATCCCCCTGGTTTGTGCCGCATGTCACGGCCTATGTCATTTCCTATGGACTCATGACGGTGGCCGCCATGCTTACGCTGGCCTCGTTCCGCCGGGAATCCCTGCTGGATGCCGCCGGGGATGTGGTGCGGCTTTCGCTGCCGTTCATGACCTTCGGGTTGTGGAGCGGGGCCCTCTGGGCCGATGCTGCCTGGGGCGGCTACTGGGCCTGGGATATCAAGGAAGCATGGTCACTGCTCACCTGGTGCATTTACCTCATCTACCTGCATGTGGAGCGTTATCCCGCTTTTGCCGGCTGGCGGCGTCCGCTGCTTCTGCTGGGCTTTGCTGCGGTGGTAGTAACCTTTCTGGTGGTGAATCTGCTGCCGAGGATTGAATCCATGCACTCTTATGCACAGTAGTTTATGGTGAAGTCTGTCGGCAACATTATCGGAGGTCTGTTGAGTTGTCTGACGGCGCTACTGTTGTTTGGCATGGCCGGTATCGTGGCGGAGGGAATCCAGGAATATGAGATGCCGCATTTACTCCTGGCACCGGTGTATGCCTTTCTGCTGTTGTGTGGTTCCGTGCTTCTGCTGCGCCTGGGGATGCGGCTGATTTCCGGCGGGTTCCTGTTGTTCCGCGTGAATTGCTGCTGGCCCGCTGCTGTATTACTGAGCTGGATGTCGGGGAATGAGCTGTTATGGGCATGGTGTCCGGAGGCCGGACGCTGGGGAATGATGCTGCATGCCGTTTCCCTGTGTCTGCTGGTGTGGGTTTGCCGATTGGGGAGAAAGGTCAAAGCACCAGCGCCATGATGAGCATGCCGGTGGTCACGCCGTAGATACTCAGGTGGTGGTGCCCCCAGCGCTCGGCCATGGGCAGCAGTTCGTCAAAGGAAATGTAGACCATGATGCCCGCCACCACGGCAAAGAGCACCGCCAGCAGGGTGGGACTCAGGAAGGGCAGCAGAATCAGCATGCCCACCAGGGCGCCCAGCGGCTCTGCAAGACCGGAGAGCGTGGCCCAGCCGAAGGCCTTGCGGCGGTCGCCCGTGCCGTAGAGCAGAGGCAGCGCCACGGCTATGCCTTCCGGAATGTTGTGAATGGCTACGGCCATTGCCACGGAGGTGGCAATGCCGGTGTTGTCGAAAGCGGAAGCCACGGTGGCAATGCCTTCCGGAAAATTGTGAATGGCAATAGCCAGGGTGAAGAGCAGGGCTGAGCGGCGCAGCTTGGCATTGCCTGCGAACTCGCCTGTGGCTTTTACGCTGTCCATGCTGCCCGGGTCGGGAATTTCGTGCGGGTTTTCATCCTCCGGAATCAGGCGGTCGATGACGCAGGCCAGAGCCATGCCGCCGAAAAAGGCCAGGGTGGTCACCCATTTGGCATTCTCTGCCAGCATTTCGCCGGCAGCGGGCATGAGTTCCATGAAAGAGATATACACCATGACCCCCGCGCTGGCACCCAGGGCAAAAGTGAGCATGCGCGTATCGGTGCGCTTTACGAACAGCGCCAGCGCTGCTCCGATACCCGTGCTCAGACCTGCCAGCAGGGAAAGCACCCCACCCAGCAGCAGATTTTCCTGTATGCCTGTCAGCATGCGCGGAGTTTAGCGTTTTTTGCCCCGCTTGTCAACGATAATACCACTGCCGCCCATCATGCTGAGCAAGTGCCAGTTGCCTGCCAGTGCCGCCTGTTGGATGGGAGTGCGTCCCTGGCAGTCTTTCCGGTGCATATCTGCCCCATGGGCCAGCAGCATGGCTCCCACCTTCCAGCGCCCGCAGCGGGCAGCCTGCATGAGTGGGGTGGCACCACTGCGGTTGGTGGCGTCCACTACCGCACCGGCATCGATTAAGCGCGCGGCGGCAGCAGAGTCGCCCAGCCGCGCTGCGTGGTGCAGCGCGGTGTTGCCCCGCGCATCCGAGGCCAGTGGGGCGCTGATATCCACACCGGGAACCGGCTCAAATCGGACGCCGGTGCGATACCGCCGCCCGGTGCGGAAGGGCGGCGCTGCCAGTAGCTGCTTGCGCTCGCTTTCAGTCAAGGTCGGTTTCCAATCCAGCCATTTGGCGATGCTGCAAAGTTGGCGAGGTGTTTTGCCATCGGCTCCGCGGGCTTCGCTGTCGCAGCCCATTTCCACGAGCAGGGGTATCACCTGGGTGGCATCATGGCGGCTCGCCATGAGCAGGGGCGTGTCGCCGCTCCGGTGGCGGGCCTCCAGGGGAAGGGGGGCGTGCGCATGAATCAGCCGCAGCACATTGCTGAGCCCAAGGCGGCATGCGTTCCAGAAGGCAGAATCGCCAGAGGTGTCGCAACGGTAGGGAGCTGCACCGGCTGCCAGCAGTTTGCGGGCCGGTTCGGTGTGACGTTCCAGGTAGTAATGGCAGGTCTGCCCGCTGCGGCAGAGCCAGTTGAGCGCGTTCCTCCCCTCGGCGTCTACCGCCCGGGCATCGGCTCCACTTTGCAGCAGCACCTCCAGCACATCGTCTGCTCCGGCACGCGCTGCTGCCATGAGCGGCGTGAGCCCGTTTTCAAAGCTCTTGTTTACCTCGCAGCCTACGGCAAGCTGTTGCTGCACCAGTTCGCTTTCGTTGTGGCAGATGGCTGCAAAGTATTCCTTTTCAAGTGAGGTCGCATGTTGCATAACCCTTCAGGATAGCACAGCAGCCCCCGGCATGCAAGCCGGAATCCGGATTTTTTTTCAGCTTCAGAACTCGAAGCCCATCTGTTCGTGGATGGAGTCATCGAGCCCCTGCTGCTCATCTGCTGCGGGTGCGGCGGGAGCCGCTTCCATCGCAGGGGAAGGAGCAGGTTCAGCCACAGGGGCTTCGGTGCTGCCATCGAGCAGGGCGCTGAGGGTGCCCACCGGGGTGGCGGGCGTTTCCAGGGCGGGGGCATCGGCTCCATCCTCGCCCTCGCCGGCGGCGCTGGGCATGATGCGCGAGATGCGCTCCACCTGGTTTTTGGTTACGATGTTGCCGAGCACGCTGCGGCCTTTCACGCGCAGTTTGCCGAAATCAAACGGAATGGGGCGGCGCAGTCGGCGCAGCTGGTTCTTGAGGTAGACATTCACCTGCATGGCGCTGCTTTCTTCCTCCGTCTTGTGCACGGTGAAGAAGAACACGCGGCTGCCCTTGGTGCCCTGGGTGAGCTGGTATTCCTTGTCGCGGGTGAACCCGCCCAGCTTGAAGCGCTTGGCGTAGGTGATGCCCTCTTTACCATCGCGGTAAATCATGTTGAACACCCAGTCGTCTGTGGGGCGCAGCACGCTGATATGCAGCAGTTTCTTGCCTACGTAGAATTTCTCCTGCACGCGGCGTACGGTGAGCACGCCCTGGTTATCGATGACCAGGATATCGCTCATGGTGGAGCACTTGTCGATGGCTTCGCCGCCCTTCTTGATTCCGTAGCCGGCAAAGCCTTCCTCATCGATGTAGAGGGTTTCGTTTTCCACGGCGGCCACTGCGCGGGTGACGGTGTCGAAGGTGGTGAGCTCGGTGCGGCGGGGCCAGTTGGCGCCGTATTTCTTCTGGAGTTTCTCGAACCAGCGGATGGTGTAGCGGGTGAGCTGGGCCAGATTCTTGCGGCACTGCTCAATTTCGCCTTCCAGCCCGCGGATGTGTTCTTCCGCCTCGTGAATTTCGTATTTGGCAATCTTCTTGATGCGGATTTCGGTGAGGCGGATGACATCTTCCCGCGTGACGGGGCGGATGAAATCCTTGACGAAGGGTTGCAGCCGCTCCTCAATTTCGGTGAGGGACTGCTCCCAGCTCTCACTTTCTTCCAGAACCTTGTAGATGCGGTTTTCAATGAAGATTTTTTCCAGACTGGCCTGCATCCAGCTCTCCTGCAGCTCGGCCAGCTGCACTTCCAGCTCGCGGCGCAGGGTCTCCTTCGTGTTGTCGACGTTGATTTTGAGAATCTCGCTCACTCCCATGAACACGGGCTTCTTATCAACGATGACTACGGCCTTGGGCGAGATGCTTACCTGGCATTCGGTGAAAGCGTAGAGGGCGTTGCAGGTCTTTTCCACGTCCTGGCCGGTGTGCAGATGCACCAGAATATCGGCCGTGGCGGCGGTGTTGTCCTCAATCTTCGCTACCTTCAGCTTGCCTTTCTCCATGGCATTCTCAATGCTCTGGATGACGGATTCCGTGGTGGTGCCGTAGGGAATTTCGGTGATGCGGATGAGCTTTTTTGTACTGGTGTCCAGTTTGGCACGGCAGCGCAGACGGCTGTTGCCGGTGCCATCGTTGTAGCCGCTTACATCCAGCAGACCGCCGGTGGCAAAGTCTGGGTAAAGTTCGAATTCCTCGCCGCGCAGGTAGTGGATGGCGGCTTCGATGAGTTCGTTGAAATTGTGCGGAAGAATGAGACAGTTCATGCCCACGGCGATGCCGAGTGCTCCCTGTGCCAGCAGCAGCGGGAATTTCACCGGCAGCGCCACAGGTTCCTTGTTGCGGCCGTCGTAGCTGAGCTTCCACTCGGTCACTTTCGGACTGTAGACCACATCCTTGGCGAACTGGGAGAGGCGGGCCTCAATGTATCGCGGTGCGGCAGCGGCATCGCCGGTGAGAATATTGCCCCAGTTACCCTGCGGGTCAATAAGCAGGCCTTTCTGTCCCAGGGTGACCAGTGCACTGCCGATGGAGGCATCGCCGTGCGGGTGGTATTTCATCGTATCGCCCACAATGTTGGCCACTTTGTTGTAGCGGCCGTCGTCCATGCGCTCCATGGAGTGGAGAATGCGGCGCTGCACCGGCTTCAGACCATCAATGATATGCGGAACGGCGCGTTCCAGAATCACATACGACGCGTATTCCAGATAGTAATCGCCGAACATTTTCTGAATGAGACTCGGGTTTTCCTGCAGGTATACGGGTGTGATGTCTTTGCTCATGGATTGCGAAGATTTTAGCATACATGATATGGGATTTCAAGCAAGAAGCGCGTGAATGTCATTGACAAAGCGGCTTTCAGACGTTAGAGTAGAAAGGCTTTCGTATGAAGAAACTCTTTTTCACCCTGATTCTGCTCATGCTGGTGGCGGCAGCTGCTGCCCTGTATTGGTATGCACCGGCACGCGAGGTGGCCATGGGGCTGTATGAAAAATGCGTAGCTCTGAGTCAGCCTTCCGCAGAGGTTGAAGCTCCCGCTGCGGTTCAGCCACCCCCGGTCACAGAGCCGGAACCGGCTCCTGCGCCTGCTGCGGCAGAACCGGAAGCAATGCCGGAACCGGTAGCCGAGCCTGAGCCGGCTCCCACGCCTCTTCCCACCCTGAACGCTGAGGCCGAGGCTCTCTTACTCAAGGCGGAGGCCGGTGACCCTGTGGCCCAGTTCAATCTGGCCCGCCAGTATGCGCTGGGTGAGGGCATGGCCGTGAATCGCGGCGAGTTCATCCGCTGGTGCCGCACCTCGGCTGAACAGGGATTGCCGGAGGCTCAGTTTACCCTCGGTATGTGCTATCGCAAGGGGCTGGGGGTGGAACAGAATGAGACAGAGGCCGCCCGTCTGCTGAAACTGGCGGCTGATGCCGGCTATGCGCCGGCCGCAGCAAACTGATTTATCAACCTTTCACAACTTATATTCTATGGCAAAGCTTATCATACACGGAAAAGAAAACATCGTATCGCCTGCATTTTACATGCCGAACCGCATGACGGCGGACTCGGTCAAGGCCTTGCATAAATTGCTGGATGGCAAGGTATGCTATCTGGTAGACCCCACATTCCCGCTGTCGGATGAGGTTATGAGCAGCCTCAAGACGCTCGACGCTGAAATTGAGTACTTTGATTTCCGCCACACGACCTCCCTCTCTGTGCGCGAGCAGATTCGTGCCCGCATGGGCGACGGCCTGAGCGTTGTGTTCATGCCGGGGCAAGTGGCCAAGTGGCGCGGCACCTACAGCGATGTGCCCTCACCCTTCCTGCGTCATGTGGGTAGTCTGCACATTTCCCCTGTGCCTTTGTTCCTGGGGCACTATGGCAACACGGTGCAGACGCTTTACCGCGATTGCGAGGATGTTGATACGCATGAGGAGTTCTGCATCCTTCCGAAGCTGGCCTCCGGCCCGCAGACCGGCGAGCGCCTGATGGCCGCCTGGCTGGAAAAGAGCGCTGAACTTTTTGCCGCACAGCCCCTGCTTGCTACCTCGGTCACCACAAACCTGGTGCACGCCCTGAAGCAATATCCCAAGACTGAAATTGTGGACGGCATGACGCACGCCGCGCTGCCGCATTTCAAGGCGCTGGGTGTGAGTATGGCCGTGGCTAAGATGCTCAGCAAGCGCGATGATAAGCGCATCGGCGTGATTCTGCCGCCCGGTGCCGGTGGCGTGATTGCCACACTGAGCTGCATGCTGGCCGGTGTGACCCCTGTGATGATTAACTACGCATCATCTGCCGCTGCATTTGAGAGCACGGTGCGCCAGGCCGGTCTCAAGACCTTTATCACGGCCCGCAAGTTCATGCAGAAGCTGCCGCAGTTCCCCTGGCCGCCGGAGGACCAGTTGATTCTGGTGGAGGACCTGCTGACCAAGACTCCTAAGTCCACCCTGATTGCCAATGTGCTGAAGGCCAAGATGCTGCCGGCATCCATCATCTGCAAGATGTACAATACCGACGCTCGCAAGGATGGGGATGAGGCCGTCATTCTCTTCACTTCCGGTTCCAGTGGCGAGCCCAAGGGTGTGGTGCTTACTCACCGCATGCTGATGGCCAATGTGTGTCAGTGCGCATGCCGTCTGGATATGACCGATTGCCGCTTCCTGGCCAGTCTGCCTATCTCCCACAGCTTCGGCATGACGGTGAACATGATGCTTTCCATGATGACCGGCTGCATGGTCTGCTCCTACCCGAACCCCACGGATGCCCGCACCCTCAACGAACTCATCAAGCGCTACAAGCTCACCCTCGTGTGCGCCACACCCACTTTCTCCCGCGCCATGCTGCGCCGCGCCGAGGCCGATACCTTCGCGAGTGTGCGCTACTTTGTGATGGGCGCTGAAAAGCTGCAGGCCGATCTGGAAAAGGAATTCATCGAGAAGTGCGGTGTATACCCGATGGAGGGCTATGGCCTCACGGAAACTGCGCCGGTTATCGGTGCCAATATGCCTGAACCGGAGCGCATCAAGGGCTCCAAGTTCTTTGTGCCCGGCACGGTGCGCCCCAGCGTGGGCGCTATGTTGCCCGGTATTGCCATCCGCATCACCGATGTGGACGACGATACCAAGGAACTGCCGCTTACAGAGCGCGGCATGATCTGGTTCAAGGGTGCCAACGTGTTCAACGGCTATATCGGACGCCCCGAATTGAACAAGGAAATCTTCCGCGATGGCTGGTTCAAGACCGGTGATATCGGCCAGATGGACCTCAACGGCTTCCTGACCCTGGGTGGGCGCCTCTCCCGCTTCTCCAAGATTGGCGGAGAAATGGTGCCGCACGAGGGCGTGGAACAGGCACTGAACGAAGGTTTTGCGCTGACTGCTGAGGATGGTGTGCAGATTGCCATTGCCGGCGTGAGTGACCCGCAGAAGGGCGAGGCTCTGGTGTTGCTCTCCTCCCTGCCGCAGCACCAGAAGAGCTCCCAGGCCAATGAAATCCTCCAGGATATCCGCAGCTTGCTGGCTGATAAGGGGATGCCCACCCTCTGGGCTCCCAAGTACCTGGTGCCGGTGGAAGCCATTCCGGTGCTGCCCACCGGTAAGCTTGACCTGCGCGGCTGCAAGCTGCTGGCTGATGAAGCACTGGGCACAGCCTCCTGAACAAACTGATTTTCAGCAACAACGAGCCCTCTTCCTCTGCGCGGGGAAGGGGGCTTTCTGCTGCATGTTTGTTAAAAACAAGATGCCAGTGCAGTATTTTAGCTTGCTTTTCCGCCTGAAACAGGCATAATAACCCCAGTCTGGCAGCATACGCTGTCGAAATATTCTCTAAATTAAGACTTATGAAAACGCTCAAGCGATTCGTACTTGTAGGCGCCCCTGCTTCCGGCAAGGGTACACAGTCCTCTTTCCTGTCCGAGACTTATGATCTCAAACCCCTGAGCACCGGTGCTCTGCTGCGCGCTGAGATTGCCGCCGGCTCCGAACTGGGCCTGGAGGCTAAGAAGTACATGGATGCCGCCATGTTTGTGCCCGACGAAGTGGTGAACGGCATCGTGGCCAAGTGGCTCGGTGAGAACAAGGACTGCGGCTGCCTGCTCGATGGCTATCCCCGCACCGTTTCCCAGGCTGAGACGCTGGATGCCAACCTCACGGCCATGGGCCTGGGTGTGGACATCGTGGTGTACCTCAACGTGTCTGCCGAGCTTATCGAGGCTCGCATGCTCAAGCGCAAGGCTTGCCCCGCCTGCGGCGAGACCACCCGCAACGGCGAGGAAATCTGCCCGAAGTGCGGCGGCGCCATGATTGTGCGTTCCGACGACAACCCCGAGGCTTTCGCCAAGCGCCGCAAGGACTACGAGACCCTCACCGTGCCCGTGGTGGAGCACTACCGCGCCCAGGGCAAGGTGGTGCAGATCGACGTGACGGAGGAAGGCGAGCCCGAGGCCGTTTCCGCCCGCATTGCCGCTGCTGTGCGCACCTACTGCGAGAAGTAAGATAATCTCACCATTCTCATTTCAGAACCGGTTCCCCTGTCGGGAACCGGTTCTTGCTTTGGCGGAGCTGTGCAATTTGCTTTACATGGCAGGCGTGTCGCGTTAAAATGAGCGCCTGATGAACAAACTGGCCCTACTTTCGTTTGCCCTGGCGTTTCTGCAGCTGCCGGCCCCGGCGCAGTTGGCCGCGAATCCACTGGAGAAATTGGCGGGCCTGCAGGCCGAAGCGTTATCTGCTCCGCTTTCACCGGATGCACGGAACAAGGTGTATTCTGCGCTGGCCGGTTTACCGGCAGACACTGATTCGTTTGTGGTGGTGAACCGTCTGGGCGAACTGGCCGCCCTTGCGCTGGAGGTGGAGTCCCCGGTGCCTTGGGCAGAGATGGCATCAGAGCTGGATGGTACCGCACTGGGTATCACCAGGCGGACCGTGGAGGACCTGCAGCGGCTGCAACCTTTATTTCAGCTGCTCTCGGTGGCTGAAACAGATATTGCCGATACATGGGTGGCTAAAGCGCAGGACGATGCCGCTCGCGCCATTGTGGCGGTGCAGCGCGAGCAGCAGGTGGCTGATGGGGCTTCCCTGGTGCAGGCCACAAAGGATTTTCACCTGGCCCCCATTTACATGGTGCTTACGGCTCGCCCCGGTGGAGAAGGCCTGATGCAACAGCTTTCGATGCTGCCGCTCATGATGCCCCTGGGGAGTGATGCTCCTATCCAGATGACGGTGCGCAGCGGCTGGCGTGGTTTCTGTGTGCAGGGCAATATGCTGGATTTATCAGAAACCGGGCTCGCCCCTGAGCACGAATCGCAGATAAAGGCGAATTTGCAGAACGCCCGCCTGTATGTGCTGGCTCGCGCAGTGGGGCGCCGGCTGGTACTGGTGCTTTGCAGCAACCCGGATGAGGTGCAGCTGCCGGCCCGCCCGGCTGATTCGCTTCTGGCTGCCCCGGTGATGGATGCGTATGACTCCGGCGTCATGCGCCGTGCCTGGGCAGTGGGATATGGCAGTCCCGCAGTGGTGCAACTCCGGGCGGAGATGGATTTGTTCAGCTATCGCTATGTGGCCTCATTCATGGAAAAAGTATTTCTGCGTCTGGTGCCTCAGAGCGATGCATGTGCCAAGGCTGCAACTGCTGTGAAATCGCTCCTGGAAATGGCGGAGAAGTTCATTCCTGCACAGCAGGGGGCAGAGCGCATGATGCTCTGGGAGGATGAATCGCTATATCTGCACATGGTTTGTGCTGCCGGACCGCATCGCTTTGTGGAGGCCCCGATGCGGCACACTGCGCAGGCTGCGAAGCCGGAAACGGTGCTTTTTGCGGAATCTGCGCCTGTTACAGGGGGGCCGGAGGTGAATGTGTCCGCTGTGCTTGATAACGTGACGCTGGTGCAGCAGGGGTATCTTGATACGTTGAAGCCGGAGTATGGCGATTCCGTGCTTGAATCCTGCCGCCAGCTGAAGCAGAACCGGGGAAAGCTGGAGCAGCTGGCTGCCGGATTTTTCGGCTGGCATAGTGGGCAGACAGGCAGCACGGCTCTGGTGGTGAGCCGCAATGCCTCGGCTGAGCCTTTCGTCTCTGTTACTCTGCGTTCGGAAATGGCGGATGCCGCCACTGCGTCCCGGATTTGTGAACAGCTGGGTGCGGGAGGAACGACTCTTTGCCCAGAGCTGCGTGGTTGCTTTAGCATGAGGGCAGAGGGCAGCGCTCTGCTGCTGAATGCCGGGGTGCCCGCTGCTGAGCTGCCGGCGGCAGAGCCGGGGCCGATGATGGCGGGTGCCTGGTTTACCCTGAAAGTTCCGACTCTGGCCGATGTGCTGGAAACGGCGGCGGGTAGTTGCCAGGACCCGCAGGTGAAAGACGCAGCCGAGGCGGTCCGGAATGCCGCTCAGTATGTGCAGCAGATAGATGCCGCCGCCAGCACCCGCGGTGAGGAGCTGCACACCCTCATCCGCCTGACTCCGACAGAATAATTCTTTCAGATATGAGATTACCCACTTTTGTTCTGGCTGCGGCTCTGTTCATGACTCCACTCCTCGCTTCGGGTGCGAGTGTGGTGGAACGTGCACGTGCTATCACTGGTTTTGAAGATAGGGACGATTCTCCTGCCGAGGTCAAGGTGAAGGAATGGGAACCTTTGGCAGAATCGAATCGTGATTATGCCGGCTATGTTTCGGGGCCTGCGAATGTATCCTATGCGTTCGATGAGGGATACGAGTCCATTGTGGATTCCCGCCACCGGCTGGAGGCATTAGTGCAGGGAATGTCGGCGTTCCAGAGCAAGGAATTGACCGTAAAATTGCAAGGTGTCGACTCTCAGGTTGTAAAGAGGTGGCTGGACGAATTGAATACAGGGATTTTCGGCCATTTCCGTCTGGAGTCAGGTGGCCGACGCGCAGTGCTGAAGGCCACATATTCGCCGGCTGCACGCATTTTTGCCGCCTTCCGCAACCCTGAGGTGGAGCTGCAGCTTACCCGGAGGGAAAAGCAGGTGCTCCAAACCTGCTCGCAGTGGATTTGCGACAACATCCAACGCGGAATGCCCTGCGAGATGGCCTTGAAACGCGCACATGATGCTTTGCTGGATGGAACTCTCTACACCAAGGGAAAACATGGTGTGGATGATGTTATCCTGGATGGTGTGGGCTCCTGCGTTGCCTATGCATCTTCCACCCAGTTGCTGCTCAGTATGCTGGGGCTTGAATGCCGCCTGGTGTCGGGTTCGGCAGAAATGAACCATGTCTGGAATCTGGTGCGGGTGAATAAAAAGTGGTACCACCTCGATACTGCGTGGAATGACCCCGCCGCCGGTGCGGGGCGCCGCATGTACACCTATTACCTGCTGACGGATGCGGAGATTGCCTCTGACCACGAATGGCCGAATCCGGAACTGTATCCGCGCTCGCAGGACTTTAATGAATGGAATTTCCGCATGCGCCATGAACGTCGGCGCTGCTGGCTCACCGCCCCGGGGCCTTGCCCACTGCCGCAGGAGGCGGATTCTATTCTGAAGATTCTATCTGATATGCATGTTTTAGAGGAGGCGGAGCAGGTGGCACGTCCGGCATTATCTTCGCTCCATGGCGAAAAAAAACGTGCAAGAGATGACAAGAAAGTCCGTTGCCTTTCTTCGGCTGATATTGACCGCGCATTGGAGGCTCGCCTCCGCGAGCTGGATGAGTCAACGCTCAATCTGGCATGTGCTGCTGAGATCCCCGATTGGCAGATGCGCAGAATGGTAGCTGAATCGTCTTTGCCTCAGTATTCATCGCTTCATAGTGTGGTGTACGATGACGATGCCAAACGCATCAGTATCAATTTCCGCTTCAGCACACACCGCCGTCTGCTGGCAGCCGCGCAGTATTCCGCAGCTGCTGAAAAACTGAACCAGAAAGAAAAGAAAGCACTGTCGATGTGCCGTCGACTGGCGGAGACCTACGGAGCCCCCTGGAAGACACCCCGCCAGAAGGTGCGCGATGTTTATCTCGCTCTCATCGAGCAGTTTTCACCGAGTGACAAGCAGCAGGGATTAGAGGCTGCCATGTCGGGCCGGCAGTACGGTTCCCTGGCTTATGCTGAGGCTATGTTCGTGACATGCCATCTTATGAAGGTGCCATGCCGCATGGTTCACGGCCGCACAGAAGATGGTTACCATGTCTGGAATCTTGTGCAGCCGGATAAACGCAAATGGCTTCATGCAGATGCGGCGAAAGACGATGTGCCGGGACGCGTGAGCGAACACCAATGTGGGTTCCTGCTGCGGTCTGATGCGCAGATGCGCCCCACACATGTGTGGGACGCTTCTGAACTCTTGCCGGTGAACAGCGCGCTTCCGGCGTGGAAACAATAATCCCCGCCGGTTGGGGCGGGGATGAGGTTTTTATTTGTCGGCCGGTACTGATTGTAATGCCGGGGCTTCTTCGAGACCGTTCTTGAAGCGTTCGAACACGCCGCGCGGGTCATCCGGGGTGCGCTTCAGGGCATCGAAAATGCGGTCGCGCATTTCCACTGCTGCCTGAAAGGCGGCCTCCTCACTGCCGTACTGGCGGTCGGAGAAATACTTGGTGAACTGGTTCCACTTGCGGCAGATGCTGAGGCGCCATCCCTGGAAGGATGTGGTTTCGTATGTGTATCGGGTAATGTTGCGTTGGGTCATATTGTAGTTGCCGGGTTCAGTACCGGATGGGCCTATACTGCCACATCATGGTTCTGGTGACAACCTAATTTACTAATTGTTCGATATTATTTCAAGAATAACAAGAATTTAAGACATGAAAAGGAGCTGCCGGATACCAGCAGCTCCTTTGAAATGGGCAATTTGCCGTTCGCTTTAGCAGCAGGGCTGAGCAAGAATCTTGCGCAGACGGGCAAAGCGGGGCAGGGATTCGGCGGTCTTCATGCCGGTAGCACCCTGGATGAGGGGCAGGGCATAGTCCACGAAAGCCATCTCCACGTTGTTGCCGGCAGCGTTGATCCACTCGCGGGGAACCTTGCGCTCGAAGTTAGCCACACTGGCCAGGGGCAGGAGCTTCATCTCGCACTTGTAGTTGCCTTCCTCGTCGGTGGTGCGCTCGAAAGCGGGCATCTTGTCGGTGTCGCCGGCCACAGCAGCCTCCACGGCGGTCTTACCGGCGAGGTAAGCCTCATGAGCGTCGGTGGCAGAGCCCAGGTGCGTAGCGCAGCGCTGCAGCAGGGAGGGCTCGATGGCGCGCACCTTGGCGGAGGTCACGCGGGCACGGACGATTTCAGCCAGCTTGTTAGCCAGACCACCCAGCTGAGCGTGGCCGAAGCCGTCGTTGCTGTTGGTCTTGGCTTCGGAGATGAAGTTGCCGTCCTTGTCGTGGATGCCTTCGGAAACCACCACGAGGCACTTGCCGGTGGCGTTGTAAATCTTCTCCACGTCAGCCAGGAAGTTGTCCATGTCGAAGTCAACCTCCGGGAGGTAGATGAGGTCGGGACCGGCACCGGCGTAGGTGGCCAGAGCGGCAGCGGCGGTCAGCCAGCCGGCGTGACGGCCCATCACCTCGATGATGGTCACCATACCGGTGTCGTAGCAGCAGGCATCGTGCTTCACCTCCATCACGGAAGTGGCGATGTACTTGGCGGCAGAGGCGTAGCCGGGGCAGTGGTCAGTGCCGAAAAGGTCGTTGTCGATGGTCTTCGGAATGCCCATCACGCGGCACTCCCAGCCGCTCTTCTCCATGAACTTGGAAATCTTGTTGCAGGTGTCCATGGAGTCGTTGCCACCGTTGTAGAAGAAGTAGCGCACGTCGAACTTCTTGAAGGTCTCCAGCAGCTTCTCGTAGTCGGTCGGATCCACATCCGGGTTCTTCATCTTGTAGCGGCAGGTGCCCAGGGCGGAGGACGGGGTGAACTTCAGCAGCTCCAGCTCTACCGGGTCTTCCATGCCCATGTCGTAAAGCTTGCCTTCCAGCACGCCTTTGATGCCGTTGGCGGCACCCAGCACGCGGGTAATCTGAGGAGCGTTGAGAGCGGTCTGGATGGCACCCAGAACGCTGGCGTTAATCACAGCGGTAGGACCGCCGGACTGACCGATGATGCATGCACCTTTGAGTTCGTTCATGATATGAAGAATGTGTAGATGTATATGTTGTTTTCTAGTTCCCTCCGCAGAAAATTGAGGCCGAGGGAACGGCCGCCAACGGCGGGCGCGCTATTCTACTCTTTTTGTTGTCACTTGGCAAGCAAAATAACCGGGCTAGTCGGCGGAAAAGATTAAAAATGACTAGAATCAGCCTGATTCAGCCCCCGTATACCATGGTGAACTCTCCGGTTTATCCATCCGTTGCTCAATGCCCGGCTTCCTTCCCACCCCACATTACTGTGACGCAGTTGCCTTTGGCTATTTGATTCCGCCCTGTCAGCGGCTCATTGGGGACTTCCACCCCAGTTACGTGTCATGCCTGACGTACCAAGTAACACGTGTCCCAAAGATTTGGGATACGTGGATTGACAATTGGGAACTTCTAAAAAGTCGGACATCAGAACAATCAAGAATTTCCAAGAGGAAGGGAGTATAGTATAATGAAGGCATGGCTCCTAAGTTAGAACTTCCGTCCCTGAATTTACGAGAACTGGTCCAATTGCGGCG
>JAGBDZ010000145.1 GCA_017937215.1 Akkermansia sp. | reverse complement strand
TGTTGCTGGTCTTTCTGCTGGTCCTGCTGCTGATTGTTATTCTGCTGCTGGTCCTGCTTATCGGGTTCCTGCTGCCCCTCCTTATTGTTCTGGTCCTGCTCCTGGTTCTGTTTATCGTCCTGTTGCTCAGAATCCTTTTGTTCGTCGTCCTTGTCCTGCTTGTCAGCGTCCTGGTTTTGCTGCTGGTCTTTCTGCTGGTCCTGTTGCTGCTCGTTATTCTGCTGCTGATTCTGCTGCTGGTTTTGTTGGTCCTGTTGTTGCTGCTGCTGCTGCTGCTTGAGGCGCTCGATTTCTTCTTCCAGACGTTTGATGAGTTTTTCGATAGCCGTGATGTTCTTCTGAGCCTGCTTAAGCCCGGGCTGAAGGTTCAGAGCTTCCTTGTAGGTCTCAATATCCAGCTTGAGAGAATCTACAATTTTCTGCAGCGCTTCGGGCGTGACACGCGAAGCTGATTGCTCTTCATCGTCCAGCCCTTCTGTTTCGGGGGCACCATACAGCGCGCGGAGTTCGTTGAAGGTAGCTGTGGCATTTATCTGCCCCAACTGGTACATTGAGGCAGCCTGCAAGGCACGGTCTTCATCAAGCAGCGCGGTAGAGAATGCCTCCCTCGCTTTGGCATGCTCTGCATTCTGCATGTGCGCGAGACCCAGGCTGTAGGCGGCAGCCGATTCTTTGAGCGGAGCAGCGTGAAGTGCAGGTGTCATGCCACCAAGGGCGATGATGAGTATAAGGTTGCGGGCCTGCTTCCATTCAGTGCTGCTCAACATGGTGAGAATCAATAGAATCAAGGCCGTGGTCGCAAAAGGAACGAAGAGGTCGTTCGGTACTTTGTTGATGGAGAAGGCTTCTTCGTGTTTATCCAGCTTACGCACAGCAGCCTGGGTGAAAGCTGTGAGGTTGGCATTGGAATCCATCACGAAATAATCGCCTCCTGTCGCCTTGGCAAAATTGATAAGAGAATCTGTGTTGAGTTTGCTGATGACATGTTTGCCGTTCGCATCCTGCCAGAGACCGTTTTCACCTCGCGCATCCGGAATGGGGCCACCGGCGGCGGTGCCGATACCCACGGTGATAACCAGCAGCTTGCTTTCTTTGGCCTCTTCGGCGATTTCCAGAGAGGAGTTGACCGTATCTTCGCCATCGCTGAGAATGACGAGCGCATTGGTGCTGCCCTCGGGTGTGCTGCGTTTGAAATCCTGCATGGCTTTGCGAAGCACGAGTCCGAAGTTGGTGCCGCCCACACCCGCCCAGCTGCGGTTTACCTGCTCGAGCGCATCGCGCAGCGCGGTGTGGTCGTAGGTAAGAGGCACCACTAAATCCGCTTCACCGGAGAAGACAATGAGCCCGATTTTGTCTCCCGGCAGCGCATCGATCAGTTCGTAGGCTGCAGCGCGGGCTTCCGCCAGGCGCGAGGGCTTCACGTCCTCAGTCTCCATGGAACGCGAAATATCCAGCGCTATCAGCAGGTTGCGCCCGGTTGCTGTAGCGCCGCCTTCACGGTAGCCATTGATGGGGCGGGCGAGGGCAATGATGCAGCAAGTAAGGGCCAGCAGGCCAAAGGTGGCGGGCAGGGCGGTGCGCCAGAGGGAACGGCGGTGAACCAGTTCCTGGTGTTTGGCCGAGACGAGCTTGCGCCAGCCCTGTCCGGTGCTGCGCCATGCCAGCACTACGAGTGCTGCCAGTGCAGGGACGAGCAGAAGAAACCAGAGGACGTTCGGGTACAGGAAACTCATGGTGGAATTAAGGTGCAGGCTTGGGGCGGGCCAGATTCAGCGCAATGCCGAGAGTCAGGAAGCAGAATGCGGCTGCCAGCGGCCAGATGAAGAGCTCATCGAAGCTGATGAGCGTGCGTTTTCTGGCCTCGGTCTTTTCAAGTTTATCAATGTTTTCGAATGCTTTTTGCAATCGCGCACCGCTGCTGGCGCGGTAGAACTGACCGCCGGTGATGCGGGCTATTTCCTTGAGTGTTTTTTCATCGAAGGTATCAATATTGGCGGTGTAGCGAGAGAGTCGCTCATCCTTGCCGATGGCAATGGTGAAAATCTTGATGCCTAGCTCAGCAGCCTGTCTGGCGGCATCGATAGGGGAGATGCTGCCGCGGTTGCTCATGCCGTCTGTCACCAGGATGATGACTTTACTCTTGGTTTCCTTACGCTCGTTGAGGCGCAGGGCGGCGGAGGCAATGGCAGTGCCGATGGCTGTGCCGTCCTCTGCTATGTAACCGGGACGGCGGTCATCTGCCAGGTAAAACTCCTGAATGATGTAGCGCACAATGCCGTGGTCAAGGGTGAGCGGGCTGCACAGTTTAGCCTTGCCGGCAAAGGCAACGAGGCCGATGCGGTCATTCGGGCGGCCGGTGATGAACTCGCTGATGACGTGTTTGGCCGCAGTGAGGCGGTCAATGGCCACGCGCTGCTTGCGTCCCAACCTATCTTTGGCGTTGAAGAGCATATCCTGACTGGCCATAGAGCCGGAGAGGTCACACGCAATCATGATGTCAATGCCGCTTACTGTTTCCTCCGTGTGTTGGTTTTTCCATTGCGGGCGAGCCAGGGCGATGATGAGAGCCGCCATGGCCAGAGCCATGAGGATAGGACCAACTCGCCCGGCCAGGGTAGCGGGGCGCTGCAGGTGTGCGGCCGCAAAGCGAATGGTGGGATGCACCAGGCTGGCGGTTGTGCCGCGGCGGCGGCGCAGAAAGAGAAACAGCAGCAGCGCCGGCAAGGCCCAGAGCCAGAGCGGCTGGGCAAAGGTGAACTCGCGCGTGGCTTCTACCACCGGGGCTGTTGAGGCAATTATCATGCGGATACCTCCTTCTGCGCGGCTTCTTTCTTCTGTTCGGTATCGATACGACCTACTAAATCACGGGCCTGGGTAATGAGTGCATGGGCACGAGTGGTGTCGTGCTCGCTTGCTCCTGCATACTTGAACTCGGCCAGTTGGTCAAGTAAATCCCGGGTTTCCAGCTGGCAGCTCTGCGGCACGCCCGAGAGTGAATCCATGCGCTGGGTGAATTCTTCATGCGTTTCAAAAAGAGCGGGGTCCTGCGCCTGACCGGCCAGGTAGGTACGCAGAATCAGGGAAAGACGCAGCGAACACTCGCGCATGGGCGGAAGCTGGGAATCAAGTTCCTGCAAAGCTGCCAGCGCCTCCTGCACCGGGGTAATGCCCGGTGCGGCCGCTTTCCTGTTGCGGCGGTAGAGCCACCAGGCCGCCAGCGTTGCCAGGGGAATCAGCACCACGCAGACCCAGGCCAGGGGAACCCAGAATTCCTGCACCATGAATTGATCTGCAGGGATGTCTTTCTCCAGCGTGGGAATGGCCTGTAAAATATCGTTACCCATATATTATCAATGTGCGAAAACGCGGCTGCGGCGGTTGAACATCTTACGCAGTGCGGGGATAAAATCCTGAGTGGTGAGTAAATCCAGTGAGTCGATGCCAAGCTGGTTGAACACCCGCTGCCATTCCAACCTGTGCGCCTGCATGGCCTTGCTGTGGGCCTGGTGCAGTTGCTTATCACTCAGATCACCGACGAAGAGTTCACCACTTTCCGGGTCGCGGAAGCTGATGCGCCCTGCTGCCGGCAGTTCTATTTCTGCGGGATCATTGACGCGTACCGGAATGAGCTCGTGCCGGAAATTCAGTTTACCGATGGCCTGTTTATCCACCGCTGCCAGAAAATCACTGATGAGGAAAACCATGGCGCTTTTGCGCTGGGTGCGCAGAATTTCGGCAGCCACTTCGTCCACGGTGTCATCTGCACCGGCCGTGGGGGCGCTCAGAATCTCTCGCACCACTCGCTGGCACTGCTTCATGCCCTTGGCGGGCGGCAGGTAGAAGTGCGGTTTGTGGCCGAAGAGCAGCAGCCCGACTTTGTCGCCGTTCAGAGCTGCGCTGTATGCCAGCACGGCAGCAATCTGCGCTGCGTATTCGCGTTTTGTATCCGCAATGCCTCCGCTGGCGTAATCCATGCTGCCGCTCACGTCCACTGCCAGCAGCAGCACCTGCTCGCGCTCCTCGTGAAAGGTGCGCACATAGGGGGTGCCGGTGCGGGCGGTGACTTTCCAGTCGATGAATCGGGGCTCATCCCCGGCGCGGTACTCCCGGAAATCATCGAAATCAAGGCCCTGACCACGGAAACCGGAGCGGTATTGCCCGGCAAAGGTGGCGGTGGACATGCGGCGTGCCTGCAGTTCGATGCGGCGCACCTTTTCCATGATTTCCTGCGTTCTGTCCATAGCGGTTTACGGCACGGGGACCTTGGAGAGGATGCTGTCGATGACGTTGTCGCTGGTCTTGTTGGCGGCTTCGGCCTCGTAAGAAAGCAGAATGCGGTGGCGCAGAATATCGTGTGCCAGATCCTTGACATCCTGCGGGGTCACGTAGCCACGCTGGCGGGTGAAGGCCAGGGCCTTGGCTGCCAGTGCAATATTGATCGTGGCGCGGGGGGAGGCGCCGGCGCGCACCATGCCTTCCAGACGCGGGTCCACTTTTTCAGGGCTGCGGGTGGCTCGCACCAGGTCCACGATGTAGCGCTGCACGGCGGGGTCGATGAAAATCTGATCCATGAGTTCACGGGAAGCATCAATATCTTCTACGGTCACTACCGGGCTGGTGTGAGGAGTGGCCGTTGTGCTGCTCATCATTTCCAGTACCTTGAGCTCCTCGTCGCGGCTGGGGTAATCCACCACCACTTTGAAGAGGAAACGGTCGAGCTGGGCCTCCGGAAGCTGGTATGTGCCCTCCTGCTCGATGGGGTTTTGCGTGGCGAGCACCAGGAAGGGGTTGGGCAGGGGATAGCTGCATTCACCCAGGGTAACCTGGCGTTCCTGCATGGCTTCCAGCAGGGCACTCTGCACTTTGGCCGGGGCGCGGTTGATTTCGTCTGCCAGAATCAGGTTGGCAAACACCGGGCCCTTTTTGGCGGTGAACTGGCGCTCCTCCGGGTTATATATCATGGTGCCCAGAAGGTCGGCGGGCAGCAGGTCCGGAGTGAACTGAATTCGTGAAAACGCAGCCTGCATGGTGCCGGCCAGTGCTTTCACGGAAAGGGTTTTTGCAAGACCCGGCACACCTTCCAGCAGTACGTGGCCCTTGCAGAGCAGACTCAGAATCAGGCGGTTCACCAGTTTCTGCTGGCCAACTACCACCTTGGCCATCTCCTGTTTTACTGCGCTGACCCAGGCAGAGCGCTGCGCAATCTGTTCATTGAATTCCTGTGTGTTCATGGTCGTGGTTTGCGCACAAGTCTACCACCTGCGCGCTTTTTATCAAGTAAGTTCAATGTCAGTTGATGAATAATACGCATCCTTTGTTCAATCGCATGACAAAACGGTTATTAGCGCACAAAAATCCCCCATGCTCCGGGGCATGGGGGATTTAAGAGAATGTGATGCGGATTTAGAGCAAATCGATGGGAAGAGCCGTGCCGGTTTCGCCCAGGGTGAAGGAGATACCGAAGCCTTCTTCTTTCTTACCACCGTTGTCACGCAGGAAGACTGAGGCACCAATGTACCATGCGCCGGCGTGGCGGAAGAGGGAGTACTGCTGAATGGGGAAGCGGCCTTCATCCTCTTCGTAATACAGCTGCACCGAGAAAGTATACTTTTCATTGATACGCACGTTTGTGCGCATATGAATCTGCCCCGAATCTTCCAGCACCGGGTGGTTGGAGATGGAACGGTAGGAGAGGTAGGTTTCCAGCCAATCAGCGGGGATGATGCGGGTGCCGATACTGTACTGCCGGAAGCCTTCGCCGTTACTGATGGTCGGCGTCTGGGTGGTCAGGTAGAAATCAAGTCTGTGAGAGGGTCTGAAGTTGACGATATTGTAGAGATTCGAGTAGTTGCTGTCCGAATTGGGATTGTCGACGTTGTAGTCGCAGAAGACATCCCACGTGAGCAGTTTAAGCTTATCACCATCCACGCTGGAAACAAAGGCATTCCTGAGGCCAAGACGCCAGATGTTCCAGCTGCCCCATCCATCCATACCGGTGAAACCACTCAAATCCAAGGGAATGGGAGAAGTGGTGCTTCCGCTCATGATGCTGGACCATGTGTCAATCTGGGGGACTTCATCGTTGGAGGATGAAATGCTGCCACGAGAGAAGGTGGCATAGGGCTGAATGACGTGAGTGAGCCCCTGGAGACCGAAATCCTTGTACTGGAAATTCGGATAACGGTTGTGGAACTTGAGGTTGAAATCGCAGCCAACGTAGCCGAGGAATCGATTATCAGAACCGACCCCGCCAACATCATAGTAGCCGGTGTAGGCTCCACCGACCTTGGGCGTTATGTTGAGGAACTTGTAGGCGGTCAGGCTGGTGGTAAACTCGTGGGTGGTATTGACACGGAAGAAGCTTTCCGTATTGAGGAGCCTGGTGTAGTAATCCTTGATTTTACCATCGCGCAGATTATCCAGCCGTGCTTTGTACATCTCTCGCATTTCCGTGGGGAGATACTGGCGCATGATGCACGCGCTGTTGCTGGTTTCGTAGTTGATACCGGTGTTGCCGATAGCAGTGCGGACGCGGTAGAAAGAGGCCTCCAGCCGCTCGTCCGTCATGTAATAATCATTTGGGGCAAAGCGGGTGTATACCATGCTCTGCGTGTTGTTCGTGCGGCGTACCAGGCGGACCGTGTTATCCGGTTTATCATTGGCCCGGCTGATATCAGGCAGGAAGTCTCGCAGCATGTAACGGTCGCTGACCAAGTTGACATTGGAAACCAACTGCCACTCGCCATGCGGATCTGCCGCAGGGCTGACGTCCCAGAGAGCTTTCAGACTTGCAAAATAACGTTTGTCGTCCACCGGAATACGAGGCGCCTCCACCGGGTTGATGGCGGAATCAAGGTCATCGGCAAAGTAGAAAGTAAAGCCTGTCATGTCCTTGTGTTTCCGGGTCATGCCGATGTCTTCCAGATCAAGGCCCGCAGCCAGGCCACGGCGTGTTCTGCCATCCAGATGAAGCGTGGCGAGATAATCGGCCGTAGGCATGATGCCGTCAACCCGGCGGTTACCAAACAGGATGCCATAGCTGTTTTCCAGGTATGTACCCCAGTGAGAGCGGGTGCCGAATCCCGGCATGTAGCCTTCCCGCGGGTTCAGGGAGTGAGAGAATGAGAACCACCCCAGCACCGGAACCGTGTATTCCGAATCTCCGGCTGCAATGCTGAGACGTGATACTTTACCGTAATCGCCGGGATAGATAGTAAGGGTGCCGGTGCCAATCCAGGCAGATGGCTTTTGCACGTCTTCGGTGGTGACGTAGGCATCATATACCGTGATGTATTCTTTCCCCTCGGCGTCGGTATTGTATTCAATCTTTGAACCACGAATCAGAAGGCCACTTACTTTGATGCGAACTTTGTTGACCGCTGTTTTCTTCTCTTTCCAGTTGTAATAGCCACCATCTTCACCGCGGACCAGAATATCATCCTGATAGACTGTGACCGGCCCGGAGAGAATAGCATCTCCCGTGTCAATCCTGGCTTCCATGGTCGGCGTGTGAATATCAGAACCGCTGTCAGTCCGGAGCCGGATGGGGGTATCGGGGGCACCCTGGTACGAGAATACGTTTTTCTCGTTGTCATATGTAATGGTGCCACCATCATTGGTGACCTGGAGAGCATCCGGAATCTGCGGAGCCTGTTTGCCCAGACCACTGACCGCGCGGTTCGTTATGTCAATGATGGGATTGGTGTCATTTTTGGAAGAGAAGAGGTCTTCCGGCAGCGGAACCAGATCCGCGCCGTGGGCCGGGATGTGGGTCATGCTACCCAGAATCAGAGCGAGAGTGAGCTTTGTGTGCCTTTTGTTGCGTTTCATATTAAGCGTCCCCATCAAATGTTGTCTTATTCTGCCCTATCGGTTTGGGTTTGTCAAGCTTCTGCCGTGGCCTCGGCGGTGGATTTTAAGGGGGCTCCGCAGTATCTGCTGATGAGACGGTCCGGGGCTTCATGCAAATCCACTACAACAAGGCAATCGAGCGTGTCTCCGAACTCGGCGTCCACGTTGAAAGATACCATTTTGCCATTCAGACGCAGGTATTGGCGGAGCAGCACCGGGATGCTGCGGCCATCCGGCTCCAAATCGCTGACCATGGCAGAGAGCAGGCGCAAGTCTGCCAGACCTGCGGGAAGCAGTCGGGCATCTTCGCTCAGCAGGTCCATATTTCTGGGTGGCGTTTTGGCCTGCACGTATTTGGCCATTTCTTTATCCATGCAGTGGCACTTGAGATACTCATGGATAAGCGTGCGGGAGCGGACCGTGTAGTCAGACGATACGCTCACTGTGCCGTACAGATAGCGGTACTGCGGGTATTTGAGCACAAAGCGCCCGATACCCATCCACAGTGTGTCGAGAGAGGCCGGGTGCTTCTGGTAGGGGCCGGTGATGAAAGCGCGGCCCATTTCCAGACCATTCTTCACGTAGTTGACAAATTCATTCTCGATGGTGAAGAATTCCGTGTTGTAGATACCTGTAATGCCGCGGGCTTTCACAATCTGGTCAGTCCTGCCCATGCGGTAGGCGCCTGCAATGCGCTTATTCGCCGGGTCCCACATGATGAGGTGGTCGTAGAATTGGTCATATTCATCGGTATCGCAGGCGGTGCCTGAGCCTTCGCCCACCGAGCGGAAGATAATTTCACGCTGCACACCGATTTCCTTTAACAGGCGGGGAATGCGGCTGCCCTGGGCGGTGTAAATCTGCAGACCTGTGCTTTTGTGCGTGTAAAGCAGGTGTTCGGCTTCCGGCAGGGAATCGATTTCTGCCTGCAGTTCATCCGGGGCCACAGGCTCATCAATAGGTTCCATGTTGCGTGGCGTTTCCACGCAGGCAGAGGCTGCTGTATCCGGGTAGCGCAGCATCATGCTGCTGAGACGCAGGAAATCGGAGAGCGCGGCATCGGTCTCCAGCATTTCAAGCCTGCTTGCGGGAATTGGCTTACCCACGCGCACCTGGTGCAGGGTGCGGCGGTCGCGCTTGATTTCGCGGGCAAGGAGCGCAGAGCGTTTTTCCTTGCACCTGCGGGTGACCCACTGGAACAGCGCACCATTCTCCCCGGAGAAATGCATGGGCACCACGGTGGCACCTGTCTTGCGGATGATGGCAGCCATGTTTTCCTGCCAGGGGTCATCGATTACCCGGCCATCCTGCTCCGACCACGAAGCTGCTGATCCACTGGGGAAAATGATGAGGCAATGCCCGCCTCGAAGCCATTTGAGGATTTCACGCATGCCGCTCATGTTGGCTCGCTTGGCTTCTTCTCCGCCGTACACATCGACTGTAATCTGGTAGGGCCTCATGCCGCGCACGCAGTGCAGGAACTCATTGACCACGATGCGGATATCGCTGCGCACCTTCATGGCGATATCGCCAATCATCAACCCATCAGACATGCCATGGGGGTGGTTGCTTACTATCACGCAGGGGCCTTCTGCCGGAATGTTTTCCAACCCCTTCAGTTCATAGTTCAGGGGGAGGTGTTTGCAGGCAAGCTTGAAAAAATTATCAGTGCACCCAGCTTTGAAATCATCCTCAATTTTGGAATGTGCCACGTTGAATATGTGAAATCCCAGCAGCCTTTCACCCAGATTGAGAAGCCAGCCCGGCACTTTTTTTCCACCGGGAATATAGTTCCCGAGATCCATGATTTTTTCGTTCATAGCGCGCATGTCGGTGTCGGTCGTGCACCGTGTTACTATCTTATCATACGCTACCTGTTTGGGTCAATGGGAAAACATTTGATTTTGTTATTTTTGAGACAATGCGTACGGGAGGTCACTATTTATTCCGGGAAAATTTCACATGTTGACAAAAGCAGGCATTTTTGAGAGTATTATCAGTAATGAGAATTTGCAAAATCATCTATCCGCTGGTGGCGGCCATGCTTTTCGGGAGCCTGAGCCCCGCGCAGGAGGCCCCGGCCGCACCCGCAGAGCAACAGGAGACCAAGGAACAGCGCGATGCGCGCATGAAGTGGTGGCGCGATGCGAAGTTCGGCATGTTCATCCACTATGGTCTGTATTCCGGCCTGGGCGGATATTTCAAGGGCGTGCCCGGGGGCGGTGAGTGGATTCAGTGCAATCTGGGGCTGGATACAGCCACCTATGCGGCGGAGGCGCTGCCGCTTTTCCGCCCTGCCGAGGGGTGTACAGAAGCCTGGGCTGCTCTGGCCAAGGAGGCCGGCTGCCGCTATATGGTGCTTACCTCCAAGCATCATGAGGGTTTTGCTCTGTTTGATGCCATCAATTCAGATTACTGCACCGGCGCAGTGCTGGGGCGCGACATCGTGAAAGAGTTTACGGAATCGGCCCGCAAGGCCGGCATGAAGGTGGGCCTGTACCACAGTGTGATCGATTGGCACCAGCAGGATTACGACAATACCATCTGCCGCGACCTGTGCTACCCGGTGGGGCAGGAACGCATGCTGCAGGAAAAACAGATTCCCCGCAACCATGCCGCGTACCAGGAGTATCTGCACACGCAGGTGCGCCAGCTTGTGCGTAGCTACGGCCCTATCGACATTATGTGGTGGGACTACTCGCAGGGCAACCTGTCCGGTGAGGCCTGGAAAGCTCAGGAACTGATGCAGACCTGCCGCGATGCGAATCCGGGCGTTCTGTTCAATAATCGCCTGTATGCATTCAGTGGATTCGACCCGAGCCTGGATGCCACGGAACTGGACTTTTCCAAGGGCGATTTCTCCACGCCGGAGAAACGCATCCCCCGCGAGGGTTACCCCGGCCGCGATTGGGAGGCCTGCATGACGGTGGGCAACCGCTGGGGCTACCACCAGGATGACCACGAGAATTACAAGAGCCCGGAAACCATCATATACCAGTTGCAGGAATGCGCCGCAAAGGGTGGCAACCTGCTGCTGAATATTGGCCCCAGGGCAGATGGTTCCATTCCCGCGGGTATCGTGGAGGTGTTCAGACGCGTGGGAGCCTGGATGAAGGTGAATGGCGAGTCCATTTACAACAGCCGGCCGCTGGGGGATGTGCTCGACCTGCCGGATGAACTGACCGGTTCGGTGGTGTGGGACGATATTTACATCTTCCTGCCCAGGCGCGAAGCCGGCGAAGCTGATATGGATTATGTGCTCAGCTTCCCCGCCAATCAGGTGAATGCCGTGTATCCCACCATTCTGGGGCAGGATGATTGCGAAGTTATTATGGAGCGAGTGGAAGAACAGGACGAGAATGGGGAAACTCAGTATTACCTTGATTTTGTCATTCCCGCCGAGGCCTGGGAACAGGCCGTGGAGGGGCTCCCAGTGCTCAAACTTGGTTACGACGGTTAACGCTCTCATATCACTATGCCATATTCCGCCTACAGTCTGCCGCGAGTGGTGGCTCAGCAGTATATCCTCTCCTCCGTGCACAGCGAGGATGCCGATACGGTGACCTATGCCGCCACGCAGAAGAATATGAGCCGCGACGTGCTCATCCGCAGTTTGCGCCCCGCTGCCATGCAGGATGACCGCAAGGTTCGTTTCTTTGTGGAAACGGCACGCCTGCAGGCGCGAATCGACCACCCGAACATCGCGGCTCCGCTAGAACTGCTGGAGGCGGACGGCACCTGGCATCTCGCCATGGAGCGCATCAAGGGCGAACCGCTGGATATGATGGTGAACAGCGGACGAGTGCTGCCCGCCATCGTTATCTGCGGCCTGTTGCAGCAGATTTGCCGCGTGTGTATTTACCTTGATATTGAGCGCGTGAACTCGATTCCCTTCGCCTTGGAACATGCCTACTTCATGGATGTGGGCTTCCGCTTCGATAATATGGCGCAGGCCGGCCCCCGCTCTCGCATAGCCAGCAAACGTCATCTCTCTGAAGCCGCCAGGCTGATTGAACCGGTGCTGGACAAAGAGTCTCCGCTGGCCGGTCATCTGCGCCGTGTGATGCAGCACATGGGGAGCATCGGCACCTGGCGCCCGCTCACGCCGGTACTGTTCAACGAAGAACTCACACGCCTGCAGATGGAGATGCTGCGCATTCAGGCCGGTGAAAAGGCTCTTGTCTCAAACGCGTACACGAAATGAAACGCCGGAAGGTAATCAAGTACACAGCAGCGGTCTCCCTCGGGCTTGCCGGCCTCATTGTGCTAGGGGGCTACGGCTGGCTTTACAGCTGGAAATGGGGCAGTGCCCCGTCTGCGCATGCCGGCTGGTCGGCAGATGAGATTCATCGATTGCAAAAGATGGATGAGTACCTGACGACGCAGGCCGTGCAGGCGAATTACCTGACCCTGCAGCAGAACTGGATGTACAACGAGGGCGAGGAGGAAGATGGCGTTTCGTGGATGGTGCAGGTTGCTCTTCGCTTGTTGGCTGATTGGGAGTCGAAGCTTGCTTTTGCGCCAGCTCGTGAAGCATTGCATGATTTCATTGCTTCTGCAACTGCGCAGGATAACGCATCAGCCTTGGCTGTGCTTACCCTGATGAAGGGGGATGTGCCCACGTTCAAATTATTGGCAGAGAAGTCCGGCGCGGTTGATTTGCGTGAGTTTCCGGAAGTTGTGATGTATTGTGCACCGCCGGGGAGAGATTGCATGCCAGTGGCGCAGCGCCTGGAGCTGCTGGATTGGATGAGTGCCAAGGGCGTGAATCTGAATGCTTGCATACGACCACACCGTTTTGTACGCATGATGCAGCATTCGATGCTGTATTCGGATGATTCCTGCGGTGAAATGCTGAATTGGTTTTTGCGGCATGGTTATCAGCTGGATGCAGCCGATGCCGCGGGCTTGTTTCTGCTGCAGACAGATGCTTCTTTGCCCACCTGGCAGAAGTTGATTGAGGATGGGGTGCTGCCTGTCCCTCCTCCCGAACTGAAGCATGAGGGGGAGCTCCGCTCTCTGCTCCAGATTGTTACAGCCGCGGATAAGCCCGCGCCGGAGACGCTGCGCTGGCTGCTTTCGCTGGGCCACCAGCCGAATGCCGTCCCCGCTGCGCCTGCGGACGATACGAATGCCCACCGCAGAGTTCCCATTGACGTGTGCCTGAACAGTGTACGCTATGCTATTCCGGGGCAGAGCGAGGAGGAGGACTCCCGATTGCGAGGCAAGGTGGAGATGCTCGACATCCTCTTGCAGCACGGTGCTGTGCCTACGTCCGAGACTCGCGAGCTCCTGCCGCTGGACCGCGGCCTCGATAAGGAAATTACAGAGATTTTCCGCAAACACAGTTTCCATCTGGACGCCGGCGATAATCCGTACAACGCCTGCTGCATACCGGAATAAACCAAAAAGCCTGTTTCCGCAGGGAAACAGGCTTGGATTATTAAAATCGAACCGGGCAGGTTCAGCGTTTGCCGTAGCGGCGTTCGCGGCTGGCGTATTCGGCCAGGGCTTCTTCGAACTCTTTGCGCCCGAAATCCGGCCAGAGCACATCCGTCACATAAATCTCTGCGTAGCTGATTTGCCAGAGCAGGTAGTTGGAGATGCGCATCTCGCCGCTGGTGCGGATGAGAAGGTCCGGGTCGGGCATGCCGGCGGTGTACAGGTTTGCGGCAATGGATTCGGGCGTGATATCCTCCGGCTGCAAGGTGCCGGCTTTCACCTGCTCAGCAAGGCTGCGCACAGCGGCGGTGATTTCCTGGCGTGAGCCGTAGGAGAGCGCCAGCACCAGGTTCACACCGGTGTTTTCCCTGGTGGCGTCGATGCTGGCCTGAAGCTGGCGGCGGCAGTTTTCGGGGAGCATGTGCAGCTCGCCGATGGCGTGCAGCCGCACATTTTTCTCCATCATTTCCGGCGTGCGCTCCTTCAGGTACTTGTCCAGCAGGTGCATGAGTGCATTCACCTCCAGGGCAGAGCGCCCCCAGTTTTCGGTGGAGAAAGCATACAGCGTGAGCCACTTCACTCCATGCTCGCGGCATAAATCCAGCGCACGCTGCACGGAACGCCCGCCTTCCTCGTGCCCTTTGGCGCGGAGAATGCCTTTCTGCTTGGCCCAGCGGCCGTTGCCATCCATGATGATGGCGATATGCTCGGGAACCTGACTCATGCGCGATTACAGCTCGTACTCTCCGTATTCGGCCAGAATGGCCTCCACGCGGGCAACGTCTTCGGGAGAGTCAACGCCGCTGGTCGTCTTGCGGCCGCGGTAGTTCACCTCGACCATCTTCACGCGCAGACCATTGTAGAGGAAGCGCATCTGTTCCAGACCTTCCACGCAGCCCTTTTCGTAGTCGCCTTCCGGCAGCTCAAAGTAGTTTTTGAGGGCAGTGTAGGTATAGGCATACAGGCCGACATGGCGGCGCACCGGGCTTTTCTCCATGGTTTCACGAGCCTTCTCGGGCTTGCGGATGGCGGGAATGGTGCTCTTGGAGAAAGCGAGAGCGTAGCCGTTCTTGTCCACCAGTACGGTGGTGCCGCTGTAGGGGGTGGTCTTCTTGGATTCCACAAGACGATCGTACTCCGCCCAGTCCAGGTGAATGCAGGGGGTAAACACGTCTGCGGGGCAGGCCTTCCACTCATCAATAAGCTGCTGAATCACCCAGGGCGGGCACAGCGGATTGTCGCCCTGCAGGTTCACGATGAAATCCGGGGCGCTGGCCTGCTGGCTCACGGCATCCCAGCAGCGTTCTGTGCCGCTGCGGCAGGTCTCGGCGGTCATGACTACGGGCACGTCCACCCCCTGGCAGTAGTCAACGATGCGCTGGTCGTCTGTGGCGACCACATAGTTGCAGTTATCGTTCTTGCGGCAGATGGAGGCGGCAATGTCGGCCACTCGCTTAATCATTTCCACCCCGGCTATTTTGACCAGGGGCTTGCCGGGCAGACGAGTGGAGGCATATCGGGCGGGAATTACGATGAGAATGGACTGGGACATAGGAAGAAAATAGGTGGTTTCCTGTGCGTCTATACTATCGCATCTGTGACAGCTTGTCACGAAGAAAAGCACAAATTGAGACTTTGGGGAAGCTCTTTGCTTGACATTTCCCCCCGGATGAGCCTAGAATGACTGCATGTATAAGATGCTGGTATCTTTCCTGATGGCATCCACTGCCATTTATGCCGCCGAAACCAACCCAATGGCAGAGGCCTGCGACCGTCTGGTCGCTGCCTTGGAGCAGAAAACGGCCGCCTTGACCCGGATGCAGTCGGAGGCTGATGTGGATGCGGCGCTGGATGACCTGTGTGCCAGCCTGGATGCTCTGAAGGAACAGATGGCAGTAGACCAGAAAGAACTCTGGCTCTATATTGACAACACGGAAGGAGTGAAGCAGCCCATTATTGATGAGCTGGAGCGCCTCGCGCTCCAATTCGCCCGAATCCAGCAGGCCGGGTTCTTCAACAATGCCCGGCTTCGTGAGCTACTGGCACCCCAGTTGATTACAGACCCTGAGGCTCAGCGAGCTAAGAGAGAGAAACTCCAGGAGATTGATCATGATGATTAAGCCCTGCGCTTTTCTCCCGCAGGAGCTGTTGCACGTGCTCCAGTTCGGTATCCATGTATTCCGGCAGGTCTTCGCGGTGGCGTGACATGTTGGCAAATACCATGTCGCGGTATTCCACGGCTGCTGCTTTGGATTCTTCTTCCGATCCATACTGCAGGTCGGAAAAATAGCGTGTGATGATGCGACCGCAGCGCTGAATGCTCACTCTCCAGCCCTGAAAATCGGTGTTTTCGTAGGTGTATCGGGTTAAGTTTTTGCTTTTCATGAGGGTATGTAGCGTGTGGACGCTGCATACCCTCATGTAGGTTCAATAACTTATACCATACTGTTAGTCGTTGAGCCTGTTGGTCAGGGGGAAACTCAGCTGCTCCACAGGGGCGTCCACATGCAGGACGATGGGGAGCTGTGTGCGCTTCAGGGCGGAGGCCATCAGCTTGCGCTGAATCAGTCGCACGTCGTTTTCCTTGAACAGATAGCTCTTTTCCTCTTTCAGCAGTGTGGAAGGCGGCGTATTCAGGTCGGCCAGTTCGTGGATGATGCGGTTGGTGCTGCCGTGGGGCGGGGCGGTCAGGCTGCCGAACAAATCACTGTGCTGCTCGCGGAATCGCTCGCTCAGCAGATAAATATCCACATCATACAGATTGCCCAGCGGCGCCAGGTGGCCGGCGCCGAGTCCGTACATGAGGAATTCTCCCAGCATGATTTCTCGCCGCCCCAGCGGGCAGCAGTACATCATGCCGCGGGACTCTGCGTGCGTGATGGCAATGGCGCTGCGCATCCTTTCCAGAAGTGCGGTGGATTCCTCGCCGCCCAACGCCGCGGTTGCCGCTGCCGCCAGCTCGCCTGCTTGCGGACGGAAGCAACTGATGCCCAGTTTGTCGGCCAGGGTGTTTTCCGCATCATAGGAAATACCGCAGACATTGGCTGCTCCCAGGGACTCCACGCAGAGTACACCGAGCAAGGCAGAGTTAGGATGATCCAACGGAATACACACGCCGCTGAAACAGTTGTTGCGCACGTTGTCGCGTATGCCGCGCTCAAGTGCGCTCGTCAGCAGTTCCTCCGCTTCAGGCAGATTCAGCGCCTGTGCCGGTCGGGTGAGGTCGATGACTTTTGCTGCTGTCTCGAAGAATGGCAGACGCAGCAGAGTTTTGCCCTCTGCTGAATATACCCCGGAACCGCCGCCATAGATATTGCCGGCCACTGTGCCCACCGGGCGGCAGCACACGACTGTGGCACCGGCCATACTGGCTTCCCATTTGCGGGTTTCCTCATCATCCTTGGCTGCTCCGGCGTACCAGGGGGTATTGGGTAGTCTCACCATGAGGTCAAACACGTCGTCGGGCAGTATTTCTTCATCGCCGGTGTCGGTATAGACCTTGATTCCGCCAATGCTGACGGAGTCGTTGCTTTCCAGTTCGGTGACGCTGTCTTTTTCCAGCAGATACGGAGTCAGCAGGACGCTGTGGTCATTCTTCATCCATGGGTCAGCCTCGTCATCGCCATCGCCCGCTAGCCCGACGTACAGCTCGTCGTCGCTCACTGTCAGTGTGTAGGCTGCCAGCAGCAGGGGGGCAGATCCCAGCTCTCGCGAAAGACTCTCCAGTGCGGCTTTGGTCTGGCTGATAAAGGAGCGCCGCGTAGCGAGGCTGCCCGGCTCCAGTCCGCAGAGTGCAGCTGCCGGTGCAATGACGATATCCGCTCCGTGATCCAGACACTCGCGGTATCCTTGCACAATGGCTCGCAGATTGTTGGAAAAATCGCCGGGTAGCGGGGCTGTTTGAATAAGTCCGATTTTGGTTGTTGTAGTGCTCATTATAAAAGAGTAGGGAAGGTGCCTTTATACTGCCTGTTTACAGAGGAAAAGGCAAGCATAAATACTGTATTGCGAATAAGAATCCGGAATAAGTGGATGGTGAAAAGGCAGTGCCTCCCTGATTTTGGTGGCACTGCCTGAAAATTTTCACCATGAGGACTTAGGCCAGCTTGTTCTGCCAGTAGGCAATTCGGCGTGCGGTGTTAGCCGCGCTCGGGGCGCCGGGATTGGTGCGCAGGGCGAAGGCGCGGTCCAGGCTGAACACCTCGTGCACATCTTCGCCGTACTCCGGGGAAATTTCCTTGAACTCGTCCAGACTCAGCTTGTTGAGCGGAGTCCCGGTACCCACGGAAACGGCCACGGCCTTGCCCACCAGCTCGTGGGCCTTGCGGAAGGGGACTCCGCGGCGCACCAGGTAATCGGCCAGGTCGGTGGCAAGGAGCAGGGGGTCGCTCACAGCGGCGGCGCAGCGGTCGGGGTTGATGCGCATGGCGGCCACCATTTCGGCATTGACGCGGAGGGCCAGGCTCACCGTTTCGAAAGAGTCGAAGAGGGGCTCCTTGTCTTCCTGAAGGTCGCGGTTGTAGGTGAGGGGCAGGCCTTTCACGGCTACCATCACGCTCACCAGATTGCCGTAGAGCCGGCCGCTCTTGCCGCGGGTCAGTTCGCACACATCCGGGTTCTTCTTCTGCGGCATGAGGCTGGAGCCCGTGGTGTGGGCATCGCTCAGGGTGCAGTAGCCGAACTCGGCGCTGCTCCACAGCACCAGGTCCTCGCTCAGGCGGGAAAGATGCGTGCCGATGAGGGAGAGGTCAAAAAGGGTTTCCATGATGTAGTCGCGGTCGGCAATGGCATCCATGGAGTTCTCGCTCACAGAATCGAAACCGAGTTCCGCGGCAATACCGGCGCGGTCCAGGTTGATGGTGCTGCCGGCAATGGCGCCGCTGCCCAGCGGGCTCACATTCACACGGCGGCGGCAGTCGGCCAGGCGGGCGGCATCGCGGTCCAGCATCTCCACATATGCCAGCAGGTGGTGCCCGATAGTCACCGGCTGGGCTCGCTGCAGGTGCGTGTAACCGGGAATGCGGACCTCCGCATACTGGGAAGCTTTCTGCACCAGGGCTCGCTGCATATCCTTCAGCAGCTCCAGGGTGGCATCAATCTGGGCGCGGCAGTACAGGCGCGTATCGGTGGCCACCTGGTCATTGCGGGAGCGTGCGGTGTGCAGCTTGGCACCGGGGGCTCCGATGCGGCGGGTCAGCTCGCTTTCAATGTTCATGTGCACATCCTCGAGCTTCATGCTCCAGCTGAAGTTGCCGGCCTTGATGTCGGCCAGGATTTCCTGCAGACCATTGGCGATAGCATCGAACTCCTCCTGCGTGAGCATGCCGGCTTTCAGCTGGGCTCTCGCATGTGCCGTGGAGCCGGCAATGTCGTGCTCGTAAAGTTTCCAGTCGTAGGAGACGGATTCTCCATACTCCAATACCAAATCTGCCGTAGGCTGTGAAAAACGTCCTGTCCACATAACGCGGTCAGCATACCACCATTTCTCCTCATGTGCAAGCCGCAATGCTGCCATGCAGATTTCGGAGCTTATTGCTCCGGCAATTAAAGAATATTGCTTGGACTCAACGACAAATTGGAATTTGTAGAGTAGTTTGCGGAGCGTCAGCGTAGCGGAATTTTGAGCCCGTAGGGCGGTATAACCATAGCCCAGAGTGGAGCCGCGTTAGCGGCGGAACTCTGGGTTTGGAATAAAAAATAACCGGAACCCCGACCAACGTGGAGGGGTG
>JAGBDZ010000144.1 GCA_017937215.1 Akkermansia sp. | reverse complement strand
TCCTCTTCTTCCACTTCCTCCTCGTACTCTTCTTCGTCGGCCTCTTCCTCGTCACCACCGAAGCCCTCGGGGATGCGGGCAAGCATAGCCTCGCCGTTCAGAGTATTGATGGCGGCATTCATCATGTCTTCCACGGCATTGATGCACTCAGCCTCGCGAGCCTTGGCAAGCTTGTTCTGGAAGTAGAACACCGGAAGACCGATAAGGGAGATAATCAGACCCCAGAAAGTAGTAAGAAGTGCCACGGAGATGGAGCCTGCCAGCGTGGTCGGGTCAGCCTGGCCGGTTTCAGCCAGCACGGCGAAGGCTTCCACCATACCCTGAATGGTACCGAACAGACCGATGGTCGGAGCTGTGGAACCGCAGAGAGCTACCAGATCCACAAAGCGCATCAGTGCGGGGCGCTCGTTAGCAGTGAAGTCGGCCACAGCATCGGACACAGCATCCTTGCCCAGGTCTTCGGGGCGGTTGGCGTCCACATTCGGCAGAGCATAGGCAACCAGGCGGCCCAGGTAGGTCGGGCTCTCGGTAGCAAGCTTGATGGCGGACTGCACGCGGCACTCACCCATGAGGGCAACGAGTTCATCGCGCAGAGCGGCGGGGGCAAAGTTCTTCTTGTTGAGCTGCATAGCGCAATACACTACAAGCATGATGGTGATGAAGAACAGAATCACAAGCGGAATCATGGTCCAGCCACCGTCAATCACCCACTTCTGGAGCATATTGGTCTGCTTGGCAGCAGCCTCAGCTTCTTCCTGGGCGAACACCATACCGGGGAGAGTAATCATTGCAGCTGTCAGCAGGGACAGAGCACGAACACTGAAACGAGTAATCATGGATTTCATAGTTTGGTAATGCAGAATTGACCCCTCTATTTAATCACATTCTCCCCAGTTGGCAAGAAAGAATTGCAAATTCCCTGTTTTTTTCCTGCAAAAAACAGATTTTTTTTGCGTATGGGTTACGGCTTGATTCCGGCGGCGGCTCGAATTTTCGGTGCAAGTGCCGTATTTTCCTGCACACCGGTGAAGCATTCTGCGCCGGGCCCGGCCGCATACACGGGCACAGCCACCCCACTGTGATGGAAGGTGCTGAATTTCCCCTGAACCTCACCCTTTTCCTTATTGCCGCCGAGCAGGCTCAGGCCGCCGGTCTGGTGGTCGGCCGTCACAACTAACAGCGTGTCCGGGTGTTTTTTCATCCACTTCAGCACCACACCGACTGCACGGTCAAAATCCAGAGTCTCTCGCACGGTTTCAGGGAAATCATTTGCGTGGGCCGATTCATCAATGCGGGAGCCTTCCACCATCAGGAAGAAACCGTCGGCATCCTGTTCGAGCACATCGAGCGCCATTTTTACCCGCTCCGGCAGCCAGTCACCTCGTTCGGAAGCAGGCGGGCAATGCTTTTCTGCAGCCAGTTCAAAGAGGCGGGTGCTTTTCTGCAGCTTCTCTTTCTGCTCCGCGGTGAAATCCCCTGCCCCGCCACCTGCCACTACATCAAACCCGGCACCCACCAGCGCCTCCGCTATTGCAGCGGTGTTATAACGGCTCGTATTGTGCGCATAAAAAGCGGCCGGCGTGGCATCTGTCACCGTTTTAGTCACCACAATACCTGTAGACTTGCCGGCGCGGCGCATCTGCACGGCAAGAGAGTCATTCGGCGTACCCGCGGCATCCAGTCCCAACTGGCCTTTGATAGCCTTGCATCCGCAGGCAATGGCCGTACCACCGGCCGCGGAATCTGTTATGGCATGGGAGGCACAGGTCGTAATAGAGAAACCGGTCACCGGAAGGTTAGTGATATTGAGCGCTCCTTTGTTGCTCAGCCAGGCCGCCCACACATGTTCCGCCCCCATGCCGTCGCCAATCATGAGCACCACATTACGCGCCTTTCGGGCAGCAGCCGGCTGCTCTACCGGAGCCACCGGCTCGTGCGCGCGCTCGCGCGCGTATAATTCAGAGCAGCTTGACGCGTACCAGGGCAGAACAACCGAAGCCAGAAGCAGAATTCTTTTCATACGCGCAGCATAGCACAAGGGCCGTCGCGTTGCAAGCACGCAAAAAGGCCGCCGGGGATTGCTCCGCGGCGGTCTTGAGAAAATGGTATCGGTGTTGCTTTACTTGCCCTTGGTGCCGAGCACCTTTACAGGGGCAGTGGGCTGCTCGGCGGTGGTGCCGGGCTGCACAGGCTGCTCTTCAGGCACGAGGTTCTTGGGCATAGCGCGAAGCTTGGGGGCAGACTGGGTCTGGCAGCAGCAGGAGCTGAAACCAATGGCGCAGGCAACGGCAACAATGAGAGTGGTGAATTTCATAAAACAGAATATGGTTAGATGATTCCAGTGCGTATTCAACCAAATTCGTTCAAAATAGTCAATACAAATTTCACCATCAACCCACTTTTTAGGTGTTTCTGCAGCCTCGCCCTGATTAAACGCTTGAAAAAGAGAGGACGGCCTGTTATAAAAATGGCCACGTATGGCAAGGCGCAGCAAAGGCAGGTTATTTTCATCGCACAGCAGGGGTGCCATGAACGCACGCCTGCACCGCATTGTGCTTATTGCGGGCATTGCCTTTGTATCCGTCATTGTGCTGCTGGTAGTGGGCTATTCGCAGCTCATGTCCTACCTGCAAGGCGACGATTTCCGACAGCGACTCGCAGACGGCATGAAACGGGGAAGCGGCGCCGCTACCGTCGAACTTTCCAGCAATCTTACCATCAACGGCAACCGCGTATCCGCCGAAGGAGTAAGCATCGCCCGCTGCCGCAACATCCGCGAGGCGCGAGCCTCCCGCATCAGTCTGGAACTGGACCGCTCGGCCCTCTTCAGCCGCAAGCTTCATCTCTATAAACTCAGCATGGAAGAAGCCTCGCTCGCCTATGATACCGGCGCCAGCAACTCGCCGAAATCCGAGCCCGCCCAGCGTAAATCGGCCTCTTCCAAGCCCCGCAGAAAATCACCGGTCAAACGCAAAACAGCACCAGCAAAGAGCTCCGATTTCTCACTGAAGGAATTTGAACTGGAACACTTCGAGTGCCGCGACGCCGATTTGAGCCTGACGCACCAAGGCAAGGCATACCAGTTGCTGGGGGCCAATATCTCAGCCAATCCGGCGCCCAGACTCGGGCCGGATGCCTGGCAGTTGAATGCCGAAAACGCGCGTCTGCACACACCTTTCAGCTACCTGCGCGACAGCAGCGTGAAATCTGCCACGGCCGTATACCAGGAGCGGATGATAGATGTTACCGAGTGCCGGGTAATGCTCACGCCGGGCGAAATGCGAGTCAAGGCTCATTATGATCTGAAAGCCGGCGGCTGGACCACAGACCTGCAGGTGAACAAGGGCGACGTGCACCGCATTCTGAACGATGACTGGAAAAAGCGCTTCAGCGGCGAGCTGTATGGCCGCATGCTAATGACCGGCAGCGGCGAGGGTGTAAGCACCGCAACGGGTTCTTTCTCTGTTCAGAATGGCGTATTGGAGGGACTTCCTTTCCTTTCGCAAATTCCGGTGGGCAACACCTACCCCTACCGCAGCATCGAGTTGGAAAAAGCTGACTGCCAGGTTCTTTTCCCCTACAACGGCGACAAGATTCAGAACGCCTGGCTGTTCGACAAAATCAACCTCCGCTCCCGCGATGGCGCCTTCCTGGTGCATGGCCACATCATCATCGGCTCCGACCGCCGCCTGGGCGGCACACTCACCATCGGTCTGCCCAGAAGCATTGCCGCCGCGTTCCCGCTTTCTCCCGATGAGCTCACTAACAAGCTCTTCACCGCCAGCGGCAACGATGATAACTACCTGTGGGTCAACATGAACCTGAGCGGCTCGCTCGACCACCCTCAGGAGGACCTGAGCATCCGCGTCGCCACCCTGGCCGGGCAAAATCTGACCAGATTCCTCAAGGACGTACCCAAGGGCAAGGCGGCTGACCTGCTCAACACACTTCTGCAACAGAAACCTGCCACCCCCGCAGCGGAGGAGCCCACGGAGCCCTCCCCCGCCGCCACCACTCCGGGTAATCTTATCAACGATGCAGCAGACGCTGCAGGTTCCCTCATTCAATCCCTCTTCTGATATATGAGCCAGCAATATCCCTCCCAGTATATCGACTGCACCTGCACCATCGCGGAGCGCTTTGCCCCCACCGCTTTCCACGCCACCCTTCCCAACGGCAAACCCACTGTCGCCTTTGTGCAGCGCAAGGAGGCTCACCTGCTCGACGTCATCAAGCCAGGCGATAAAGTGAATGTCACCATCTGCCCGGCCGATTTTGAACGGGCCCGCATCCGCAGCATGGCCTGATCTCACCACCCTTTGCATCATGAACCGGAAGCCAGAAGTTCTTGCCCCTGCCGGCAATTGGGATTGCGTGCGCGCCGCCGTAGCCAATGGGGCCGATGCCATCTACTTCGGGCTGGACCAGTTCAATGCCCGCATGCGGGCCGATAATTTTACACGCGAGGATCTGGGGGCCCTCATGCCCTTTCTGCACAGCCACGGTGTGCGGGGCTATGTGACGATGAACGTACTCATCTTCCCCGGGGAATTTGCCCAGGCCGTTGAGTATCTGGACGCCCTTGATGCCGCCGGTGTGGATGGTGTTATTGTGCAGGACATGGGGCTGGCTTCCCTCATTTCAACCCATCGCAAAGCCGGTCGCTGGAAGATTGAGCTGCAGATCTCCACCCAGATGACGGTGAGCAGTCCCGAAGCTGTGCGCCTGGTGGATGAACTGCTGGACCCGCAGCAGATTGTACTCTCGCGCGAGCTTTCTCTCCGCGAAATTGAAGCCTGTGCCAAGGCTACCACCAAACCCATTGAAGTTTTCTGCCACGGTGCCCTCTGCGTGGCCTATTCCGGCCAGTGCCTCACCAGTGAAACGCTGGGCCAGCGCAGTGCCAACCGCGGGGAATGCGCACAAGCCTGCCGCATGCCCTACAAGCTGGAGGTGGATGGCCGGCTGCGCGACCTCGGCGAGCGCCGATACATCTTCTCGCCTCAGGACTTATGCGCCCTCGACCGTGTGCCTCAGATGCTGGCCGCCGGTGTTCACAGCTTCAAGATTGAGGGCCGGCTCAAAAGTCCGGAATATGTGGCCGCCACCACCCGCGCCTACCGCCGTGCGATAGATGCCGCTCTGGCGGGCGTGCCTTACAAGCCGGACAAGCGCTCCCGCGACCTCTATGCCATGCAGATGGCCTTTTCCCGAGGCTTTTCCACCGGCTGGCTGGATGGCACCGACCACCCCCTGCTCACCCATGGCCGCTTCGGTAAGAAACGCGGCGCCCTGGCCGGCCGCATCGTCCGCTGCGGCGAGGGCTGGGTGGAACTCGATGCCCTGCCCGCCATGCCCATTTCCCCGGGCGATGGCTTTGTGATTGATGCCGGACAGGACCGCAACGAAGAACAGGGCGGCCGCATCTGGCGCGTGCAGGGCACCCGCCTGTTTTTCCACGGCAAGGGAAGCCGCATCGACTGGCGGTTCGTGCGCCCCGGCCAGCTCCTCTGGAAAACGGCCGACCCCGCGCTGGATAAATTCCTGCACGGCACCTGGTGCAACTTTGAGCGCCACGCCGCCGCCACGCCCGGCCAAGCCCTCGATATCCATTTCGAAGGGAGACTTGGCAGCCAGCTCACCGCTTCCTGCCGCGGCATCACCGTGGGCAGCGGTCAACCTCTCGAACCGGCCGAAAAACGCCCTCTCACCCGCGAAACCATCGAGGCCCAATTCTCCCGCCTCGGCGGCACGGGATTCTCTCTGGGCAAATGTACTTACACCTTAGAAAGCGAGCTCATGCTCCCGGTGTCTATACTCAATCGCATGCGCCGCGAACTCGTCGAAAAGCTGCCCCAGGCAAGCGAGCCACAAAGAAACGCTGTCGTCTGGAATGGATGGAGTTACAACTTCCCCGCAATCACCCCGGCAAAAGGTTACAAACTCTCTGTGCTCTGCCGGGAGCCGGAACAGGCACTCGCAGCAGCCGCCGCGGGCATACGCCGCGTCTACCTCGATTTCAAAAATATCCGCCAATACGATGAGGTGGCTAAATCCATACGTGCCAAGTATCCGGAAACAAAGGTCTGGATTGCCACCATGCGCATCATGAAACCGCACGAAAGCGGCTATTTTAAATACATTACCCAGGCAGAGCCGGATGGCGTACTGGTGCGCAATCTGGGTGCTGCGCTGTGGTTCCGAAACAAGGGTCTCCCCATGATTGGCGATTTCTCACTAAACACCGCTAATCCGGAAAGCGTGGCACTGTGGAAGGATTTCGGTCTGCGCTTCCAGACCATTTCCTACGATTTGAACGCCGCCCAGCTGGCCGATTTGCTGGCAGGAGGCTGCGGGCCGGAGCTGGAGCTGACGCTGCACCAGCACATCCCCATGTTCCACACCGAGCACTGCGTGTTCTGCACCTTCCTGAGCCAGGGGCACAGCTTCAAGGACTGCGGCCAGCCCTGTGACCACCACAAAGTGCGCATCATGGACCGCACGCACGCGATGCACTACCTGCGCAGTGATGAGGGCTGCCGCAACACCATGTTCAACGGCCAGGCCCAGTCCGCAGCCCGCTATGTGGACGGCATGCGCCGCTGCGGACTGAACCGCTTCCGCATTGAGCTGCTTGATGAAACACCTGAGAAGGCCACCGAGCTCATCGAAAGCTACCGAGCCCTCCTCCAGGGCCGTCTTAAGCCCGACTCCCTCATGCAGCAACTCAACCTCCTCGACCGCATCGGTGTGACCGATATGAAGTAAGCCACTGGCAAGTGCCCCCTGGCGCGGTCAGTTTGCAGAATCGTCCGGCAACGACTGTGCCATTTCGTCCGGTAACGCCGCAATGGCATACAGTGGGATATCCAGCAACGTGTACTGGTGCCCCAGAGGGTCCGTTTTACCAGGCGATATCCGCACGGTGGACACAGCGTGATGACTCATGGACACCCGGGCAGCTCGCGTAAAGCGGTAGCGCTTGCAGAAACTACGCAGACTCTTTGACTGCAGATTCAATTCAGCCTTCACCTCAATAGGCAGAAGCTGGTAGTCCATCTCGACCAGGAAATCGACCTCTGCCTGAGCTCGCTCTGCGGCCCAGTAATAGGGAGCTATGCCACTCTCGGCCCGAAGCTGCTGCTGTACATACTGCTCGGTAAGGGAGCCCCTGAACTGCCCGAAAACACTGTTGCCATCCAGAATGACTGACGGGGACAAGCGGCACCGGGCTGCAAGCAATCCTACATCCAGAAAAAACATCTTGAATGCTCCATCCTTGTACGCCGACAAAGGCATTTCCGGTTTCCGCACACGAGGTACAGTCTGCACCAGCGCGGCGTCTTCCAGCCAGCGGATTGGCCCCCGCAGCAGCGGGGCTCTCACCTTCGCGCCCACATCCGAATGCACAAAGCGCTTGTCCTCGCGCGACAGCTGCTCCGGTACAGAATCCCATATCTGTGTAATGTAATGCGTCTCCGCATCCGAAGCGTGCTTGCTGAAATCATTGCGGTAATCTTCCAGCAGAGCATCCTGCACGCGTCGCACCGCATGCAGATTCCGGGTCTCCGCATAGGTCTGTACAACCGCTGGCATACCACCTACAAAGTAGTACTGCCGCAACAGTTCCACGAACTTCTCGTGGAAGGTCGCCATCGTACTCCAATCGCGCTTGCGAATAACATCCACATACGATTCAAACCCTGTGGCATCCAGAAATTCAGTGAAGCTCATGGGATACATGTACACCCTGTCGACCTTACCGACAGGAAACCCAGTACCTGTATGCACAGAGAGCCCCAGCAATGAACCAGCCGCTATGATGTGCTGTTCCGGAGCATCTTCGCAGAAACACTTCAGCGCTGTCAATGCTCGGGGACATTCCTGAATATCATCCAGAATAATCAGCGTTTTCCCCGGCACTATCTGCGATTTGCTCCGAACCTGCAGCGTATCCATCAACCGCGCAATATCATAATCCAGCTCAAAGGATTGGCGCACCGCAACATCCCGGTCAAAGCGGACATACACCACATTCTTGTAGTGCTGTCGGCCAAACTCTCTGACAAGCCAGGTTTTTCCCACCTGACGAGCCCCAAGTAACAGCAATGGCTTGCGACGCGGGTTGTTTTTCCATGCAACCAGTTCCTGTATACTCCAGCGATTCATCTTTTACCTCCTTTCCCTTCGGCTTGATTGAATATCGCATCCGGATTCAAAATTGTCAAATCAGAATCATCATTTTTAAAATTCGTTTTTATCCCACAAGTCTTTCTATTTACAGCTTTATTTTTTCTTTATTTGCATTTTTGCAAAGGACTTTTTGCATTTCATTTGCATTTTTGCGAAGGACTTTTAGCATTTTACTTGCATTTTTACAAAGGACTTTTAGCATTTTGCTTGCATTTTTGCAAAGGACGTTTCAAAAACAACAGCACGGAACCACCTGGACAGGGTGATTCCGTGCCGGGAATAAAAAACACCTGTTACTTAGCGCTGGCCGGCTTTTTCCTGAGCGGCACGGCGTGGAAGGGCTGGGGACGGGAGCCGGTGTAGCGGGGGCTCATGGAAGCGATGCTCTCGTTGGTGATTTCGAAAGTGAACTCACCTCCCTTAGCGATATCCTTTGCATCCAGGATGTGGTCGAACACGCAGACAGGGTGGTTGCCCGGGGTTTCCGGCATCACAAAGAGGCCGATGGCCATGGAGGGATGCGCCAGCTTCTCATTGGTGGTGATAGTGTAGCTGATGGTGTTCTTACCACGGCGGAGGCCGCCGGAGATAACATCGGCCCGGCGTTCATCTGCAAATTCATGCACCGAAATACCGTTGATTTTCATGTTGATGCTGCGACCGGGAACATCCGCAAACACCTTGCCGATGAGCTGGGGACGACCGCAGGCAGCGGGCACCGCCGGAGCTTCGGCATAGGGATGAAAACCATCCTGCTCTTTCAGCACGCTCAGGTCACCTCTGTGAAGGCGCTCCTTCACCTTGGGCAGGCGGGCCAGGTTGAACATGCGGCTCTGGTCAAACTTCCACTTGCCGTCCTCCAGCACAAAGAGGAGCACAAAGGCGTTCTCGCTGGCCTTGGCATCCCCCAGCTGCACATTGCCCACATAGGTGGCGGCCAGGCTCTGCTTGTTGCCGCTGGCCAGCGTGCCGATGTACTGGAACTTCTCAAGACTGGGCGGCTCCGGCTGGTTACGGAAAAAATCGTGCGGGAAATCACCTTTCTGGGAAATGATGAGGTTGCGCACCTTCATCTGGCGGGATTTGGAGGTAGCGCTGCGCCAGGCGGTCTCATTCGAGCGCATCATGCCGATGCGCCAGGTGCTGTACACCGTTTCCACAATATTGCGGGCCACCTTCTGGTCGGGCATGCTGAACCCAGCCTGCGGAGCTGCCTGCACCGGCTGCAATGCTGCCGCGGCTGCAACAAACAGGAAACACATCAAAAAAATCGCTCTCATAACTGATTAGAACCTACATCAGGCTTGCTTTTCTGGCAAGAAAATTGCATACTCAAGGGCGTATTATGACGCCCTTTTCACGCAGCGCCCGCAGCGAAGGAGAAGCCCGGTACCGCAGCATGCTGGACCAGGCTCCCTCGTTCATCTGGAAGCGCTTTGCGGATGGCGTTTCGCTGCGCATGCACATGTTTGCCCCGCGTGGTCACAAACCGGAAGCCTTTGCACCGGCGGTCATGTTTTTCTGCGGTGGCATGTGGGCGTTGGAATACAGCACAGAGTTTGTTTCCTGGGCCATGCACCTGGCCCACCGCGGTATCGTGTGTCTGCTGCCGGAGTTCCGCACACGCGCCCGCTACAGCGTGCGGGCAGACGACATCATCGGCGATGGGCTGGACGCCTGGAAATGGCTTCACCACAATGCCGCCGGGCTGGGCATTGACGTAGCCCGCATCACTCTGGCCGGGGCAGATGCCGGCGGACTCATGGCGCTGAACTGCGCCATGCAGCCCATGATTCATGAAAAGAAGTGGTGGCAGTTCAACAAGGAGGACGTGCTGCCGCTGCAGCCGGCCTGTGTGGCCATCTTCCGCGGCGTGGTGGATACAGACGCCCCTGAGGCCCGCCAGCTGAACATTCCCGCCGAAGTACCGGAGCCAGACAGCGTGAACCCCTGCGCCCTGCTCCGCCGCAAGCTGCCCCCGCTCTTCTGCGCGCACGGCATGCTCGACCCCCTGCTGGACTTTGAGATGCGCCAGTGGTTCTGCGATGAATGGGAACGCCTGGGCAACAAGGTGGAGCTCATCCTCTCCCCCACGGCGGACCACACCATCACGCAATTCGACGTGAGTCCCGCCACTTTTGAGCAGCTCCTGCTCGGGTGGGAGGACTTCATGGTCCGCGAAGCCATCTGGCCGGAGCCGGATGTAGAGACCGATGCGCTGATGGTTTAACGCACGATGGTGCCCAGCGTATCACCCATGCGGGCAAAGGTTTCCACGCAGTTGGCCGTGTTGGCAACGATATCGTCTGCCAGCTTCACACGCCCCGGCTCAAAGAAGGTCATGACGGTGGAACCACCGAAGCCGAAGTATCCATGCTCATCCCCCTTGGCCACGGCCTTACCGGGTTCATAGGTCTGGTAAATAGCGCCCACGCCCGTGGCTCCCACGGCCAGGCAGAGCACATCCCCCAGTTCCTCGGTATGCAGCACGGTCAGCTCTCGCTTATTGGTCCACAACCATGCCAGATTCCGCCGCAGACAATAGGGCGACACACTGGCCAGCGGCCCGGGAATACGCACCGGGGCCTCCGGCACACCGGCTGCCGGGAAGTGGAAACGGTGATAATCCACCGGGCACAGGCGGGAAAGCACTACCGCACCGCGGGCATACTTCTCCGCCAGCTCTGCACTGCCCAGCAGCGCCGGGAGATCAAAGCGCTGGTTCTTCACAAAAGCACTTGTCATCTGCGAAGCATCCTGCCAGCCGCTGTGGCGGCCATCTGCCGGGAGCGCCACCTGCCCCTCTGCGCAAAGAGGACGAGCACCGGGGGCTAACTTGCGGTAAAAGAAATCATTAAAACTCGTGTACTGGTCCGCCGGGCGCTCAAAGTCGGCCATGTTGATATCATACTCCTCCACGAAGGAGCGGAGTTTCTCCGGGCTACCACTGCTGCGGGTATCCCTCATCCACCCCATGATACGGGAAAAGAACGCACGCTTGATGAGCAGATGCAGACTCAGGCGGCCCAGCGGCGTGCCGTAGACCCAGCGCAAGGCTCTCTCGCCCAGCACTTTTTCCTGCTCCATCTGCCCGGTGTAACGATTGTAGAATGTGATACCCTGTGTTTCCATGCGCCACCCACTATAACAAAAAAAACAAAGCAAGGCAAGAATCTATTATCCTTGCCTTGCGTGTTGAACGGTATGCCGCTGCGCTATCAGCCGCCTGGGAAGATATCGCGCATATCGTTATAGCCCAGCGAGGAATGGCGGGGAATAGAGCGGGGCGGCGGCTGAGTCTTGAAGGAATCATCCTCCGCTTCGTCATCAAACATGCTCATCACCCGGGCAGAAAGTGCTTCCTCGGCAGCGGCTTCCCCGCGCTTCGGGAACACGTTGATATTACGGGCGGGGCGGGTGCTGCTCTGGCTGTGGCTGGCCATCATGCGCTCCAGCTCATCATCATCCCCGAACATATCCTGCACGCGGTCAAAGGAATCTGCAGGGCTCACATCCTCTGCTGCACCGAAGCTCATATCAAGATTAAACTCACTCTGGCGAGCAACACGCGGCTCCGGAGCCGGGGTCGGGGCGGGAGCGGGAACGGGGGCCGGAATCGGTTCCCACGTAGGCAAGGGCTCTGGGGCAGGTGCAGACTTGGGGGGCGGCATCGGCAGGGGGATGTCGTCTTCCTCATCGGGCTCCAGCAGGGGTTCGCCGCTCTCCTCTTCTTCGCCCTCCATCTCCTCGGCGGCATACATTTCACCCTCGGCGGGTTCTTCTACTTCCTCTTCCTCCCAGGCATCTGCGGTGGGTTCCTCCTCCGGCTCCTCCTCAGCGGGTTCTGGCTCCACCTCCGGTGCGGGCTCGGCGGCGGCCGATTCGGCCTCTGCCTCAGCCAGAATTGCGGCCTGCATCTCGCGGAAATCGACCGATGCAATGATACTCACGCGGATCTCCTCGCCCAGGTGAGGCTTGACCGCCGCACCAAAGAAGATATTCACATCATCACCAGCCAGGCCCGCGCGCACGGTTTCCATGGCCACGCGCAGCTCAGTGAGTGACATGTTATTGCCGCCGGCCACATGAACAATGACGGTGCGGGCATGCTTAAGTGCACCGTGGTAGGCCACCAGCGGGGATTCCAGGGCTGCGCGGGCGGCATCTTCCGCGCGTTTGGGGCCATAGCCCTTGCCGGCGCCGTATATGCAGCGGGAATCGTTGTTATCCAGAGCAGTCACCAGTTCATCCAGACCGATATTGATAATGCCGGGGGAATTAGCCAGCAGCGGCACCGAGGCCGTGGCCTGCGAAAGCAGCGCGTTGGCCTCCTCAAACACAGCCTGGGCACCCGTGCGGCTGCGGAAGAGGTCTTCCATGTAATCGTTCTCGAAGCAGAAGACAATATCGGAAATAGCAGCAATATCCTCCAGCGCGGTATCAGCCTGCTGGCGCCGGCGGGCTCCTTCAAAGCTGAACGGCATCACCACAACTGACACCAGGAAAATGCCGGCATCCTTTGCCTTGCGAGCCAGCACCGGCGCCACACCCGAACCCGTGCCGCCACCCAGCCCCACCACCATGACCAGCAGGCGGGCATCGCGCAGCAGGTCATCTATCTGCGTGCCGCTTTCCTCAATGGCCATGCGGGCAACTTCCGGGTCACCACCGGAGCCCAGGCCATGATTCAGCCCGGCACCGAGCTGAACGAACTCGACGTTGCCGCATTCGCGGCCGAGGCGCTCATCCAGCGACATGATGCAGAGGCGCACATTCTCCGCGCTGGAACCGCTGAAACGCTGCAGGATACTGGCACCGGCACCGCCAAGACCGACGATGACAATACCATCTTCTTTCCGTGAAGTGGTCTGATAGGGAAGCATGGTGGCTGTTTGCTATGAAAAAGTGTTAATTCAACGTCCGAAACCCAGCAGGCGCATAAGGTAGGGCAGCAGGCCCTTGCGACGCGGGTTGATGGCATCATCATCATACCGCTGGGCAAAACGGATAAGGCCGATAGCCGTGCAGTAGCGCGGGTCTGCCAGGTAGGAATGGTTGTGCCCCGGAGCCAGCGGAGCCGGCTGGTGCACCGGCATGCCGCCGAAGATGTACTTGCAGAGGCCGTCCAGACCGCGCATGAAACTGGTGCCGCCGCTCAGGTAGATACCCATACCGGAGTTGAGCATCTCCGGGGGGATGCGGTCGCGCACCTGCAGCAGCATGGCAGCCAGGCTGTTGCGGATGATGCGGTTGAGCTGGCCGCGCTCGATGGTCACATCGTGCATGCCCAGCTCGCTCTTGTACTGGGCGAGGGAATGGTCCTTGATATCGCCAAAGGCATTGCCCTCAGTGCGCTTCAGCACCTCGGCCGCGGTGAAGCTCACGCGCTGCTCGGTCTGGCGCACAATCTCCTGGTTCACGTTGTTGCCGCCCATGGGGATGCAGCCGGAGGCCACCACATCTCCCCCCTTGTAACAGATGAAGTCCGTGGTGCCACCACCGATATCAATAAGCAGAGCACCGCTGTCCTTCTGCTGGCGGGTCAGCACCATCTGGGCCGTGGCCAGCGGGGCAAAAACCAGGTCTTCCACCTCCAGCGGCACCTGGCGCACGCAGAGCAGCGAATTCTGCAACCGCGTGCGGATACCGTGCATGATGTGGCAGTTCACATCCAGCGTGCGGCCGGTCAGACCGGCCGGGTGGCGGGTCGGCTCGCCGCCATCGATAGAGAAGCCACCCAGCTCACGGTTCACGCAGAAGCGGTCAGTGGAAAGCTCGAGTTTCTCAGCCTTTTCCTTGGCTACATCGGCATGCTCATCCTCGATGATATCCTCATTATCCGGCAGGCGGAAAGAACCCACGTTATTCTCGCCCACAATGTGCTCGCCGGTCACAGAGAGGAATACGTTGAGGATATCCACATCGGCGTGGTCCTGGGCCAGCTGCCAGGCATCGCACACGCACTGACGCGCCATGGAGGGTTCCACAATTTCGCCCTTGCGCACGCCGGCGCTCTTCGCCTCACCAATGCCGATAATGGTGGCGGTGGCATCGGGGCGGATTTCACCCACCACCATGCAGGTTTTCGTGGTGCCGATTTCCAGGCCTACGAGGATTTTGGATTGAGCCATAATGTCTTGAAAAAATTACAGGATAACGGGAGATGATTCTTTAGCGGGAGTATAGCACATCTCTCCCGCGCTTGCGCGGGAAATACGCGTCATATTTATGGCTTGGCCAGTGTCTGCTCACATACCTCCGGCTTGGGCATGATGACCGGTCGCAGGCTCACATACTGCTCCGAATACTCCTCTGACGGCACAAAGAGGAATCCCGGCTCGCGGTCGCGCACCTCGTACGATGTGGCGCGGAACAGCGGCAGCACCTGGTCTGTGCTGGGGTCATAAGCATGCTCTCCCGTGTATTTTCCCTTCACGATATACTCGATGTTCTGATCGGTGCCGAAAGTGGCATTAGGCAGCGGCTCCTCCGGCCCGCGGTCCGGCGTGTACACCACGGATTCATCCATCATCACCAGCTTGGCAGCGCGCCAGCTCTGCCCCGGCTCTCGCAGATACCCCCAGAAACGACACAGCGGCACATAATACCGACGCCCCACGAAATAGTCGCCTTTTTCCTCTGTTGCAATGGCAGCTTCGCGCGCTTTCAGGGCCTCGCAGTCCGACCGCAGGGAGTGGCACTGGGTCAACGCCATACAGGCCACCAGGGCTATGATGATTTTCTTGCTCATGAACACTCATTGTTCTACCCCATTGCTCCAGCAGGGTCAAGCATAATCTACGACTGCCGGAATCCCTGTCAGCGCGCTATTATTTACTTGACTTGACACGCCCGCATACCTATACTCCGCGTGGGTGCGTTTTAGCAACAATAATATGCACTGCCCCATGACTGTCCGGAGTGCGAACGGTTCATTCCCCTGAAAAGGAGGACCGGCCGGGCGGAAAGAAAGGCGCGCACCGTATCACCCCCCCTACTTCAATTTCACTTTTCACATGATGCAAATTTTTAAGAAAATCGCCCGTCTGTTCTCGTATGATATCGGGATCGACCTGGGCACAGCCAATACCCTGGTCTACATTAAGGACCAGGGCATTGTGCTGCGCGAGCCTTCCGTTGTAGCCATGAAGGGCGACAAGGTGAAGGCCGTGGGCGAGGAAGCCAAGCGCATGGTGGGCCGCACGCCCGGCAGCGTGGTGGCCATCCGTCCGCTCAAAGAAGGCGTTATTGCCGATTTCGAGGTAGCGCACAACATGCTGCGCTACTTTATCAAACGCGCCTGCCAGAGCCGCAGCATCCGCGGGCCGCGTATCCTCATTGCGCACCCCTCCGGTATCACCGAAGTGGAGCGCCACGCCATCGAAGAATCCGCCTATGAAGCGGGTGCCATCAGGGTTCAGCTCATTGAGGAACCCATGGCCGCCGCCATCGGCGTGGGGCTTCCCGTGACCGAACCGGTGGGCAGCATGATTGTTGACATCGGCGGCGGCACCACGGAAGTGGCCATCATTTCCCTTTCGGGCATTGTGTACAGCCAATCTGAGAAGTGCGGCGGCGATGCTCTGGACGAAACCATCACCCGCCACATGCTGGCCGCCCACAACCTGCTGGTGGGCCCGCGCACGGCGGAGGATATCAAAATCCGCGTAGGCTCTGCCCACCCGCTGCAGCAGGAACTGCAGATGGAAGTGAAGGGCCGCGACCGCGGAACCGGTCTGCCCAAGACCGTCACCGTGCGCTCCGAAGAAATTCGCGAAGCGCTTCAGGATAAGCTGGATGTCATCGTGAGCGCCATCCGCCAGACACTGGACCACTGCCCGCCTGAGCTGGCCAGTGACTTGTACGACCGCGGCATCACCGTGGCCGGCGGCGGCGCCCTGCTGCGTGGGCTGAGCGACCTGCTGCATGAGCAGACAGGCCTGCCCATCATGATTTCTGAAGACCCGCTGAGTGCTGTTGCAGAAGGCACCGGCAAGTATCTTCAGGAGAACGATGATGTGTTTGATGAGGAGTAAGCCGAACCGCTAGTACCTAACGGCCAAGCTACTCTGCGCAATCCAGTAACCCACCGGCCCGGCACCGCACCACTTGCGGGGCCGCTGCACGGTTTCATGTCAGGATACCACCAGCGCAGCTGCTCTCTCCCCCGTTTTCCCAGGTGATAAACTCCAACCTCAACCTAAAACTTTGTCTTTTATTTCTAAAATGATTAACACCGTTAAACACTTCCTCGGGTTCGGCCAGTGCAACCCGAGGGAGGGCACCACTATCGTCATCAACTCAGAAAAACTGGAACGCCGCGTCGCACTGCTCGAGGACGGCGTGCTGGAGGAATACAGCATTGAGCGTGAGGGCGAAGACAATATTGTAGGCGGCATCTTCAAGGGCCGCGTCAAGAATATTGAGCCGGGTCTCAAGGCCATGTTCGTGGACATCGGCTACGAGAAAAATGCTTTCCTGCACTTCTGGGATGCCCTGCCCCTGGCGCTCGATTCCTCGCTTGAGGAAATTCAGCGCGAAGGCCGTCCCCGCAAGAAGCAGAAGAAGATTACCAGCAAGGATATTCCGGATATCTACCCCATTGGTTCTGAAATTATGGTGCAGGTAACCAAGGGCCCCATCTCTTCCAAGGGACCGCGCGTGACCACCAACATCTCCCTGGCGGGGCGCTACATTGTGCTCATGCCTTTCACGGACCAGTTCGGCATCTCCCGCAAGATTGATGACCCCAAGGAACGCCAGCGTCTGCGTCAGATTGTGCAGAAGCTCAACGTGCCGGAGGGTATGGGCATCATCATGCGCACAGTGGCCCAGGGCCAGCGTTTCCGCCACTTTGTGCGAGACCTCGCCATGCTGCTGACCCAGTGGCGCGAGGTGGAAGAGAAGTTTGCCACCAACCCGGCCCCCATGTGCGTGTACCGCGAGCCGGACCTCATTGAGCGCACGGCCCGCGATTTCCTCACGGACAATGTGGACAACATCGTGTGCGACAACCTGGAGACCACCCAGCGCATGCAGGAGATTGCCGGCAAGATTTCCCGCCGCTCCAAGCGCCACATCCAGTACCACCAGTACCGCCAGCCTATCTTCGAGGAACTGGGTATCGAGAAGCAGATCAACGAGGCTTTCCAGCGCCAGGTGCTGCTGCCCTGCGGCGGCTACCTCGTGATTGATGAGACAGAAGCGCTCATCGCCATCGATATCAACACCGGCCGCAACAAGGGCAACAAGGACCTGGACAAGACCATCCTGGAAACCAACCTGGAATCCGCCCGCGAAATCGCCCGCCAGCTGCGTCTGCGCAACATCGGTGGCCTCGTGGTGGTGGACTTCATCGACATGCGCCACCGCAAGGACCAGATGGCCGTGTACAAGGCCATGAAGGAAGCCCTGAAGCGCGACAAGGCCAAGACCCAGGTGATGCAGATTACTCCCATCGGCCTCATGGAAATGACCCGCCAGCGTATCAACGAATCGCTGCTGGACTACGTGAACGACCACTGCCCGTACTGCCACGGCCGCGGCCGCGTGAAGAGCGTGATGACCATGAGCGTGGAGATTCAGCGCCAGCTGAAAGCCACCATCATGCGCTACCGCGACAACGTGGGCGATATGATTGTGGTGGTGAACAGCGATGTGCTCAGCCGCTTCAAGAATGAGGATGCCAAGCTCCTCATGGAGCTGGAGCGCCAGTGCGCCGGCCGCCTCATTTTCCGCAGTGACCCCTCCATCCATCGCGAGGCCTTCGCCATTCTGAACCCGGCCAATAACAACAAGCCGCTGTTCCAGGTGAATATGTAAGCTCCCCTTCCCCACGGCGCGTTTCCACCACGGAAACGCGCCGTTTTTTATCTGCACATTTTCCTTGATTTCACTCTAGCTTTCCGCTAGAATGCAGGCACTATGAACAAACTTGCAGGTAGAACAGCAGTTGTAACCGGCGCCGGCCGCGGTATTGGCCAGGCGATTGCCCGCAGCTTTGCGGCTGAAGGTGCCAAGGTCATCCTCATTTCCCGCAATCCCGCCTCCTGCGGCAGCGCCGCTGAGGCCATCAACGCTGAATTCCCGGACAGCTGCAAGGCTTTCCCCTGCGACGTGGCCGATGCCGCCGCTGTGGAAACCTGCATCAAGGAAATCCAGGCTGAGTACCCCACCATTGATATTCTGGTGAACAACGCCGGTATTACCAAGGACGGTCTGCTCATGCGCATGAAGGAAAGCGACTGGGACGCCGTGCTCACCACCAACCTCAAAAGCGTATTCCTCTTTGTGAAGGCCCTGCAGCGCACCCTCATGAAGAGCCCCGCCGGCCGTATCATCAACATCTCCTCCATCGTCGGCATGACCGGCAACGTGGGCCAGAGCAACTACTCCGCCTCCAAGGCCGGTGTTATCGGCTTCACCAAGTCCATGGCTCAGGAAATCGCCAGCCGCAAGGTAACAGTGAACGCCATCGCCCCCGGCTTCATCGCCACCGATATGACCGATGCCATCCCCGAAAAAGCCCGCGAGGCCCTGCTCTCCCGCATCCCCCTGGCCGACCTCGGCAAGCCCGAGGACATCGCCAACGCGGCCCTCTTCCTCGCCTCCGATGATGCCCGCTACATCACCGGCCAGGTCATCGTGGTCGACGGCGGCATGACGATGTAAAACTCGCTCATTTCAATCAAAAAAGGCCTGGAGATTTTTTCTCCAGGCCTTTTTTAATTGTCACTCTTCTGAAAATAAAGAAATGCCTGCCGAAGGAAACAATCAGTACTCATCTACCTCGGGAAAAGTTTAACATTTCTGATAAAAACATTCTCTCCTGTCTATCTGCAACCGAACCCTTACGATGTTGGTTGGGTCGCAGCCAGGAACCCATGTAACGATGCAACGCATGCCTTATTCCAAAAGCAATACCACCAGGGATTAACGCTCCGCTCAACGCCAGCAGCCTGAGTCGAGATGCATCCGAAAACGACAATCCATCCTTCTCAAATACCGGGAACTCTTTATCGACTATATTACGCAGAAAGGCAATCAACTTCTCCTGCGCTTCTTCTATACGAAGCCCCGCTCGTAAAGGATTGGCGGCAAGCATAGAAAGATACATCTCATCATTCTGATCCACCTCTCTAATTCTTTCTATTGCATCATCGAACGATTCGAAATCGTTCACGCAAATCATTGCTTCCTTAGGAAAAGGCAAAGAACGTATGCCCCCCCAATAAATAGGAACGGTGTTTGCATAAAAGCAATCCATCAACTTCTCTGTCACATAGCCTTCAGAATAACTATTTTCGAAAGCGATGTTGAACTTATATCCACTCAACCACTGAATTTTACTCACATTCCAATCGTCTGCATTTCTTTCTTTCAGTTCCGGAATATCAACATTATGCAATACGGCTCCTGGAGAATCTACATGCTGATATTGCATAAGCATTTGACAAAATTTCTTTCTCAGAATACTTCCATTGCCGCGATTCTCCTGAGAATACAAAAATGAACAGAATTTGCGGCGAGCCATATCTTGGTTAATCTGCGGCAATACGCAACACTGCCTATTCATATATGTCGCATAGCACGGTGGCATGAACAAATGCCTTTCTCCAAAACTTATCGGCATACAGGATATTGCATAATCACACTCATTAAAATCGGGGGCAACATTTTCCTGGCACACATATACCTTCGTGCACCCCCGCACACGCAAATGTTTCAATCCAAAACATGAATAAAAAAGAATATCTGGCGAATCTTCACATTCAACCACATCGCAAACGTTTTTCAAGGCTTCAATGAAAAAGCTCATTTCGTTACGCGTTGTTGTAAAATCTGCAAATGCCACCTTTATTTTTTTTGTTTCCATATCGCGCGTTGTATAATGACCCCGAATTTTAGGACACTAGTTTATTGAGTTGAATCGAATTGCCCTCCACACACAAAGATTGCCTTCTCAGCATTTCAAATTGTCTCTCGTTCCACATACCCACATCCTACAGCTTTCTAAATCCGTAAGCAAGTCCAAAAAACGGATGGCTTAAATTCAAGTAGCTAAGAGTGTACAGAACC
>JAGBDZ010000143.1 GCA_017937215.1 Akkermansia sp. | reverse complement strand
GTTCCGCCGCTATCGCGGCTGCACCCTGGGCTAAGAATATGCCGCCCTGACGGGCTCAAAATTCCGCTACGCTGACGCTCCGCAAACTACTCCACAAATTCCAATTTATCGAGCTCCGTACTCAAACTTTGGGACACGTGTTCACCGGCGGTGGAGCCAGGGGGCTCCGCCTATTTTGCTGGCCGGGATAGCTTCGTCGTCCGTAACTTTGTAGTTCCTGTATGGTCCTTGAGAGATGCGGTTGCATGAGACCAGGAGCAGGAGCGCGAGAGAAAAAAGGATGCTTGTTTTCATCAGTTTGCAAACGTAAAGGATTCTACCAGTGATTTACCGGTGGATGTGGGGACAATGTATAGTCCGTATCGGGCGCGGGTACAGGCTGTGTAGAGCTCTTTCATATCAAAGCCGCGGCTTTCTCCAAGTCCGATGATATCGGTTACAATGACGTAGGCTGCTTCCTGCCCCTTGAATGACTTGATGGTGGATGCAAAAATCTGTGTTGCATCGGGTTTGCGGCAGGCATTCCGCCGCTCGGCGGCCTGGGCAGGGGTCTCATCTGCCGGGGCGATGGCTAATCCGGGGACGAGGTTCAGGCTGCACCGGGCATGCGTGGTGCGCCAGGGAGAAAGAACCACAATATCACGTGGCTGCACTCCGGTATTGTCCCAGAGGAGCTCCTGAATTATCCGTTGCACCTGTGCCGCTCGTTCCTGGACCGAGTCGGCCGGCGAGCTGATGAAGACCCCGGCGCCGGTCATGGGCAGAATATCGCCGCTTTGGTCGGGCACCGGAAGCATGGAACGGCTGAATCCGGCAATCTGGCGGGCATTGCGCAGGTTGCGGCTCAGATTCACTCGGGTGGGAAGCTCAGGCAACTGGTCATAGCGGTCGTATAAATCCTGGTTCTTATCGGCAAATATGTAGAACTTACCACCTGGAATCAGGAGCTCATGGATAATCTGCCACCAGGAACGGCGGAAATCCTGCGCCTCGTCCACGAAAATGGCATCGTAATGATGCTCTTCCGGGGCAAGAGCGTAAATCGTCTTCAGGGTTTCATCCGGCAGACGGTCGCCACTGCCGGTGTAGTTCACCAGATGCTCCAGCTTGCGGGGACCGAGAATGTGCCCGATGCAGAAATCGTGAAAGGTGCTGACCAGAAGCGCATCGCTCTGCTCGGCCAGCAGGGGGTGCCTCAGCAGTTCATCTGCCATGGCGTGGTTGAAACAAAGCATGAGCACATGGTGCCGCCCGTCCCGCGGTGCTTCTGTTGCCAGCCGCGCGGCCTCAGCACAGGCCATGACGGTTTTCCCGCTGCCGGCGCAGCCTTCCACGCGGATGCCACCTGTGCTTTCATACAGAGCCGGCAGAAGATCGAGCAGATTGGCGGCGGCCATGTCCATTTCCTGCAGGTAGTTGCCGATACTGAGTTGGAAATGAACACTGGGCGCAAGCACCTCGGCAATTTTCTGTACACGGCGCGTGGACATCCGCTCAGCCTGGTTCAGGACAAAAAGTGATTCGATGCGTTGCTGCAGCGCCGAGAGCGCATCCGCTCCGCAGAGGTAGAGGGAATCAAATGGGAGATTGTTGAGGTTTTCTGTGGCCGGAGTTGCCTGCGTGAGGATGGCCATGTGGCGGTGCTCCGGCCAGCGGCGTTCGTCTCTGGGCAGACATCCGCACCGCGTCAGACTACGCATGATTTTCTGCATGGCAATGTTGGCCTGCTCCAGTGGATTGTGGACGTGAGCTTTCCATGCCGCATCATCGTGCTGACGGCTTTGCCATCTGCCGTTCTCGATGCGGACCTGCGGCCAGTCTTTTACTTCAATAACTGCCAGACCTCGCTCCGGTATCAGCACTACAAAGTCAGCTTCGTAATGCACGTAGCGGTTGTCTTCCCTGTAATCCTCCTTGCAGCTGTGAAACACAACCCAGTCGGGCGGGAGCTGGGCCATAGCATTGTAGACGAGGCGTTCGCCTCGTTGCAGGTTCTGCACAGGAATGCGGGAATGAAGCTGCGCCATGGCCGGGAAAAGATCAGGCTTGCTTTTTCTTGCGAGGCGAGCGTTTGCGGGTGGTGGAGGCAGTGGTGCTGCTCTTCTTTTTCTTTCCGCCCTTAGTTGGCTGGCGGGTTGGGGCAGCAGGTGCCGGGGCTTTACGTTCTTTCAGGGCGAGCCAGAGCAGAAGGCTGAGGATGCCGCAGCCCAGCAGCATGCATGCTCCGCCCCAGATGAACTTCCATTTGTAAATATGGGCCTGGCTGGGATCTAGCTCGGGGGTGATGACTTCCACCTGCTGGCCGATGGTGTAGTCGGTGTCATCGGCATCGGTCATCATGCGGTCGATGACCAGACCGTTAGGCACGGTGTAGCTCACTATGGCCTGGTAGGAGGTGCTCCCCCCCATGGCCAGGTTGCCGTGGCTCAGCGCCTCGCCGGTGGATTCAAATGGCTTCTGAAGCACGTCTGTCACCGTGGCGGTCACCACCACGGATTCATGCACATACATAGCTGTGCAGAGCAGCTTGTACAGGGAAAAAACGGTGAGCAGGAGCCCCAGGATGAGGAACAATCTGTTAGCTCGTGGACCGGCAAGGCGCTTGAGGAAGGCTTTTACCATATCAGTTGACAGCAACTCGGTGTTCAAAGGATTCTACACGACCTCGCTGGGTGCAGCCTCGCGCCCACTGGAGCACTACGGCGGTATCCGGCATGGCTGCTGCAGCCCGGGTGGAGAGCTCGCGGTGCCGCGGACGCGCCAGAGTGGTCTGCGGCAGACTGGCCAGCAGGGTGCGCGCGTCATCTGTACTCAGACGGAAAATCTCATCGGCTCGCGGCATGGCTTCAAGTGCCGGTTCATCGGCATCCAGACAGCGGATGCCTACGCCATAGCGGGCGGCCAGGTCGGTAAGTTCGTCTTCGTTTGCTGCGCCGGGCAGCAGGAGAAGTTCGCATTCCTGAGCCCACTGGCCACAGGCCAGCGCGCGGAAAAAAGCCTGGCGGCAGCTCTCTTCATCTTCCGCAAATCCCACGCAGATGGCACGGAACGAGAGTTCGTCCTGCTCGCCTTCCATGATGTAGGCGCCTTCCTCATCCCAGGCGCCGGCGGGCCATTGCACAGCCACTAAATCGGGGTGGCCCCAGCTTTCCTCCCCATCCACCGGGTAGACGAATACGCCTTGCCCGGCGGTGTCGTACAGACGCACGGCCAGTGCCATGGCGCGGTGCAGCATGGTATCGCCCCCGGCATTGCCGCCGAAGACGTTTTGCAGACTGGGTGCATCTTCATCGCTGCGGAGGTAGTAGCCCTGGCCGTTCTCCACACGGGCCAGACAGGATTCCGGATCCAGAGCAATAAAGGAGAACTGCGAGCGCAGCGAATGGTCGGAGTATGCATCGCCCAGCACGGCTCGAACGCGGGCAATCAGTTCCTTGCCCTTGATTGCCTGTTCCGCTTTCTCCGGCAGGAGCGCAGGCAGAATCTCATTCAGCTTTTCCCTGAGTCCCATGGTTATTTACGAAGTTGTACGCCAGCGAGTTTGAGGTTCGGGTCGACGGGGGTGTCGAGAGGGGAGAAATCGCCGGATTTAGCACGGAGCATGCCGGCAAAGGCAATCATGGCGGCGTTGTCGGTGGTGAGGCTGTTCGGCGGCAGGATGAGTTCGATGCGGCGGCGCTCGCACATTTCCTTGAGCTGGGTGCGCAGCCCTCTGTTGCAGGAAACACCGCCCGAAACGGCCAGTACCTTGTGGCGGCTCTTGCGAAGTGCTTTCATAGCCTTGTGCAGCAGCACGTCGATGATGGCCTGGCGAACACCGGCGCAGAGGTCGCACATGGTCTGCTCGTCCAGGTCGTGCGGGTTCCCGCTGGCGACGAGTTTAGGCAGGGTATAAAGCACCGCTGTCTTGAGGCCGGAGAAAGAGAAATCCAGATGGTCCTCGTGCATCATGGGACGGGGCAATCTGAAGCGCTCGGGGTCGCCCTTATCAGCCAGTTTGTCAATCTCAGGGCCGCCGGGGTAGGGCAGGTCCAGCATTTTGGCCACCTTGTCGAAGGCCTCGCCGGCGGCATCGTCGCGCGAACGACCCAGCAGAGTATAGTCGCCGGCCCCTTTCACATCGATGAGCAGACTGTGCCCGCCACTCACCACCAGACTCAGGTGCGGAACCAGACCGGCGGGGTGAGTGATAAAGGGAGAAAGCATGTGGCCCTCCAGGTGGTTTACGGCCACAAAGGGCTTGCGTGCGGCCAGGGCCAGGGCTTTGGCGGCGGTGTTGCCCACCAGCAGGGCGGCCACCAGACCGGGACCGGCTGTGCTGGCAAATACATCCACCTGCTGAATGCTGCGGCCGGCTTTCTCCAATGCTTCCTGGAGCACGGCGGGCAGGTTGGCTGAGTGGTTGCGGGAAGCCAGCTCGGGAATCACGCCGCCGTACATGCGGTGCAGGGGGATCTGGGTGGAGATGACCGAGCTGAGCAGCTGCGGCTGCGCGCTGCCGGTGTCCTCAATGAGGGCCACGGCGGTCTCGTCACAACTCGATTCGATTCCCAGTACCAGCATGATTACTTCCTGCAGGCCTTGCGGCGCTTGATTTTCGGTTCGGCCTTGCCCAGCACCACGTCCTCGGTGATGGTGACGGTATCGATACTCTTGTCGCTGGGTACCTTGTACATGACATCGAGCATGAGATTCTCGAAGATGCCGCGCAGGGCTCGGGCGCCGGTTCCTCGCTCGATGGCCTGTCTGGCCATGGCGCGCAGGGCGGCGTCCTCTACCATGAGCTTGGCGTTGTTCATGGCCATGAGCTTGGTGTACTGCTTCACCAGGGCATTCTTCGGCTCGGTGAGCAGGTGCATGAGCTGGTCTTCGGTGAGGGTGGTCAGCGGGGTGAAGATGGGCAGACGCCCCATGAGCTCAGGAATCATGCCGAACATAAAGAAGTCTTCCGGCATAGCCTTGGCGAGAATCTCCTCCTCGGTGTATTCCTTGGTATCGCGGTCTTCCTCCACGGCGGCAAAGCCCATGGCAGAGGAGCCGAGGCGCTTGCGGATGATACCCTCCAGCCCTACGAATGCACCACCGCAGATGAAGAGGATATTCTCCGTATTCACGCGGATGTACTGTTCATTCGGGTGCTTGCGGCCTCCCTTGGGCGGAATGTTGCACTCCGTACCTTCCACAATCTTGAGCAGAGCCTGCTGCACGCCTTCGCCGGAAACATCGCGGGTGATGCTCACGTTCTGGGTCTTGCGGCCAATCTTGTCGATTTCGTCCACGTAGATGATGCCGCGCTCGGCCTTGGCCACGTTCATATCGGCGGCCTGCAGAAGACGCAGCACGATGTTCTCCACGTCCTCGCCCACGTAGCCGGCCTCCGTCAGCGTAGTGGCATCCACGATGCAGAAGGGGACGTCCAGAATACGGGCCAGAGTCTTGGCCAGCAGGGTCTTGCCGCTGCCGGTGGAGCCGGCCATGAGAATGTTGCTCTTCTCAATTTCCACGCCGTCATCCGTCTTGGGCTGGCGCAGACGCAGATAGTGGTTATACACCGCGACGCAGAGGGTGCGCTTGGCCCGCTCCTGGCCGATGACGTAGGCATCCAGCATCTTGTGCATCTGTTCGGGCGTGGGGAGCTCGTCCTGGTTGCGGGTCTGCACCTCCAGCACAGGATTGTCATCCGTCTTTTCCTGGGGAATGATTTCCGGGTGCGTTCCCTTGATGATGGAGAGGATGCGGTCTGCTGCCACATCTCCCATTTCAGAGCGGAACATGTGGAAGGTCATCCCCTCGACACACTGGAAACAGATGTGCGTGCCGTCCAGATCGAGCATGGGGCGACCATCGCTCTCTGCGCCGCCGCAGATGGTGCAAATCTTTTGCTTTTTAGCCATGTGGAGAAGGAGTTACTTCTTCTGCGCCGGGGTGTGCTCCAGAATGCGGTCCACCAGGCCGTAGGCGAGGGATTCCTCGGCCGTCATGTAGTTATCACGGTCCTGGTCCTGCTTCACGGTGTCGAAATCCTTGCCGGTGTGCTGGGAGAGGATACCCGTGAGGCGCTTGTCCAGACTGAACATGAACTTGATGGTGCGCTCCACATCCGCCGCAGTGCCCTGGGCGCCACCGCGTACCTGGTGAATCATCACATGCGAGTTTGGCAGGCAGAAGCGCTTGCCCTTGGTACCGGCGGCCAGCAGCACAGAGGCCATGCTGGCAGCGATGCCGATGCAGTACGTGTTGATATCGCAGGAGACGAACTGCATGGTGTCGTAAATGGCCAGACCTGCCGTTACGGAACCACCGGGGGAGTTGATGTAGATGTGAATGTCCTTTTTGGGATCGGTCATCTGCAGGAAAAGCAGCTGGGCAATCACAGAGTTAGCCACTGTGTCATCGATTTCCGTGCCGATGAAAATGACTCGGTCGAGCAACAGGCGGGAGTAAATGTCGTAGGCTCGCTCGCCTTGGCCTGTCTTCTCGATGACGGTAGGAATGTAGTAGTTCTTCGGGGTGTCCATAACGTGTTTCATCGCACTTTATCACAAGCCGCGCGTGCGGGAAAGTGCGAAGTGCTGCATACTGCCGCGTATGCCACAGATTCCGCCGGATAGCGGGCTTTTTACTTGCCTTGGTGGGGTGGTGTGGTAGACTGTGGGCATGCGAAGACTGCTCCCTGTGATGATGATGCTTGCTATGGCGCCTGCGACCATGGCTCAGGGGGATTTAGCCAGCCGCTTTTATGATGACCGAATGGCGGAGTTTTCGGCTTATCTGGATGCCCGTGAAAAGACGGCCCGCAACGCTGCTGAAAAGAAATCGGTTGCAGCAGAACGTAAGGCCTTCAAACGCCGTATTGAAGCTGCGCGCATGGGGTATACCGGCCTCACGCCTCAGGAACAGGCCTTCTGGGATTCTTTGAAGGCAGAGCTTACGTCTGTTCTGAATCTCTGGCAGCAGTCTGCTGAGGCTGATGAAGGTGAGAAACAGGCCATTCAGGCTGCGGCGCTGATGGCGCTGGCCGCTGCCCAGAAATCGTATGTGGCCCAGATGCGCTTTGCTATGGCCCAGCTGGGCATGGCCGCCTGCGTGCTGGATGCTGATACGGTGAAGGAATGCACCCACCACTTCCGCATTGAATTGCAGCGCGAGTATCGCCAGGATTTTCATTCCTTCCTATACGCCGTCCCTTGGGGGCTTGAGGATGAGGAAGAAGCCGAGGAGCAGCATCAAACGGCTCCCGCGCACGGCAGCGAGGAGGCAGAGGAAGGTACGGTGGATTTAATTGCCGGCGGGGCGGACAGCCCTGTGGTGGATGCCCCGGAAACACCGCTCATGGTGCATGAACTGGCGCACGAGACCGGTATTACCGATGCTGCTCGTTCTGCGGCGGCCGGTAGGGCCGGCAAGCTCTGGCTGGGGTACCTGAATCTTTGTTCTGAGCAGATAAATGAGTGTTTCGGCACGGAGCGAGGCAGTGCGCTGGTTTCCGGTGTGCCGCTGCCCGGTGCTGTGGAGATGAGCTTTTACTCTGCTGTGCAGGAACAGTCAAAGCAGTTGTTTGCGAAAGCAGAGGAAGCCTGGCAAGCCTATGTGGAAGCAATGGTGGCGGCTCACGATCCCGGCTGGCAGGCCTCAGAGGGGGCCATGGCTCATACGGATGTATCGGCCGAGGCGCAGATGCTGCGCTTCCCGCTGTATGCCACGCATGAGCAGTATCTCGCTTTTATCCTGGCCCCGCATTTGCAGTATGCTGAGCCGGACCCCATGCCTGAGACCGACATGGTGGAATAAATAAAAAAGAGCCCCGCTTCTGCTGAAAGCGGGGCTTGACGTTTTTATTATCAGCGCATGTCGAGCATGGGCACCAGCAGCGGGTCGTCCGGGCCTTTGTAGGCAGCCAGCGGGCGGTAGAGGGTGTTGTCCTCCAGCTGCTCCAGAATCTGTGCCACCCAGCCTGCGCAGCGGGCAATGGCAAAGAGCGTGGTGAACATGCGGGTCGGGATACCCAGACTGTAATACACCGTGGCGGAGTAGAAGTCCACGTTGGCGTTCAGATTCTTGCGGGCTCGCATAATCTTGGCGATACGGTCGCTCATGCGGATCCACTTCGGCTCGCCGATGGTCTGGGTGAGGCGGATGGCGATACGGCGCAGAAGCGGGGCGCGGGGATCCAGCGTGCGGTAGACGCGGTGGCCGATGCCGAAAATCTTTTCCTTGTTGGCCAGCTTGCGGTTGATGTATTCTTCCACGTTGTCCTCTTCGCCGATTTCCTTGAGCATTTCGATGACAGCCTCGTTGGCACCGCCGTGCAGCGGCCCTTTCAGGGAACCGATGGCGGAGGTGATGGCGGAGTACATGTCGGACAGTGTGGATGCTGTCACACGTGCGGAGAAGGTGGAGGCGTTCATGCCGTGGTCGGCATGCAGAATGTAGGCCACGTCAAGGATGTGTGCCTCTGCGGGGTCGGGTTCGGTGCCTTTGAGCAGCCACAGGAAGTGCTCAGCCTCGCCCAGGTCGGTACGGATGGGTGGCAGGTCAAGTCCCTGGCAGATGCGGTAGTAGTACGCGGCCATGACCGGCAGCTTGGCAATGAGGGAAAGCCCGATTTCCTTCATCTGGCTGGGGTCTTTGGTGCGGTCGTCGTACATGCCGAGCATGGAGACCGCCGTGCGCAGGGCACTCATGGGACGAGCCGTCTTGGTGGCCGTTTTGAAGAAATCGAGAATTGGCTGGGGCAGTTCGCGGTCATTTCGCAGGCGCTGCTGCAGCCCCTCCAGTTCCTCTCGATTGGGGAGACGTTTGTTGAGGAGGAGGTAGATGATTTCAGCAAAGCTGCAAAGGTCCACCAGGTCTTCAATTTCGTATCCGCAGTAGAGGAGGTGTCCCTCCGCACCGCGTACGTCGCTCAGACCTGTCTCGGTGGCAATGACACCCTTGAGACCCTTGGCGTAAATGACTTCTTTTTTCTGCTCTGGTGCGTTCTCGTTCATTGTGATGGGAAATGGTTTGCAGACTACAAGGCCGTCTGCAAGGGCCGGATAGGTTCAGACGGAGCAATCAGCAGCTGGCGTACCAGGCATCCTGCAGCTCGCCGAAGCTCTTGAGCTCCACATCGCTGCGGGCTTCCAGCCAGCTCTTCACAGCCTGGCGCTGGGCCTCGCTGGTCTGGGTGGGGTCTACGGCCTTGGCAATGATGTTGCAGCTGTCGTCGGTGATGTTGCCTTCGCAATCAAGACCGTTGGCCTCGATGCATTCCTCTACAAAGGCGTGCAGGAACTGCTCGCACTCGGGGGCTGCCACATCGCCCTTGTAGTCAAAGGAAAATTCAAAGCAGAGTTCCTTGAACTCTCCAACGCGGTATTTCTTGCGGAGTCGCTTCTTCATGGTGCGGAGATTCTACGCGCATTAAAAGCGCGTGTCAATCAAAATCACTAGTGCTGACACTGCTGGCCGGATGCGCATCAGTGGTGCGCTTCCAGCACCGGCAGAGTCTGTGAGGCCGGGTGAAGTTGCTGGCATGAGACCAGGGCGGCGCCGGTTGCGAGCAGAAGGTAAAGATACACTTTCATGGCTATGTTTCAGAGGGGATGGGGCAGGGTGTAATAGTCCTTGAGAGCCGGGTGAATCGGCTGGCAGAGTGTTTCCGGTGCGGGCGGCGGAATGGGCCCCACTGCCTGCTGCGAAAATTGCTGGCAGGAGGGACTCAGTAGGAGCGCCAGGCATCCTGCTATCTGGACAATGCGTTTCATATGCTCCATACTAGGCGCTAATTCCTCATTTTTCAAGGAAAATCTGGCCTTGCAGCATGAATTTTGCTTGACTTTTATGAAATAAAGCGTATTCTGGGCGTCCACCTTGCTTTCGCTGGCATGGTGAGACAATCCCGGCGGGTGACGAATGCGCACCGACGTCGGAAGAACTCCAAACAAAACGCAATTTCAAGACATAGAAAGAAAAACGACTATGACGACATATTCCCTTAAGGCCACCAAGCGCGAGGCCATCGGTACCGGTAAGCTCAACGCCCTGCGTGCTCAGGGTTACCTTCCCGGCGTGGTGTACGGTCCCGCCGTGGCTGAGAACATCAACGTGCAGCTGAAGGCTTCCGACGTGCGCGCTCTGTTCGCTTCCGTGGACTCCGACTCCATCCTGGTGAACCTGGATCTGGACGGCCAGACCATCCTGACCCTGGTGAAGGACGTGCAGCGCAACTGGCTCTCCGACAGCATGAACCACGTTGACTTCTGCGCCGTGACTCCCGACACCGTGGTGAAGACCCGCGTGCAGGTGAATCTTGTGGGTACTCCCGTGGGTACCGCCATGGGTGGTGTGGTGCACCAGATTGTGCACGAGATGCCCGTGAAGTGCGCCGTGAAGGACATTCCCGCCTGCATCACCGCCGACATCACCAACGTGGGCATGAAGGAATCCTTCCGTCTGTCCCAGGTGGAGCTGCCCGCCAACGTGAGCACCCCCTTCAACGGTACCGTGGTGCTTGCTTCCGTGATCAAGCCCTGATTTCTCCCACAGAGAACAACAATTTCAGCCGGTCTCTTCCGAAAGGAAGAGACCGGTTTATTTGTTGTAAGAGACTATCTATTAGATAGTTAGTTTAACTATCATCTTGAATATGTGGCAGGCCTGCTATATGCTGAGGCCTGTGACACATCAATTACCCTACGACCTTACCATAGTAACCGTGTGCCGCAATGCTCTGGAGGTGCTTCCCCGCTGCATTGCGTCAGTTCAGCCGATATACAGGACCCCGCTCAAGGTGGAGCACCTCGTGGTGGATGGAGCCTCGACAGATGGGAGCGTATCCTATCTGTGGTGCCAGCGGCATGCAGGGCGTATCACCCGCTTCATCAGCGAACCGGATAATGGCATTTATGATGCAATGAACAAAGCGATAGGCCTTGCACGCGGAAAAGTGCTGGTGTTTATCAATGCGGATGATGAAATCTGCCCGGAGGCGGCGATTGCCTGCTGCTCACCCATTCTGAATGGGGAGGTGCAGTACGTTGTGGCATCTGCGCTCTGCATGGACACCAATCGCCAGTATGAATTAACTCCACGAATGGAGGAGGCGCTGTGGCGTCAGCCATACTGCCACCAGGCAATGTATTGCAGCCGTTCCCTGCTGCAGAAGATGGGAGGTTTTGCTGCGGCTGAGTTCCCGATAGGGGCCGATACGGATTTGATGCGCCGGCTGTATGCTGCGCAGCAGCCATGTGTCGTGGTGCCACTGGTGGCGGCACGCTTCTACACCGGCGGTGCTTCATCATCCACGGCCACCAGTCGGGATGTGTATGAACTGATGCTGAAGTTTGCCGATGCCTGCCGGAGTGAAGTGAAGCGGAGCCCCCTTGTGGTTTCAAAAGTCGTGAAGCATCTGCGGCGCTATGCAAACAAGAAAATGATGACCGAGTCAACTCCCGAATTACCAGCCGGAGAAGCAACCCGCATGGTTGCCTTTGTGGAAAGGGTGACGGAACCGTTGTCATCCATGCAGAGGCGAATGTTGCAGACCATCCTGAAACTACAGTGTTTCTGGTATGCGGCCAAGGCCTCCTGCTGCCGGGGACGCAAGCTGATGGCTACGCGTCTGAATCAACAAATCAGCACCTTATTTGCCAACAGTCTCTGAAAGCAATGAATACGGCATCGCCCCCTTTGGTAACGGTTGTTACGGTATGCTTCAACCTGTTGAAAAACAAGCGAGGCAGTTGCTTTGATCAATGTCTGCGCTCTGTGCAGCAGCAGGATTATCCCTGTATCGAGCATCTGGTGATTGACGGAGCATCGACTGATGGCACTGTCGACATGCTTCAGGAATATGAAAGGCAGGGAATCATACGTCTCATATCGGAACCTGATTCCGGCATTTACGAGGCGATGAACAAAGGAATACGCCACGCGCGTGGGAAGTATGTGGTATTTCTGAATAGTGATGATTTCTGGCATGATGCAAAAGCTGTTTCAGCTTCGGCAGCTGCGCTGGAGCGCAGCGGAGCCGCCTTTTCCTACGCTCCGCGCACCATCGTCCGGGAAGATGGCTCATTCTATTGCACAGAAGCTGCTGCTCTGGGCGTCTTCCCCTGTCAGATGCCCTTCTGTCACCAGACTATGTTTACACGCCGCGACATTTTGTTGCGGATGAATGGCTTTGATGCGGCACAGTATCGGAGTGCGGCAGACTACGAACTGATACTGCGAATCCTGCTGGGTGGGCATCAGGGGGTATATGTCCCCCTGAACTTCACATCGTTCCGACTTGGTGGATTTTCTGCGGGAGATGCATTATCCCGGCAGGAATGTCACATGGCGCGTTGCCGGTTGCTGGGGGAGTCTGCGGCAAAGTTGCTGCAAGCCGGCAGCCTCGACGACGATTTGTGGAACCTGCTGTCTGAAAAGGTGGCTGCACCAGTTGCGGTTGATATGCTGCGCTGCTTCAAAGATGACGGGCCCGGCTGCTATCGGTTGCGTTATGGCCTGGTGAGAAAAGAAACAGAGGAAAGTCTGCCTGTAGCCGGTGGAGCGGCGAGTCGTTGTTGTGCAGAGTGGCGATTGTTGGGCTTTTTGCCGATTCTTCGTTGCAAAATCAGACCATCGCGAACAGATTTTCTGCTCCTGAACTGGCTGCCCTTGCTGCGCGTCCGTCGCAAGAGAAATCGCCGACAGCTGTTTTTATTCTTCTTTATTCCCTTGCTTTCGTGCAAGGTTTTATAATGATTACGCGTTGGAATAATTAGCTCCTTCCTTGAAATCTCACACATGCGTCCTAAAGTTTGCCCGATAAATTGAAATTTGGGAACTTCTAAAAACTCACTAAATTGGAATTTGGCGGGCAGTTGGTGAGCCGCAGGCGAACGGAATTCCGAGCCCGTTTCACGGGCGACATACCCATAGCGAGTGGTGGAGCTGCGTCAGCAGCGAAACCACTCGTAAACGAAAAAACGATCAGAGCCCCGACGTCAGGAGTGGGCGGCAGAAGGCGTGGTATCAATATATTGCATTGCTTTCTGTCACCCCGACCTTCGTCGGGGTTCCGGTATCTTTTTGGGTTGTACGAGTGGTTCCGCCCGCCACGCTGACGCGTGTCGCGCTCCACCACTTATATGATGAGATTTTGGTATAGTACACCCCGCAAGCATCAGCTAAAATGCTTGCGGGGTGTTTTAGTTACTAAACTCTGGGGTAGCTATCCAGATAGGCAACCAAGTGT
>JAGBDZ010000142.1 GCA_017937215.1 Akkermansia sp. | reverse complement strand
CGTGCCGACTACCGTCGGCACGTGGTAACGAAAACACACTGAGATTCATCTCAGTGCGTTTTTTACAGGGAGCGGCGGAAGCCGCTACGGAGCTTCCTATTCTGCATTCTGCGTTCTGAAATCTGCATTCCATTAAATTCCAATTTGCCGGGCAACATGTGCGGCATTATTTACGCGCGTTTAATAGGCTTGCGGAATCGGGGATGGGGTGGTATAGTCTGGGCATGGACTTATCCGCCTTTCGCGAAGAATACCTGAGGGACACCCTGCACCGCAGCGACCTGGCCGCCACGCCGTTTGAACAGTTTGACCGCTGGTTCAAGCAGGCGCTCGAGTCCGGCATACCGGAGCCGAACGCCATGAGCATTGCCACCGCCACGCCGCAGGGCATGCCCAGCCTGCGCACGGTGCTGCTCAAGTACTACGATGACCGCGGCTACGTCTTCTTCACGAACTACACCAGCCGCAAGGCGCGGGAGATTGAGGCCAACCCGGAGATGTGCATGCTGCTGCCCTGGGTCACGCTGGAGCGCCAGATTATCGTGTACGGCCGGGCAGAGAAAATCTCGCGAGCCGAAACGCTCAAATACTTCCTGAGCCGGCCGCACGAATCGCAGCTGGGTGCGTGGGTTTCGCACCAGAGCCAGGTGATTTCCACCCGCAAGCTGCTCATGATGAAGCTGGCGGAGCTCAAGCACAAGTTTGCGGAAGGTAAGGTGCCGCTGCCTGATTTCTGGGGCGGTTACCGCATTGTGCCGCACCACATGGAGTTCTGGCAGGGTGGCCCCGGCCGCGTGCACGACCGCTTTATGTACACCCTCCAGGCAGACGGCAGCTGGAGCATCGAGCGTCTGCAGCCATGATTCAGTTCCTGGCACAGGCTACGGAAAGCGTTTCCCAATCGCTGTTCAGCGGGTGGGACCCGGCGGTGGTCACCGGCAGCACCGCAGCGGCGGTGCTGGGGGCCATCTGGGTGTTTTTCAAGGTCATCCGCGCAGTGGTGGCCACGCTGTTCATGCTGTGCGTGGTGTTTCTGGTGCTGAAAGTCTGTTTTGATATCGATATCAGCACCTGGCTGCAACCGCTGCTGCAGGAATTTACTTCTTTTTAAAACGCTCAATCTCGCCGCCGCGCTTGCGAATGCGCTTCCGTCTTCGCCCTGCGGGCTACGCCGAGACGAGACGCGCCGCAAAGCTTTAAAACCTCAACTACGCTTACTTCTTTTTAAAACGCTCAATTTCACCGCCGCGCTTGCGAATGCGCTGAGGTTCGGGGCGCTTGAGGCGGAGCTTCACGCGGTGGCGATAGCCGCCGGCATCGGTGCGCACGCGCACGGTGGTGAAACGGGCTTTATCCGTTTCATGCCCGGCACCGGCGGGGGAGGCGCTGGGGGCATCCTGCACCTCGCAGTAGATAGCCTTGAGCTTTTCCAGATACTCGGGGTCGGCGGCAGCTTCATCCAGCAGAGCATTGGTGGGAACAGCGGCTGAAACCGGCTCCTGCACCCCGGCGGGGTCCGCCACAGGGTCTACCTCCGGGGTATCGACGCGGGCGGCATCGCGCTCCTGGATAATCTTCTCCATTTCGGGGTCCTTCTTGAGGAGGTCGGCGGCCTCAGCCTCCGGGTTCACCGTCTGCAGAATATCCTCACCGGGCTGCTGGGTGCTGTCCGGGTGGTTGCGCAGGTATTTCTCAAACTCGGGGTCGGGCTCGGCACCGTTCTGGATGGCGCGGTCGTAGGCGCGGGCAGCATTGGGAATCTGCTTGAGCTCGGCATACAGGCGGGCCATGTTGTAGTGCGCATCCCCCAGGCCGGGCTTGAGCTTGAGCGCTGCGGCAAAGTGTTTCAATGCCAGGTCGAACTGCCCGCTCACGCCCTCGATATTGGCCAGGTAGAAGAAGGCCTCTGCGTTGCCGGGGTCAAGCTCAATGGTGCGGGTGAACATGCGGGCGGCGTCATCCAGGCGGTCGAGGCGGTAATAGCTCACGCCGGCCAGGAAGTAGGAGATAGCCAGGTCCGGTGCCAGGCGGGTGGCGCGGGAGAAGAACTCCAGCGATTCCTCGCACTTGTTGCGGTAGAGGAGGATGGTGCCCAGGTTCACCAGCCCGGCCACGTGGTCGGGCTGGGCATCGTAAAGGGTGCGGTAAAGCTGCTCGGCAGCGGTATAGCGGCCCTTGGTAAAGGCTTTGGAGGCCATGTCCGCCAGGGCTTCCATCTGCAGGCCCTCGCGCACGGCCTGGGCGCTCTCGCCCTTGTTGCCCTTGGTGGCAGCCTCCATCACGCGGCGCTCGGCCTCCGTGAGGTCCAGTGCGCTTTCCTCATCCAGTTTCTGCAGGGCGCTCAGCGTGGCGGGGTCCTGGTTTTTGAGCTGTTTGTAGGTCTCGATGAGGAGCTTGCGGCCTTCCTCCTGCATGGCCAGGCTGCGGCGCTGCTTGGCAATCACCTCGCGCAGAAGTTCATTTTCCTCCGCCAGGGCGGGGTCCACCGGGCCCTGCTCAGCGCGTTTGTCCAGGTCGGCCTCAATGTTATTCAGGCGCTCGGTGAGTTCGGACACGCGGCGGCGGTAGCCCATGTTCTCCTCGTAGATACCGCTCATTTCATCGCGAAGGCGGTCGGCCTCGCCACGGGCGGAATCAAGCTGCTGCTGAAGCACGCTGCGCTCGTCCTCCGAACCGGCGGCGCGGCCCTCGAGCTCTGCGATGCGGGCCAGAGCCTCCTTGAGCTGCTGGTCGAGGGTGAGGTTCTGGTCAAGCAGGGCTTTGGTCTTCTCCGGGCTGTTGAGCTCCACAATGGCGCGCAGCTGCTCATTTTCGGCCTTGAGGGCATCGCGCTCGCGGGTGACGCGGGCCAGCTCCTCCTGGGTCTGGGCCAGGTTGGTTTCCAGCTCGGTGATGCGGGCTTCGGCTTTCTGGCGGGCATCCTCGCTGGCGCGGTACTTGGCCTCCAGCTCGGCGAGCTGCTGGGTGAGGGAGTTCACCACCTCATTGCCGGCGCTGCGCTCGGTAATCACCTGCTGCTGGAGCTGCTCGTAGCGGTCCTTGTACATCTTCTGCTCCAAGCGGGCAGAGGTAAGCTGGCGCTGGGAGTCCTCGTACTTGGCATTCAGCTCGCGGTAGGCCACCGCCATTTTGCGGCACTCCTCCTGCGCAGCTGCCAGGGCATTGTAAAGCTTCTTGTCTGTGGTATCGTAGTCCGGCAATTCCACCGGGCGGTACTCACTGTTGACCGGGTCATACGGGCGGGTGCTGCCGGGCAGCTCCATCTCCATGGCCAGCGGGCGCCCGGGCTGGCGACCGGTGGGAATGGGCGCCTCGGCTGATTTCTTGCGATAGCCCGCCAGATTCTCGGCCAGCAGGCGGCGGCGGGTGGAAACCAGGTTGCTCTTCCAGTTCGGAAAATCCTTCACAATGCCGGCCAGCACCTTCTCTGCCTGCTGCCCCTTGGCAATGGCGGCGTTGTAGTTCTGCTGGGCGGCCAGCTGCTCCGACTCACGGCAAAGGCGATAGGCGGTCAGATAATACTCCGCCGGGTCCATGACACGCTGACGCGCAGCCGGTTGCGCAGAATTCGCCTGCGCATGCAGCGGGGCTACTCCGGCCAGCGCCAGACTACAGAAAACAGCCAGGGTGTATTTGTACGTCGCGGTCATGTTGCAGATGGTTCCACCATGATATAGCATCCCCGGAACGAATCAAGCCGTAAACGCGTAATGCGCGTGACATGCCACACGTGTCCCAAAGATTTTGTAGAGAATAGAAATATCAGCAACATTTTGGAAGAAGCCCCCTCTGCGCAATAAATTGGAATTTGGCGAGCCGTAGGCGAGCGGAATTCAGAGCCCCGCCCACCGGCGGGGCGCCACAATAATAGCCCAGGGTGGAGCTGCGTCAGCAGCGGAACCCTGGGTAAGACGAAAAATTAATCAGAACCCCGAGCGGAGCGAGTGGGTGGCAGATATGGATGCGCGTTGAGATGCAAATAATCAATGCTTAACATAAACGGAACGCTCATGCGAATCTGCCACCCCGCCAGCTGGCGGGGTTCCGGTCTTATTACTACACCATACCCAGGGCTCACGCCCTGGGCTAT
>JAGBDZ010000141.1 GCA_017937215.1 Akkermansia sp. | reverse complement strand
CTTCCGCCGCTCCCTGTAAAAAACGCACTGAGATGAATCTCAGTGTGTTTTCGTTACCACGTGCCGACGGTAGTCGGCACGCTATATGATTATTTTGCATTCTGCATTCTGCGTTTTGCATTTTCTAAACATCAATTTATCAATCAATTCTGTGCTCTGTAATGCAAAAAAACAGCGGCTGCTGATTGTTCCAACGCGTCGTTTTTTATTCCGTGGTTCGGTTGTGGCGGATGAGGTCCGGGTAGATGGATTTGCTGGTCAGCAGGAAATGGGCGAGCGCCCGCGGGTGTTCATGGCCCAGGCGGATGAGTTCATGGATGAATGGGCGGCCGGTCATGCTGCCGTCTGTTAATTTCTGCATGGCTTGCCGGAAAGGGGGTGAGTCATGGAACGTATCCTGCATCCACTCCGGCAGGGCAGTCGGTGAGTCCGGGCAGATGAAGACGTATGAGAGAAAGATGGCGGGTGCCTTGCGATTCGGTGTGAGGCTGAACAATTCCAGCAGACCTGCGGCTTTTTCTGCTATGCGAAAATCCTCTTCGGCAGAGATGCTGATACAGCAAGCACCGGCTTGTTTCAAGGTGTCCGTTATCGTTTGAAGTTCGCTCCATTTGCTTATCTGCACCTTGTTCGAGCGGAAGAATGAGGCGCTCTGCTCGCGGTTATCAATCATGTAGGGAAGAGGCGATGCGATTTCGCACCACAGGAAGCCTTCGTTGCAGCAGTGTATGTAAAATTGCCTGCCTCTTCCGCTGAAAGGCTGGCTTGCATCCATTTCGAGGATGTGATTTTTGCCGTGGGTCAGCCTGACGGTGAGCGTGTCAACAGGCTCCGGCGAATGATAAAAACGCCTGATTTCAGCGAGAACGGCACGCCATGTTCCATAATCCTGCGTATCAATGCAATGCGCCTGAGGCTCCGCTTCGTCACCCGACGCCGGTTGAAAGATAAGGGCAGGGAGCGCAAGGGCCATGCCGATAATAAGGAACCGGAAGGTGGGTGGAATTCTCATCATGATTCGCGGAAAAGGTGTTCTCCTGCGTCAGCTGGCGGCGCCGGCGATGAGCTGGAGTGCTTTGGCGGTGACGCGCTGGCGGAGCTGGCGGCGGTTCATGCCAGGGAGGAAGAGGGTTTCGGTATGCACCGGGCGGGCCGCACCGCGGCGGGCAATGGCCAGGCACACGGTACCCACGGGGGGCTCGCCCTCGGCGGCGGTGGGACCCGCATTGCCGGAGACCGCCACGGCTATGTCGGCTCCGCTCTGGCGCATGGCGGCGGTGGCCATGGCGGCGACGACGGGCTCACTCACCACCGTGTGCTCTTCGATGAGTTCGGCGGGCACGCCGAGGAGGCGTTCCTTGGCTTCGTTGCAGTAGGTGACCCAGCCGTAGCGGAAGGCGGCGGAGGCGCCCGGCACCTCGGTGAGGGCTGCAGCAATCATGCCGCCTGTGCAGCTCTCTGCCGTGGTCACGGTGAGGCCGGAGGCTTTCAGGTTCTCCACCGCGGCAAAGGCGAGTAAATCAATTTCCGGGTTCATGGCTTTATCAGTTTTCGTCGGGAACCTGCACGGCTACGGTGGCAAAGGCGGCAATGCCTTCGCGGCGGCCCAGGGCGCCGAGCTTTTCATTGGTGGTGGCTTTTACGCCTACGCGGCGGGGTGACACGCCCAGAATCGGGGCCAGTGTCTCCTTCATCTGCGGCACAAAGGGCATGATTTTCGGCGCTTCGGCAATAAGGGCGCAGTCCACATTCACTACGCGGCCACCCTGGGCATGCAGCAGCTCAACGGCTTTTTCCACAATGCGCAGCGAGCATATGTTCTTGCAGCCTTCATCCCCCGGGGGGAACCAGTAGCCGATGTCCGGCTCGCCGATGGCGCCGAGAATCGCATCTGCCAGCGCGTGGCAGAGCACATCGGCATCGCTGTGGCCTGCAAGCCCCCTGGTGGGGTGTACCTGCACACCGCCCAGCCAAAGCGGACGCTCTGTTTCAGAGAAGCGGTGAATATCGTAACCAAGTCCAACGAGAGTTATCATGAGTGAATAGTGAATAATGAATAGTGAATAATGAGGATTATTCCGAGTCCGGGGTTTCCATGAGCAACTGGCGCATTTCCTCCATGTCGGGGAGCGATTGACGGATTCTGGCATCCATATCGGCGGCGGTTCTGTAGGTGGCCACGCCCATGGGGCTGTTGTAGTCGCGTATCACGTATTCCACAAAGGCCTTGTTGGCGCTCTTGCAGAGCAGGATACCGATGGTGGGATTTTCGTGAGGTTTGCGTACCTTGTCGTCAAGCGCACGCATGTAGGTTTGTAACTGGCCAATATAGCCGGGTTTGAAGGCGCCTTTCTTCAATTCCACGACCACCATGCAGTTCAGCTCGCGGTTGAAGAACAGTAAATCCGGGAAAAGTTCCTCACCGAAGACTTCCAGATGATACTGATTGCCGATGAAGGCGAAATCCCGCCCGAAGGTCATGATGAACTTCTTGATGTTGCGCACGATGGCTTGTTCCACCACGCGTTCATCCACATCATCTGCCTTGTCTACCTCGATTTCCTCCACGTTGATGAAGTCGAGCAGGTATTCATCCTTGAACATGCCCACGGCTTTCAGCGCCTGCTGCACGGGCAGAGCCTGCAGGAAATTGTTGGGGGCGGCTCCCTGGCGCCGGTATAAGTCGGCTTTCAGTTTGTCGCGCAGCTCGTACTTGTCCCACTTGTGCAGAAATGCTTGCTGTATGTAGAAGAGGATTTCGTCTAAATCTCGCGTTTTGTGCAGAATCTCCATGTGATGAGAGAAACTGATACATAGAAACTCCTCTCTGTTTATTTTTGCCGCCGTCGGCTGCCATTTTTGATGTGAAAGTTCATCTATTTCTATGGAACTTTGATTTTCAGGTAATTGTAATTTGCTCGCCGTGGGCGAGCAAATTAGAAACGGCTGCCAGAACTCAGCAAACAAGCGCATGTTTCTCATGTTTTGCCCAGAAAATCCGCGCAATCCCGGAAGTTCCTTACGCAATTGTTCGCTGATGCGGTTGATGGCACCGGTGCCCCAGGCTTCCTTGCGGGAATGGTGGGAAATGTAGCACCCGATTCCGAAGTAGAGCGAAAGCTGCTCGCCGGTAATCAGCTTGGCGGCGCGGTACTGACTGTGCAGAATGGCCTGCTTGATGGAGCTTACGGCTTCCCGATATTGTTGCATCTCGTTCATGGCGGCATCAATGGGCTTCCAGCCAGTTGGGGGCGGTGTTGGCCTCCACCTCCAGCGGCACTCCGTGGGGGAGGGGCAGGGCGGAGCGCATGGCCTCTGTAATCTGCGGGATGAGGTCGTGCTCGTCCTGGTGCAGGTCAATGAGGAGTTCGTCGTGTATCTGCATGATGAGACGGCTGCGGCGCCCTTGCAGCAGCTCGGCTACGCGCACCATGGCGATTTTAATCATATCGGCCGCGCTGCCCTGGATGGGGGTGTTGATGGCGGTGCGCTCGGCAGCGGCGCGCAGGTTGAAGTTGGCGCTGTTCAGGTCGGGCAGCTTGCGGCGGCGTCCGCAGAGGGTTTCGGCATAGCCGCGTTCGCGGGCTTCGGCCACGAGCTTATCCATGCATTCCTTCACGCCGGGGAACTGGGCAAAGTAGCTTTCGATGAGCCCGGCTGCCTCGCCGCGCGGGCAGTCGAGCCGCTGGGAGAGGCCGAAGGCGGAGATGCCGTAGATGATACCGAAGTTCACGGTCTTGGCCTTGCGGCGCATGTCGGCGGTTACTTCCTCATGCGGCACGCCGTAGATGCGGGCGGCGGTTTCGGCGTGGATATCGCGGCCGGAGGTGAAGGCTGCCATCATGCCGGGGTCGCCGGAGAGGTCGGCCATGAGTCGCAGCTCCACCTGCGAATAGTCGGCGGAGAGGATGCTGTGCTGCGCATCGCGGGCCACGAAGGCGCGGCGGATGAGCTTGCCGGCCTCGGAGCGCACGGGAATGTTCTGCAGGTTCGGGTTCTGGGAGGCCAGGCGCCCGGTGGCGGTGACCATCTGCAGCAGGGTGGAGTGGATGCGGCCATCGCGCGGCGAGATGAAGCGGGGCAGGGCATCCAGATAGGTGCCTTTCAGCTTGCTCATTTCGCGGTATTCCAGGATATCCGCCACCAGCGGGGAAAGGGGAACCAGCTTGCGCAGGGTTTCTTCATCGGTCACGTACTGGCCGGTGCGGGTCTTCTTGGGCTTGGCGAGCAGCTTCATTTCATCGAAGAGAAGCTCGCCGAGCTGCTTGGGGGAGTTCAGGTTGATGGGGCGGCCCACCTGCGAATCGATGCGGGCGCGGATGGCTTCGATCTGCGCGCCGAGCTCATCGGAGCTCTTCTGCAGCAGCTCCGGCTCCACGCGCATGCCTTCTTCCTCGATGCCAGCAAGCACGGGGATGAGGGGAAATTCGATGCGGCGCATCAGTTCCTCCTGCCCGGCTTCCACCAGCTGCGGCTGCAGCACGTGGTACAGGCGCAGGGTTACATCCGCGTCTTCCGCGGCGTATTCGGCCATGGTTTCCACGGGCACGGCGGCGGTGTTCATGTCCTTGCCCTTGCCGGCAATGTCTTCCAGATGAATGGTCTTGTACTGCAGCAGGGCCTCGGCCATTTCATCCATGCCGTGGCGCAGCTCGGGGTAGAGCGCGCTGTGCGCCAGCATGCAGTCAAAGAAGGGGCCGTTCACTACCAGCCCGGCCTGGTGCAGTACCTGGATATCAAATTTGGCATTCAGCCCGATTTTCTCGGCACCGCCGGCAAAGGCGGGAGCGAAGCAATCCAGCCAGCCTTCCTCCGCGGCGGGGATGTAGTAGGCCTCGTGCGCATCGATGGCCACGGAGAAGCCCAGCAGCTTGTCCATGAGCGGGTCGAGCCCGGTGGTTTCGGTGTCGAAGGCCCAGCAGGGGGCCTGCTCCATGCGTGCGGCCAGGGCGGCACGGGCCTCCGGGGTGTTGACCAGGTGGTACTGGTGCGGAGTGGTGTTGATATCGGCCAGCTGGGGCAGGGCGAAGAGGTCCATCTGCACCTCGCCTTCGGTACTTTCTGCCGCGGTGGGAGCTGCGGCGGCAAAGAGCTCACCCATATCCGCATCGCTGGGCTGGGTGCCGCAGAGTTTGCGGGCCAGTTCCTTGAACTCCAGTTTTTTGAGAATTTCTGCCAGCGCCTTGGTATCGAAATCTTTAATCTTGCAATCCTCCAGCTTGAACTCCACGGGCACATCGCGGCGAATAGTGACCAGCTCGTAGGAAAGCCGGGCAGCCTCGGCATTCTGCTCAATTTTCTCGCGCATTTTGCCCTTGATTTCAGCGCTGCGGGTCAGCATTTCCTCGATGCTGCCGAACTGGGTGATGAGTTTTTTAGCCGAAACGGCTCCCACGCCAGGCACCCCGGGGATATTGTCAGACGCATCGCCCATGAGGGCCAGGATGTCGATAATCTGGCGAGGGTCGGAGATGCCCCATTCCTCCAGGAATTCATCCACACCCACGGTTTCGAAATCGCTGCCCTTTTTGCCCGGGCGCCAGAAGGAACAGGTGGGTGAGAGCAGCTGCCCCAGGTCCTTGTCCTTGGAAACCATGTAGGCGTGCATGCCGCCGGCCTCATCGCTCATGCGGGTGATGGTGCCGATGAGGTCATCGGCCTCATAGCCGGGCATGCGCAGGGTCTTGATGCGCATGGCGGCCAGAATATCCACAATCCAGGGAATGGAATCGCGCAGCTCCTGCGGCATGGCCTGGCGGTTTGCCTTGTATTCCGGGAATCGCTCGTGCCGGAAGGTGGGGCCGCTGGGGTCCAGACAGGCTACAATGTGCGTGGGCTTTTCTTTCTCAATGAGGTGCACTACGGTGTTGATGAAGCCGAACATGGCTGAGGTGTTCAGCCCGGTGGAGTTGCGCATGGGGTTGTTGATAAAGGCGTAGAAGGCGCGGTAGATGAGCGCCATGCCATCCAGAATGCAGAGTGTAGCCATCAGACGGTTAATGTAACACAAGCCGCGCGCGCTGCGCAAGTGAAATGACGGACAGTATGCGCAAATGAGCGGTTTCTTTTCCTTGCTATCTGGTGGGTTTGTGTTAGAATGGGAGCATGCCCACTCTCAAGCAGCTTGCCGTAGCAACCCTCACGCATCTGGCGGAGAGCGGGTGTGAGCGTATGGCGGTGGATGATGAGGCCCGCGGTATTCTGCGCCAGTGGATGCTGGATGCCCGGAAAACGCCTGAGCCTCGCCCGGCTGCGCAACCCTCCGAACCGGAAATGAGCGTGGAGGAGAAACTGGTCTATCTGCGCCGGCGCGCGGCCGACTGGAAGCCGGCGAAGCGTCTGGGTACCCTGCGCGAGACGATGGTGTTTGCTGTGGGGAATCCGCGGGCGCGGCTTATGCTGGTGGGCGAGGCGCCCGGCTACGAGGAAGAGCGCCAGGGCGAACCCTTTGTGGGGCCGGCCGGGCAGCTGCTCACCAGGATTCTGGGAGCCATGGGCCTGCAGCGCAGCGACGTGTATATTTCCAATGTGTGCAAGTTCCGCCCCTCCATGGGGGAGAACCAGGGCACGGCCAACCGTGCGCCCAATCCGGAGGAACTGGCAGCCTGCTCTCCGCTCATCATGGCGGAAATACGCGCCATTCAGCCGGAGTGCATCGTGTGCCTGGGCGGCAGTTCGGCCAAGGGGCTGCTGGGAACCCAGCAGGGGGTGAGCGCCCTGCGCGGCCAGTGGCTGGAGTGCCAGGGGGTGCCGGTGCGCGTGACCTATCATCCCAGTTATCTGCTGCGCAATGAGGCGCTTTCGGCCCGCCGGGCGCTGTGGGAGGATATGCTGGCGGTGATGCAGCGCCTGCAGATGCCGATTTCAGAGAAGCAACAGAATTATTTCCGCTGATGAGATTTCTTGCCATAGCGTGTGGGTTGCTGCTGCTGACCGGCTGCCACAATATCTACCAGCTCCGCCGTGCGGCGGTGAAGGGGGATGCCGAGGCGCAGTATGAGTATGGCCGCCGTCTGCTTACCGGGCAGAAGGGGGCGGTGCATTCTTCGCGCCTGGCCTTCAAATGGTTCTCAAAGGCAGCCGCTAACAAGCATCCTAAGGCAATGGCTGCCATGGGTTTGTGTTATGAGCGGGGGCTGGGCGTGCAGCGTTCGTTGCCTACTGCTCGCAAATGGTATGCTGCTGCGGTGGATGAGGGAAATGACGATGCCTGCCAGACCTTGGTGCAGATGGAGGCTCGCGCCGGAAATCTGAGTGGAGCACTGCACTGGCTGGAGCGCATGGCGGATGATGATTCAGTGCCCGCGCAGCTGATTCTGGCGCATATGCACCTGAACGGCACGGCCAGGAATGCGAGCGCGGCAGAGGGTATCCGCTACCTGCGCTATGCCGCCATGCAGGGCAATGGTGAGGCCTGTCTCATGCTGAGCACCTGCTACGCCACCGGCAAGGGGGTGCCGAAGAATGATGAGCTGATGATGGGCTGGCTGGTCAACGCGGCCGAGGCGGGAAATGAGACCGCCCAGCGCCTGCTGCAGCAGGCAGAAGAGCAGAAAAAATAAGGAAATGAGCATTTGCTGCCATTTCTTTCGGGTTGCATTTGGAAACAAATCTGGTATAATGCCCGCACAAAGCATATGGCCTCATACTCTCATTCTCCCATAAAAGTGCGCACCACGGCTTCCCGCGGTGAACATGATGGCATTCTCTTCTACATTCTGCCGCCCCTGCTGCTGGGTGCTGTTTTTGCGTTCTGCTCCATGGCCAGCAGCGAAAAGGCTGACGCTCCCCAGGAGCCGGCTGCGGAAGAGATTGCCGCAGAGGAGTAAATCTTAACACTGAACGGAACTGATATGAGCGAAGGTACACCTATCACTATGACCGGCCAGGGCCTCAATGTGCCCGATTTTCCCATTATTCCCCACATTATCGGCGATGGCTCCGGCCCGGATATCTGGCGCGCCGCCCAGCGCGTGATTGACGGCGCCGTGAAGGCCGCCTACGGCGATACCCGCGCCCTGGTGTGGAAGGAAGTGCTGGCCGGACAGAAAGCCTTTGACACGGTGGGCAGCTGGCTGCCGAATGAGACCATGGAGGCTTTCCGCACGCTGCTGGTGGGTATCAAGGGGCCGCTGACCACTCCGGTGGGCAAGGGTATCCGTTCGCTCAATGTGGCGCTGCGCCAGGGTCTCGATTTGTACTGCTGCGTGCGCCCCGTGCGTTATTTCAAGGGTATCGAGACCCCGGTGAAGGCCCCGGAAAAGGTGGATATGGTCATTTTCCGCGAGAATACGGAGGATATTTATGCCGGTATCGAGTTTGAGAGCGGCTCGGCCGAGGCGGAGCGGTTCTTTGACTGGCTTTCCACGGAGTTCCCGCAGCGCGCCAACAAGGTGCGTTTCCCGCAGACCAGCGGATTCGGCATTAAGCCTGTTTCCAGGGAAGGCACGGAGCGTCTGGTGCGTTCCGCTATTCAGTATGCCATTGCCGAGAATCGCCCCTTTGTGACCCTGGTGCACAAGGGCAACATCATGAAGTTCACAGAAGGCGGCTTCCGCGACTGGGGCTACGACCTGGCCCGCCGCGAGTTCGGCGCCGAGCTCATTGGCGACGGCCCGTGGTGCAAGCTGCCCAATGGCATCATCATCAAGGACTGCATCTGCGATGCCTTCCTGCAGGAAATCCTCATTCACCCGCAGGAGCACTCCGTGGTGGCCACGCTGAACCTGAATGGCGACTACTGCTCCGATGCGCTGGCTGCCCAGGTGGGCGGTATCGGCATTGCCCCCGGTGCGAATATCAACTACCGCACCGGTCATGCGGTGTTCGAAGCCACGCATGGCACCGCTCCCAAACTGGCCGGGCTGGACAAGGTGAATCCCTGTTCTTTCCTGCTGTCTGCCGAAATGATGTTGCGCTACATGGGCTGGACCGAGGCTGCCGACCGCATCGTGGCTGCTATCGAAGGCGCTATTGCAGATAAGACGGTGACTGCCGACCTGGCCGAGATGATTCCCGGCAGCACGGCGGTGAGCACCACCGCTTTCGGTGATGCGCTGCTGGCCCACATCAAGTAAGCCATGCCGGATCCTGCATACGTCCACGCGGCGTTTTCTTCCATAGCGGAGCGCTACGTGACTGCCAACCACATTCTGTCCATGGGGACAGATATTATGTGGCGCGCCCGCGTGGTGCAGATGGTGGCCGAGTGGAAACCCGCCAACCTGCTGGATATTGCCACCGGCACGGGCGACCTGGCCCTGGCTATCAAGCGAGCCCTGCCGGAAATTGACGTGCTGGGCACGGATTTCTGCCGTCCCATGCTGGATGTGGCGGTGCGCCGTGGATTAACCCGGGTGCTGGAGGCTGATGCTATGAACCTGCCGCTGGAGGACGCTTCGTTCGAGGCCGCCACGGTGGCGTTCGGCTTGCGCAACATGGCCGACTATGGCAAGGCGCTGCGCGAGTTCCGCCGGGTGCTGAAACCGGGCGGGCATCTGCTGGTGCTGGATTTCAGTATGCCGGAGAATATTTTCGCGGCGCCTTACCGCCTGTATCTGCACCATGTCCTGCCCCGTATTGCTGGCTGGCTTACCGGAAACAGCGGCGCCTATGACTACCTGGGCGACAGTATCGAGGCTTTCCCCCGCGGCGAGGCTTTCCGGCAGCTGATGCTCAGCTGTGGGTACAGAAATCCCTCCGTCCTGCCGCTTTGTATGGGGATTGCTTCCATCTACACGGCAGAGGTGTAAAAAAATCCGCATCTGACAAATTTTCATATCGACAAAAGGGCGGTAAAAATGTACCATATAGCCAGTGCCGAGCCCGGCGTGTATAGTTTTCTTTAAATACCTTACAGAGAAAAGTTTATGTTTAAGTATCCCAAAAAGCCCGATGGTTCCCCCGTATCCGGTTCTCCCTTTGCCGAGAACGATGTGCCCGCCGAGTGGGCAACTCCGACTCCTCAGCCTGCTGCTCCCATGCCTGTAGATGCAGGTTATTTTGGTGCAGAAGAGACTGCGGCTTCTCCCTTTGAAATGGGTGGACCTTCTCCCATGGCCCCTGCCACGACCCGCAATGTGCTGAATTACGACGTATCTGTGGTGGGTACCCTGCGTTTCACTGATGACCTGCTGGTGGACGGCTCTGTGGAAGGTGAAATCACTTCCGATGGTGAGCTGACCGTGGGCGCCAACGCCAGCATCCAGGCCGGTGAGAAGAACAAGGTGGCTGTGCGCACGCAGAGCGCCATCATTCACGGCAAGGTTGTGGGCGATATCGTGGTGACCGACCGCGTGGTGCTGGCCTCTACTGCCGAGCTGGTGGGCGATGTGACTGCCGCCAAGATTTCCATTGAGGAAGGCGCTGTGTTTGTGGGCCACTGCCGCGTGGGGAATCCCGCCGTGGTGCCTGCTCCGGCTGCTCCTGCTCCCAAGAAGGCTGCCGCCCGCGCTACCCGCAGCGCTGACGCCAACCTGCTTGGCTAAGCCCCAGTAGCTTGAATACCATGCCGGAGTTCAGAACAGAACCCCTGATTGTTCCGACTGTCTCCGGCTTGTTACCCGAAGGTGAGCGCGACCGCCGAGCCGCGCTCACCTCGTTTCATGCAGATGCCGCCCGCGTGCAAGTGCCGATGCGCGATGTCGTCTGCTACGAATGCGGCCAGCCCTGCCAGGTGCCTTCGGCCGCGCTTTCGGCCAATTGCATTCACTGCCACGCCCACCTCAACATGGCGGATGTGGAAATCCGCCCCGGTTCGCGGCGCCTCACGGTGCGCACGCTGGGCAATGTGCATGTGCCGGCCGGCACCGTGCTTTCGAATTTGTCGGTGGTGTGCCGTGATATGGCGGTGGATGGCCGGGTGTCCGGTTCGTTCCGCTGCACAGGCACGCTGAGCCTGAATACCTCCATGGTGCTGGATGGTTCGGTGAGCGCTGGCAAGCTGGTGGTGGATAAGGGGGCCGAGGTGGAGCTGAGCGTGGGCGCTGCCGCGGAGGAAGCCGAGTTGTATGGCCGCCTGAAGGGCCGTCTGCAGTGCAAGGGCACGCTGCATGTCTACCGCGGAGGCGCGTACGAGGGAGTATGCAAGGCGGCAGATGTGGTGGTGGACCCGGGTGGCCATTTCGATGACCAGAGCCGGTTCTGATTTAATTTCCGGAGACGCGCCGTATGGATATCCGCATCACAGGTGCCAGTCAGAATACCCTGCGGCATATTAATCTGAGCTTGCCGGGGGGCAAGCTCATTGCGCTGATGGGCCCGAGCGGCTCGGGTAAAAGCACGCTGGCTTATGATACTCTTTTTGCAGAATCCCGCCGGCGCTTTCTGGATTGCTTGTCGGCCGGGGCGCGGCGTTTGCTGGCGCGCCCGGAGAAACCGCATGTCGAAAGCATCGAGGGGCTGCCGCCTGCGCTCTGCCTGGAGCAGCATCTGCCCGGCGGTCAGTCCCGCACGGTGCTGGGCTCGCTTACCGAGACTCTGGATTACCTGCGCATTCTGTATGCCGCCATCGGTGTGCCGCACGACCCGGTGACCGGGGAACGCCTTACCCGCCTGAGCCCGGAGGAAATCTGCGCGACCCTGCTGGCCCTGCCGGAGAACACGCGGCTCACGCTGCTGGCTCCACTTTCGACGGCTTTCGGCCAGAACCCGGAGAGCGATATTCTGATGCTGCGCAAGCAGGGCTACCTGCGCGTGCGCGTGGCGGGCGAAATCTGCGAGCTAGATGAGCTGGAGAGCCGCCCGCCCGCACCCGGCCAGGTCTGCGAACTGGTGGTGGACCGCATCGTCATCCGCGAAGGGGTGGATTCCCGCGTGGCGGACTCGGTGCAGGCAGCGTTGCGGCTCTGGCCGGATGAATTGCGAGCGCTGGTGCAAGCGCGTGGTGGCGAAGCTGAGCTGCTGCATTTTCACACCCGCTATCGCAATGCTGAGACCGGCTTCACCTTGCCGGACCTGACTCCGGGGTTCTTTTCGCATTTCTCCCCCCACGGAGCCTGTCCGGAATGCAATGGCCTCGGCACGGTGGATGCGGCCAAGGGCGAGGTAAAAATATGCCCCGCATGCAAAGGGATGCGTCTGAACCCCACGGCGCTGGCGGTGACACTGGATTTTGCCGGGCGTGAACTGAGCCTGGGTGCTTTCTGTGAGCTGTCGGTGCAGGAAAACCGCACCCTGCTGGATGCGCTGGTGGTTCCCCCTGCCTACCGCGAGGCGCTGCAACCTGCCTTGGGCAGCTTGAAACAGCGGCTTGATTGCCTGTTGGAACTGGGGCTGGGCTACCTGACCCTCTCCCGCGCCGCCAACACGCTTTCCGGTGGTGAGCTGCAGCGTGCCCGCCTTGCCGGACAGATTGGTGGCGGCCTTTCCGGTGTGCTCTACATTCTGGACGAACCCACCATCGGCCTGCACCCGCGCGAGACGGAAAGGCTCATCGCTGCGCTCAAGCGTCTGCGGGACAAGGGAAATACCATTCTGGTAGTGGAGCATGACCCGCAGCTCTTGCAGGAATGTGACTGGCTGGTGGAGATGGGCCCCGGCAGCGGCCCCGCCGGTGGCGAGGTGATGGCGGAAGGCTCCTATGATGATTTTCTGGAGAATACCGATTCTCCCACCGGTGCCTGGCTGAGTGGTCGCCGAGCCCTGCCGGCGGTGGAGCCTCGCAACCTTTCTGCCTGCCACTGGCTCACGCTGTCCCATGCCAATGCGCGCAACTTGCAGGATGTGGAGCTCCGCATTCCACTGGGGGCATTTACCTGTCTTTCCGGTCCCGGCGGCTCGGGCAAGAGCACACTGGTGCACGAGTGCCTGCTGCCGGCGCTGAAAGCAGGGCAGGTGGCGGGCGGCGAGGAGATTTCCCGCGCGGTGCTGGTGGACCAGAGCCCGCTGGGCAGCTCGCCTCGCTCTACTCCGGCCACGGCCTCCGGCCTGCTGGATGCGCTGCGCCCGCTTTATGCTGCGTTGCCGCTTTCGCGCCAGCGCGGGTACACGGCTGCCCGTTTTTCGCTGAATACGCGGGGCGGCCGCTGCGAACGCTGCGGTGGCACAGGGCGTCTGCAGGTGGATATGAACTTCCTGGCTGATTTGTATACCGAGTGCGATGCATGCCACGGCGCCCGCTACAACCGCGAGACGCTGGAGGTCACCTGGCGGGGTAAGTCGATTGCCCAGGCACTGGCCCAGACAGTGGATGAGGCGGTGGAGTTCTTTGCCCCGGTACCCCAGGCTGCAGCCATCCTGAAAGCGTTGCAGGAACTGGGGCTGGGCTACCTGCCGCTGGACCGCCCTGTGACCACGCTTTCCGGTGGTGAATCCCAGCGAGTAAAGCTGGCCACCTACCTGGCAAAAGCGGCGCCGAAGCGCGGCAGCCGCCCGGGGGAGCACCTGCTGCTGGTGCTGGATGAACCGAGCACAGGCCTGCATTTCGGTGAGCTGGATATGCTGTTGCGGGCCATCTACCGACTGCGCGCCGCCGGCCATACCATTCTGTGCATTGAGCACAACCAGGGCATTCTCTCCCGGGCTGATTATCTGGTGGAGCTCGGCCCCGGCTCCGGTGCCGAGGGCGGCCGCATTACTTACGCCGGTGAGCCGGTGTGATTCCGGTGTGCCTTGCCGCAGAAGGAATTGATGCGGAAACGCAGCACCGTGGTGGCTGCCAGGGCGCGGTCGATGTAGGCATCGCCCCGCGCTGTTTCGCCGGGGGTGAGCTGCTGAATAAGCAGTTGCAAGGCCTTTCGTTTTTCTGCTTCATCGGTCACGATGCCGCAGGTGCCTTGCAGCATGACGCTTTCGTAGGCGGTTGAAAACTTTTCGGGCAGGGTGCTGTGGCTCCTGATGACCACGAACCCCGCTTTCGGCTGAGCTTGCAGACAACGCAGCTTGAAACCCTCCCCGGCGCAGTGCAGGTAGAGGAAATCAGCGCCGTCCCAGGCATAATTCATCGGTACACCGTAGCCGCCACCCTCCGGCGCTTGCAGGGAGAGTATACCGTATTCGCCCTCCTGAAGAATGCGGCAGGCTTCGGGTTCCGTCAGGGCGCGGTCTTGCCGGCGCAGGTTTGTGGTGTCGTAATGCATGGCAATGGGTTAGTGGCCGCCGTAATGTTTCAGGTGCAGCATGAGGCGGGTTCTGCTGTAGCCCCGGGAACGCAGGTATTCCAGGGGTGTCTGCCCCTGTGCGTTGGGTGCATTCGGGTTGGCGCCGGCCTTCAGCAGGATGAGGCCGATGCGGTGGTTGTTGTCATAGGCAGCCTGCCAGAGCGGTGCAAGTCCGGCTTTTGTTTCCAGATTCGGGTCGGCCCCGAAGGTTATCAGGCGAGAGACGATGAGCTCGCTTCCCTGGCCGGTGGCTATCTGCAATGGGGTGAATCCGTGGTGCAGCCCATTCGGGTCGGCACCGTTCTTCAGCATGGTGGTGGCTGCCATTTCGATGCTCTGGCGGCGGTAGGCATCGCTGCGGGAGTATTGCTGAATCAGCAGCCCCAGGGGTGTTTCGCCGATTTGGGATGCAATGTTGGGGTTGGCTCCCCGCTCCAGAATTTGCTGCACGGCGGCCGGGTCGGCAGACCTGATGGCCCGGTCCAGCTCGGTGGATGAATGCCACCCATGGCCGCCACATGCGGAAAGCACGAGGCTGAAGGTTGATAAGCAGAGCAGGGCGCGGTACTGAATCACGCTCCTTATGCTAGCAGACGATTCCGTGGCTGGCAAGTCTGCTTTTGGGTAATTCCGCACATGTGTCCCAAAGTTTGATTCAGGAGTTCGATAAATTGGAAATTGTAGAGTAGTTTGCGGAGCGTCAGCGTAGCGGAATTTTGAGCCCGGAGGGCGGTATAACCATAGCCCAGAGTGGAGCCGCGTTAGCGGCGGCCTGCGAGGGCGTAGCAAGCGAGCAACGCGAGACGCGAAGCCCCGAATTCTGGGTTTGGAATAAAAAATAACCGGAACCCCGACCAACGTGGAGGGGTGGCAGGGAGGCCGCAGCTTATTGTGAAGCAACGATTTCTGCCACCCGCTCACTTCGTTCGGGGTTCTGATATGTTCTTCGTTTTACCCAG
>JAGBDZ010000140.1 GCA_017937215.1 Akkermansia sp. | reverse complement strand
CTATCAGCTCCTGCCGCGGCAGATATGTGGCGGCATAGAAGTAGTTTTCGTTCGTGGTGCTTGAGTGTCGGTTTATCTCGTAGCCCTCTCCGGTGAGCAGCGCCATCTTTATCTCGGGTCGCTCCAGGTGGCTGGGCAGTGTGGCGTAGTGGCGGCTGCCGTTGTCGAAGAGCACCTTCCCGCGGGTGTTGAGCAGCGTGACGCGCAGCCCTCTCAGCGGATGGCTTCCGATGTATGCGCTGACGGTGGAGTCGACGATTGTGCCGGCACTGCCCACCGGCATTGCCATCGACGTGGGCAGCCCCGAACTGGCCGCCTTTATCTTTGCCCGCAGCGGCATTGCCGTAAAGCACGGCGTGGCCCCCGCCAACTGCGTTGGTGTTGTGGACAGCGACTACCGCGGCGAGGTGATGGTGGGCCTGCACAACCACTCCTCCAAAGATTACACCATCCAGCCCGAAGAGCGTGTGGCCCAGCTTGTGCTGATGCCCGTTGCGCTGCCCCAGGTGCAGGAATGCGAAGAACTTTCCGACACCGGCCGGGGCGCAGGCGGCTTTGGCTCCACCGGCAAACTTTGATTATTTAACGAAAGGCAGATCATATCATGGCACTTATTTTGGCTTCCCAGCCCCCCCGCCGCAAGGTGTTGATGGGCTTTATCACCACCAGCTTTACCGTTGATGTACCCACCGAAGAAGAAAAGGTGGAACCCGGCACTCCCGCCGACGAAATGGTTCAGACCCTGGCCCTGAAAAAGGCCCAGGCTGTGGCCAAGCGCCACCCCGGCGACATTGTTATCGGCTGCGACACGGTGGTTGCCGTGGACGGCGAAATTTTGGGCAAACCCAAAAGCGAGGATGACGCCGCCGCCATGCTGCACAAGCTTTCGGGCAAAGAGCACCATGTCTACACCGGCGTGGCCCTGGTGCAGGATGACCGGGAAGAATGCTTTGTTTCCGCCACCGGGGTCAAGTTTTATGACCTGGAGGAAGAACTGATCGAATGGTATGTGGGCACCGGAGAACCCGCCGACAAGGCCGGTGCTTATGGCATCCAGGGCAACGGCTCCATCCTGGTGGAACGCCTGGATGGCGACTACTTTACCGTAATGGGCCTGCCTGTTGGCCGCCTTTACCGCGAGCTGAAAAAGTTTTCGGCCCAGGACTGACGAACAAACTGTGAATTTTCTCAAATATCATTGAGAAATGACACAACAACGGGTATAATAAATTGGATAGGGAAAAACCAAAACGGTTTCCCCTAAAAATGCAAAAAGCAACTTTCTAAAAAAAGAGAGGAACGATAGATATGTTTGGTTTTGGAGGCAAAGACATCGGCATTGACCTTGGCACTGCCAACACCCTCATCTACATGAAGGGCAAGGGCATCATCATCCGCGAGCCCTCGGTGGTTGCGGTGGATATGCGTACCGATACCGTAAAGTTTGTTGGCCAGGAGGCCAAGGAAGTTATTGGCCGCACCCCCGGCTCCATCTCGGCCATCCGCCCCCTCAAGGATGGCGTTATCGCCGATTTTGACATCGCCGCCAGCATGCTGAAGATCTTTTTCAAGCGTGCGGTAAAAAGCACCTTCTTTTCCAAACCCCGCGTGGTCATCTGCATCCCCTCGGGCGTGACCGCCGTGGAACGCCGCGCCGTTAAGGAAGCCGCCACCCAGGCCGGCGCACGCCAGGTTGCCATTGTGGAAGAACCCATGGCAGCCGCCATCGGCGCAGGTTTGCCTGTCAACGACGCCAGCGGCAGCATGGTGGTGGATATCGGCGGCGGCACCAGCGAGGTTGCCGTGGTATCCCTGGGCGGCATCGTTGCCTCCCGTTCGGTGCGCGTGGGCGGCGACGAATTTGACGCTTCCATCATCCAGTATGTAAAGCGCAAGTTCAACCTGCTGATCGGCGAACGCACCGCCGAAGAGATCAAGATCGGCATCGGTTCGGCCTCCCCCTATGAGGGTGAAGCCCCCATGGCCATCAAGGGCCGCCACCTGATGGACGGCCTGCCCAAGGAAGTGAGCATCACCCCCGAAGAGGTTCGCGAGG
>JAGBDZ010000139.1 GCA_017937215.1 Akkermansia sp. | reverse complement strand
TGCCGCCCTCTCCTGACGTCGGGGCTCTGATTGTTCTTTTCGTTTACGAGGGGTTCCGCCGCTGCGCGGCTCCACCGCCTCGCTATGGATATGCCGCCCGCTCCGCGGGCTCAAATAGACGCTCGCTGTCGCTCGCAAACTAATCGACAAAGATTCCCATTTGTCCGTCACCACCAATGCGGATAACACATCAATCTTTAATTGCCTCATCAATAAAAATGAGGAAAGTTCTTACATTATTGAGTTAGGTTGTTACAAAAAATCCCCCGGAGGGGGATCTCCGGGGGGGGCTGCAGGATGGGAGAAGTTTCTTTACTCGGCGGAGTCGATTTCCTTGAGCGCCTCGTTGATGCTGCCCATGTATTCCACAATCTGCTTGTTCACGTTGTTGGCGTGCAGTTCGCAGGCCATGCGGATGGCGTTCAGAATGGCCACGCCGGTGGCGGAGCCGTGGGCAATGATGGAAAGGCCGTTCACGCCGATGAGGGGGCTGCCGCCCACGGCATCGGCGCTCATGCGCTTGCGCAGGGTCTTGAACACGCTGCTCATGCCGATGGCGCCGATCATGGCCATCACGCTGCTCTTGATGGCGGTTTTCATGGTGTGCGAGAAGAACTTGGCGGTGCTTTCCACGCACTTGAGCAGGATGTTGCCGGTGAAACCATCGGTCACCGCTACGTCCAGCCCGTGTTCAAAGAGGTCGTGCCCTTCGGTGTTGCCCACGAATTCGAAGGGAAGCAGCCCGCGCTTGTTCAGCTCGTTGAGCAGGGCATAGGTCTTCAGCGAGGTTTCGCTGCCCTTGCAGTCCTCGGTGCCGTTGCTCATCACGCCCACCTTGGGCTGCGGGCGGTTGTATACATAGCGCGACATGAGCGCGGCCATCACGGCGTAGCCCACCATGTGGCTGGGCTTGGCGTCTGGGTTAGCACCGGTGTCGCTCACCAGCACATTGCCGTGCGCGGCGGGCAGGGGAGAGATGATGCCGGCGCGCTCCACACCGGGCAGCAGGCGCAGCTTGATGGTGCTGGCGGCCACGGCGGCACCGGTGTTGCCGGCGGAAAGCACCGCATCGGCCACGCCGCTCTTCACCAGGTCCACTGCAATGCTCATGGAGGATTTTTTCTTCTGGCGCACGGCCATGATGCCGCTCTCCTCCATGGTCACCACCTCCGGGGCGTGCACAAACTCAATCTTCGGGTGGTTGGCAATGCCGGCGGCCTCGCAGGCGGCCTTCACGGTGTCGCCATCGCCCACCATATAGATTTTTTCCAGTTCGGGGATTTGTTCCAGGGCCAGTTTGGCACCATCTACATTAATCTGCGGCGCGTTATCGCCGCCCATGGCATCGAGTGCGAGCTTCATGTGTGGGGAAAATGGTTGTAAGGAAAATTACTTGACTCTACTCTAGCAGATAATGGTTCCATGTCAACACAAAAACAGCCCATACTTTTACAAGCATGGGCCATTGCTGGAAAAATATTTGCTGTGTTCAGCTTGCGGAATATTAGTCCACGAGCTTCACCACCACCTCAGCGCCGCTCTGGGTCTTGTAGGTGCCGCACTGCGGGCAAGCGGTGTGACCGGGGACGGCTGCGCCACACTTCGGGCACTTGCCGAGCTTGGGAGCCTTCCAGGCCTGGGCGGCCAGGCGGGAGCGCTGCTTCATCTTGGACGTTCTGCGTTTCGGAGCTGCCATAGTTCTATATCTGGTTTAAGAGGTTCTGTGATACATTGAGTGGAGCTTCGGCGCTTATGCCTTCGGAAACTGATCCAGAGCATCCCACACGCTTTCGCCACTCGGGGTGGCAGAGTCTACACCCGATTGGGGGTCTTTGTCCAGTCTAAAATCACCAAAAGTGTCATTTATTTCACATTCAAGCCCTGAAATTTCACATTTCGGGTAGCTGGGCAGGGCCAAAACCACCTCTTCACGCAAATCTTCTGTGATATCCAGCGCCAGTTTCCCCTTCACGTCGTATGAGAAAGTGAGCTCATCCAGCTCCACGGTGTAAGGGAACTGCGCCAGGCAGCGGTCGCAGCGCAGATCAAACGGCGCGCTGATGCTGCCGCGCACCATGAGCTCGGTCTCAAAAAGCTGCACCTCCAGCTCATAGCTCAGCGGCCCGGTGCTGCGCAGCGCTGCACTGTCGATTCCGAATACCGCGGCATCCAGCTCGCCGCTAAGGTAGCGCCCTTCCTCCGGAAACTCCTCCAGCGATATGATGAGGTTTGTCTGCATGCCCACTACCTTACCTCACACGCGCGCGACTGGCAAGCCTATATTGCGGCACCCCGTGGCTACCCGCGCAGAATGCAAAAAGCGCATCCGGGCATGCCGGACGCGCTTTTTGTTTGAGTAATAGGGAAAGATAAACTTTCCGGAATCACTTACTTCTTAACGGGAGTCACCACGGGAGCGGGAGCAACCGGCTCGGGGGTCACCTGCTGCTGCTGCTGCTGCTGGCAGGAAACGAAAGCGGCGGCCGTAAGAGCGAGGATAGCGATCTTCTTCATAATTATCTTACTAGTTTTGATGTTGTTTGATGCACCCGGCCAGGCAAGGATAGCTTGGCGGGCTAAAAACAATATAGCACCATTCTTTGATAAATCAAGCCTAAAGTATAAAAAATAGACGGTGGAAGTGCAGAAAAAAATCTACACCCGACCATTCGGACGGGTGCAGGATAAGGAAACGAAGTGAAATGAAAGGGATATCCCTTTCCGGAATCACTTACTTCTTAACGGGAGTCACCACGGGAGCGGGAGCAACCGGCTCGGGGGTCACCTGCTGCTGCTGCTGCTGCTGGCAGGAAACGAAAGCGGCGGCCGT
>JAGBDZ010000138.1 GCA_017937215.1 Akkermansia sp. | reverse complement strand
ATCGAAGCTGCCGGTCAGCGTCAAGTCGCCGTTGTTCTGCAGCGGTGCGTTGCCCAAGTTGAAATCCACGCCGTGCAGCGCACTGGTACCGCTGATGCTCAGTGTACCGGTCAGCGCCCGATTGGCCGTCAGTTTGCCGCCGGAAAGCGAGATATCAGTTTTACTGATTTCCTTATCTGCAGCGGCGGCGATGATAGCATCCAGCGCCACCTCGTGCCCTGTACCAATGTAGTAGCTGCCGTAGCTCACCTCGCCGCCCATCGTTGCCCAGCCATCAGAGCCCAAGGTCAACTTATCCGTACCATGCCAAATCGTGGCCAGACTGTTCACCGTCGAACCGCTCCCGCTTGTGAGCTGAATACCCTGAATGGCAGATTTACTGAACCCGCCCGTACTGACGACGACTCCGGCGGCATTCTCATACGTAGCCGCCGCTCGTGTGCTGAGGGATCCTAAGCCGGAAGTCTGAAAAACACCGCTGAACGTCAACTCACCGCTGTTGGCTATGGTACCGGTAAGTCCGTGAGTTCTGCCGTTGGCAACTTTCAGGGTGCTTGTACCTGTGTTGGCGATGGTGTTGCCAACACCCGTCACCGCGATTTCCAGCGTGCCGCCGGCCAGTGTTACCGTCCCCGTACCCAGAGCTGCGGCATGCTTAGCCACCACGGTACCCGCCTCTATCATGGTGCCGCCGGTATAGCTGTTGGCCGTCGAGATGCTGAGCGTACCGCTGCCCTGCTTGGTGAGAGTCATGCCACCGCTCAGGCTGCCGCTGCCCTCGAAGCTGTAGTTCCCTGTGCTGTTCACCATCACGGAGGCAGGAGTGAGCGTACCCACCAGCGTCACTTTGCCGGCGCCTTCATCGCCGAAGATGACACCGATGCCATCCTTGTATGCATAGTCGATGTCATGCTGCTCCCAGTTGACGGAGCTGTTCACATTCCACAGGCGGTCGCCCGATTGGTTATTCCATGTTGCTTCCGTGAGGGTGGGAAAGTTGAGGTAGAGTATGTTATTCACCCAACTGAGGTCATCGATGGTCCATACCCCGCCGCTCACGGTAATATTGCTTACCCAGTCGGTCGGCGCACTCACCCCGCTGAGCAGCATGTAGCGGCCGGCGGTGTTCAGCCCCTCAGCCGCATTCAACTGCAGGGTAATGGTTCCCCCCAGAGACAAGGTGCTGCTATTCAGCGTCAGTGCGGCGGTGGTGGCGTGCGCGGCGGCAACATCGATGATAAAGGTGCTGCCGGCCGACAAGGTCAGCGTGCTGTACCTCGCCGTGTTCTGCCCGCTGAGACGCAGCGCACTGCCACCGGATATCGTAACGGCATTTTTCCTAGTAGAGAAATTCGAATAATTTAACTCACCATTATCCAGCCACAGGGTTGGGGTGCTTTCCCCGCTGGCAGAGCCGTGCACCGTGATACCATCTGCATATATAATCGCCCCATCGCGGACGATGAGCCGCCCATCATGCAGCTGCATGGTTCCTATAACCTTAGAGGTTTTGGAAAGCCGGATTTCATCTGCCGTCGCTTCGCGATGGATACCGTGCTCCGTCAGAATCGCCTTCAGATTCTCTGCCGTGGCATCCTCGCCGGTGAAGATGATGTCACCCGTCTGAGCCTCCCGCTCCCCCGCATCATCCACATACCAATTGTTCAGATGAAAGGCAGAGGCAAAATTGTTATCCACGACTATGTATATACTATCCCGGAACTCAATCTTGCCGCCCTTTGGTGCTGAGAAGTTGACGAGCATTTCCTCGCCGGCATCATACAAGTCGTACGCATAGATACTTTGCAGGCGCAGTGTTTCCTTCCCCAAGGCGTAGTTCTTTTCAAAAACGACGGAGGCATTATTCTGTATGGAGAAAATCCCATGTTGCTTATAAATCGCGCCGCCTTCGGTGCCATAAGCGGTTGAATGCGCATAATTCCCCCGAAAAATGGTTTCACCATTGTTGTTGATTTTCAGGGGAGAACCGAGGCCCACACTAATCGCGCCGCCTTCGGAATAGCGTGAACCGGAAGCCGTATTTCCGATGAACGTCACGCTCCCGTTGTTGCTCAGGGTAATGGTTCCCCCATTAATCGCGCCGCCTTCGGCGGATGATGAGCCGGAAGAAGCCGTATTCCCGCTGAACGTCACGCTCCCGTTGTTGCTCAGCGTGATGGTTCCCCCATTAATCGCGCCGCCACGGGCATCGTCTGAGCCGGAAGCCGTATTCCCGCTGAACGTCACGCTTCCATTGTTGCTCAGCGTGATGGGTCCCCCATAAATCGCGCCGCCATAGGCATCGTATGAGCCGGAAGAAGCCGTATTCCCGCTGAACGCCACGCTCCCGTTGTTGCTCAGAGTGGTGATGCCGTAGCCTTTAATCGCGCCGCCACGGGCAGAGGAGCCGGAAGCCGTATTCCCGCTGAACGTCACGCTTCCATTGTTGCTCAGCGTGATAGAGCTGTTACTCCACCCAAAAATCGCGCCGCCTTCGGCGGATGATGAGCCGGAAGAAGCCGTATTCCCGCTGAACGTCACGCTCCCGTTGTTGCTCAGCGTGATAGAGCTGTTACTCCACCCATCAATCGCGCCGCCATAGGCATCGTCTGAGCCGGAAGCCCTATTCCCGCTGAAGAACACGCTGCCGTTGTTGCTCAGCGTGATAGAGCTGTTACGCCCCCCATATATCGCACCGCCATAGGCAGAGGAGGAGGTGGTGGAATAAACAATATCCTTAAAACTGATTCCCTCATAGTAGTTGTACTCCAGGTTGCTCGTCTGGCGGGTGGAGAAAGTTAGCGTCTCCTGCACGTTTTCTTCATGCCGCACAATCTGTAGCGTGCCATCTGCAGTATACACGAGGGTAGCATCTGCCCAGAAACCGGAGCCGGGGGCGGTTTTATCGAAATAGTCGTTAACGGAATAAGAACCGGCAGCCAGGGTGTCGCCATTCTTATCCAGCAGGGAGGAAATCCCGGTGAGGAGGGTGTAGGTCTTGCCATCGCCTGTGGGGATAACGATAAGAGAAAGTTCGCCATCCCCATTTGCATCAATGGTTTCGCGACTCAGCACGGCACCGGTAAGGATGAGAGAGGCACCCTCTTGCAAGGTAAGGGAATGCCCATTCAGGCTACCTCCGGCACCCGTGACAGAAAGCAGACCTTTTTCGCCCAGAACAAGATTGGAATCCAGCACGGCGCCGGCACCTGTCATCGCCAGAGCATCTCCCTTACCAATGCTCAACGAATCGCCCATATCCAGCGTGCCGGAAAGTTCGATGCGCGCGACATCGAGCTCAAATTCCCCTAAATCTATGGTAACATCGGCATCTTTGTCAATTGCCACCGTACCGGCAGCGACATCCTCTCCCAGCGTCACGGTGCTTTCGCTAGTGAAGCTCACATTGTCCCCCGCCGCAAAGGAGGCTGCGGCACCCTCCGCATCCACAAAGGGCTTGTTATCTTCGCTGGTATCCCAGGTGAGAGTTGTGCCATTAAAAATGAGGTTCTGTGCCTCAGCCCAAGCCACACCGCTACCAAGTGAGAAAGAAGCAACCGCAGCCAGACAGGCCAGAACAGACTTAAACAAACGAACAGGGAGATGAAGTTTCATGAGCAAAATATATTAAATATTATCAAACATTTTTATTATCTCTTTTTTAGCATCGTCACTCTCAACGCTACGTAAAAATTCCATTCTTGCTTCATTTGAAGCATCGGTTATCGTTTTGTGCCCCTCACGACGACTGGAACCGTACAGCTTAAAATTTGGATCAGCGTCATAATATACCTGATAGCCGTAGCTACCATCCTCATCTCGACTAAAAATCAAGACGAACGAGTTCGAAACATCTCCATTCATCAGCGAAACCTCTAGAACATTTATCACGTTTTCAATTGCTTTTATGTGGTGTATTTTCATATATTTGTTCTTGTGTTATTTAATATTTTTGTGAGATAATATTGATTTCAAAAACCTATAGCGGTGCATGTCTATCAAACATTCAATGAGCAATATAAGTGCTGCACATATGCCTGAGCATGCCATAACTCTACGAATAGCTACCTTAAAGTCACAAAGGCAGATTAATTCTTCCAAATTCGGCAGCGTGATCGGATTTTCGGTCATTTTGATGACAACACAACCAAAGATCCATGCGAAACAACAACTCTGCACGCAGTGAATGAAATCAGACCATGTGGATATTTTCTTCATTGCGGCTACTTTTTGTAAATCATCCTCGGAAAGAAGCGGGAGCGGATCCTCCATTTTGAGCTGACCAGCCTTTTCTTCCCATAGCCATTGCTCCAACGTTGACGCTATGAGTCTCTTTTTGCCTGCTCGAAGCATGATTACAGACAAGACAAAATAGCAAACAAGCACTACCAGCATCCCCAAAAAGGGCTTGTTGGAGCATATAACCATGCATAAGGTCACTAATGAAGCAATGACTAAAATCAAAACGCCGAGACTTTTACACTTGTTGCATAAACATCCTGATTTCCTTTCATGATAGTACTCATACGCCAATTGCAAGGGATAGCTATGCAAATTCTTTTCCAAGTGATAAATAGTAGTCCCTATGATGGAAGCAAGTGCAGCGAAAGCCAAATACACACCAGTATTCCCTTTCTCTACACCGAGAATCTCTACTATCCGAGTTCGAGCAAACAACCACAGCGGCACAAAAAACACCACACCGCAGAAAAACTGGCGCAATAAATTCTGGAGAGAGATTTTTTGCAGGAACGATTCCATACAGCTGAATTCTACGCCTTCGGAATCCGTAAAGAGTAAATTTTGCAACATTATACTCCCAACGTGTTAGCCATAACAGAACACATCTCCATCTCAGATGGAAAGCAGTACCCAGTCCGAGATAATTCTTTGATTATATCTGTTTGTGTGCTTGACTTACGGATTCCGAAAGCGAGCAGATATGAACATAGAACTATCCGAAGAAGAAATGGCGGCGCTTGTGTTATTAAAGCGCTCTGGAGTTCCGGCGTTGGAAGCAGCCCAGGTGGCGTGTGCCGCCCTCAAATCGGGGAAAGGTAGAACAAAACGAGCTTTGCGCTGCATAGCTGCAGGTGCCGAAGTGTTGAAGAAACAGGAGCACACGGTGTCGTTTGAAAAAGCCGTGGCGGCAGCGCTGGAGGCGCGGCGGGAGAGGCGGGTGCGGACAGTGTATGATTTCCGGTATTTCACGCGGAGGTTCATGAAGCGGTGCCCGGGGCTGGCGCGGCGGAAGGTGCGGGCGATTTCGGCGCAGGAATGCGCGCAGTATATTGAGATGGCCTTTGATACGCCCCGGCAGCGGCAGAAGGCGCGCTTAATCCTCAGCGGGGTATTCGGCACAGCGGTGAAATGGGGCTGGTGCAGCGAGAATCCGGTTTCAAAAGTGGAAACGCCGCGAGTGGTGGAGAAGCAGGTGCCGATTCTCTCGCCTCAGGAGATTAAGGACTTGCAGCAGACTGCGGAGAAATATCAGAACGGCAGCTGTGCGGCGGCGGTGGGAATGATGCTGTATGCCGGTATCCGCCCGCACGAGGTGGCGCGGCTCACCTGGGCACAGGTGGATTTGCGGGAACGAGCGATTTATATTCTGCCGCAGCATAGCAAGACGGGCGGAGCGCGGCGGGTGACGATTCACAAGCCGCTGATGAAAATTTTGCGTCGTTTCAAAGAGAGCACCCATGAGAAAAAAATATGCCCGCCGGGCTGGTTGCGGCACTGGCGGGAGTTGCGCCGCGCAGCTGGCTGGGGCTCCCCTGCCCACCCCTGGCCACAGGATACGCTGCGGCATACCTTTGCGAGTTATCACCTGAGCCACTTCCGCAGCTATGCGGATCTGCAGGTGGAGATTGGACACCGGGATGCTACGCTGCTGCGAACCAGATACCTGTGCATGAACGGAGTTCACGCATCGGCCCAATTCTGGGCAGCGTGAAAGGAATTGACAATTGACTATTGACGATTGACAAATAGAAAGTTAGCGCGCCCGGAGGGCGCGGGCATTGGAGCTCACAGGCGCGGAGCGGCTGTTTTCACTTTTCACGCGAGCGCGGAGCGCGAGTTTTCACGATGGGGAGGAGAGGTTTCCCGATGGTTGCGGGGACGTGGTGGAGGATTGCTCCATAGGGAACCAGCCGCTGCTGCCTGATGGCAGCGGCGGCTTGGCAAGCGATATCCGCGAGCCGGAGAGCGCGGACTTCTAATCAATCTCCCAGGCGATGGTGCGGGAGTAGGTCTCGCCCGGGCGCAGTACGATGCTGGGGAAGTGGGAATGGTGCGGGGAATCCGAGAAGTTCTGGGCTTCCAGCGCCACGCCTCCGCGCTTCAGCGGCAGATAATCGCCGGTATAAACCTGCAGACCCGGAGCATCCGTCAGCACGCGGAGGGTGCGGCGGCCATTCGTGAGCACGGCGGCCAGTTTCACGCCGGGCTCAGTGCCCAGCACATAGTTATCATCATAGCCGCCGGCAATGGTCTCGGGGGCGTTGCGCTCACCCAGGCAGGCGGGGCGGCGCAAATCATAGAGCGAACCTTCCACGGTCACGATATTGCCTGTGGGAATATTGGCCACCATGGGCGTGTAGGAAGCAGCGCAGACCTGCAGGCAGTGTGAATCAATGGTGCCGGTGCCGGTGAGATTCCAATAAGCATGATTGGTCAGGTTGAGCAGTGTGGGCGCATCCGTTGCAGCCTCCATCTGCAGCGTCAGACGGCGACCTTCCACCGAGTAGGTGGCACGCACCGTGACCGTGCCGGGGTAATTCTCCTGACCATCCGGGGAAATGAGGCTGAGCACCAGGCGCGTTTCCGTCGCTTCTTCCACCACCCAGGGCATATCCGAAAAGCCTTTCAGGCCGCCATGCAGATGGTTCGGGCCATTATTGACAGCCAGCTGGTAGCTCACGCCATCGAGCTCAAAACTACCACCGGCGATGCGGTTAGCCACGCGCCCGCAGATACTGCCACAGTAGCAGGTATCGGCGGGCAAATCTTCCAAGGTCTTGGGGCCATACAGGCAATCCGTTCCCTGGTATTCATAACTAAGTACTCGGGCTCCGAAGTTTGTGATACGCACCGTCAGCTCCGGTGTCGTAAGCGTGTAGATTTCAGTATTCATAAAACTATTTCCGACTTTCCCATGCCGTTACGCAATTATTCTGGAAAATGACCCAGGCGGCTTCCTCCGGCACCATGGCGGTGGAGGTCGACATACCGCCGCCATACCAGTGGCCGTGGTACCAGCAACCTGTTCCGAAACCGACCGAATCAACCATGACCGGGCGATACACATTGTAAACCCATTTCTCGTAAGCGAGGCCGTCCTGCTGTCCCTGTACAGGCGGAGTATTCGGAGTTCCCCAGGCCAGGAACACAGCATCCTTGCTCATGCCCTCGCAGATACGCCCCTGCTGCACCAGCACCTGGTGCTCCGGGCTCAGCATTCGGAACATGACGGGATTCTGGTCAATACGCGTCAGCGGAGTAGCGGTCTGGCAGGAAACCTGAGCCAATGAGAAAAGGCTCATCAACACAGGCAGGACGCGGCGAAAAACTCTCATGGTTGCATGACAATACCACCGAATTTCTTGCTTGCCAAGAAAAAAAAACGGTGATAGAGTATGGGACATCTGATATGAACCTTTCCCATGCCATTTTTGCCATGCTGGCAGCACCTGCAGTGTTCTGCGCTGCAGCTCATGCTGAATCCGCTCCTGAAGCCATTGCCGGCTATCTGCCCTGCGATGGCAACACGATGCAAGGCTCAGTCATCCGCCCTGTCAGAGATGCCTCATTTGTGGAGCTCCACCGCGCCGCCATCCAGCGTTTTGTGCAGCTTCCCAAGGAAAAGCAGGAAGCCATCAACGCCAAGGGAGCGCCGGATCGTCTCATGGATTACGATGCCGACCTGTGGCCGGACAAGGCAGAATATGAAAAATATGCAGAGGCCTGGAAGAAGACCAGGCTCGCCATGCTGGCAGACGTGCGCGTCGGGCTCAAAAGCGATGGCAACAACATCTACAGCGTACTCTCCGGCACTCGCATTGCCAATGGGGGTACCATGCCGCTGACCATTGGCTCCCTCCGCTATGATGCCGGCAAGAATGTATGGGTTTCCAACAACGGCGAGCTCACCGGCACCGCATTCTCTGCCGATGAAAAGTTCGATTACGGTCCCCAGACCGGCAACGAATGGAAGATGGAAAAGAAGGATTCCCTCTCCACTCTCAACGAGATGCTGCGCCTCACCAAATCCACAGATGGGAAAGCCGTTTTCCTTTTCTACAGTCTGGTCGAGCGCTCTGCGATCAGCGGCTCCGTCATTGCAAACCACGGATATACCATCATCTTCCCCATTACCACCGCCAGCGCACGCACATCCCGCCCCGGCCAGAAGTAAGGGATTAACCTGATATTTCCATTTCACAACGGGAGCCTGGCCACACCCGCCATCGGCTCCCGTTTATTACGTAAGCATCCATATGAGAATCATAGCAGGAGCAGCGAAAGGGCTTCCTATCCGCGTGCCACAGGGCGAGGTTCGCCCCACCCAGGACCGCGTACGCGAAGCGCTGTTCAACATTCTGGGCCCTACCATCCAGGGTGCCCGCGTGCTCGATTTGTACTGCGGGTCCGGCTCGGTAGGCATTGAAGCGCTGAGCCGCGGCGCTGCTTCCGCCCGCATGGTCGATGCGGCCCGCCCCTCCTGCGCCATGGCCAGGCAGAATCTGGAACGCTCACGTCTGACCGGCGGCAGCGTGGTGCAGAGCGATTGTCTGCAATTCGTGAAGCGGGATGCAGGGAGCTATGATTACATCTTTGCAGACCCGCCCTATGCCAAGGCCATAGGCGACCGCGACATGATTGCCGAGCTCATGACCGACCGTCTCCATGAACTACTGGCTGAGGGCGGCTACTTCATCGCCGAAGCCCAGGAAGGATACGGCGTGGGTGATTCACACAGCCGCGAGTTCCCCGGCTGGAAACTCGTAGACACCCGCCACTACGGCAAAAACGTAATTCTCTTCTACCAAGTTGACCCTGCATGAAACGCTTCATCTTTCTCCTGCTCTATAACCTGCTGCTGCCGGTATTCCTGATTATTTCCATACCGGGCTACCTCATCAAAATGAAGAAGCGCGGCGGATTCGGCACCGGTCTTTCCGAGCGCTTCGGCATCTACAGCAAACCTGCCGCAGATGAACCGAAAGGCGGCCTCTATGTGCACGCCGTCAGTGTGGGCGAGGTATTCATTGCTCTCAAGTTCATCCGCGAGTGGTGCAAGACACACAGCGAACCGGTCATTCTGGCGACCAGCACGGCCACCGGCCACCAGGTGGCACGCGATGCCGCACTGCCGAATGTGCGCCCGCTGTACTCCCCGCTGGATGTTCCGGGGCTTTCCGGCCGCTGCCTGAAACGTTTTGCGCCCAAAGCGGTCGTGCTCATAGAGGCAGAACTGTGGCCGAACTTTGCCGAGGCCTGCCACCGCCGCAAGATTCCCATGGTGATGCTCAATGCCCGACTCTCCCCTCGCAGCGAGGGGCGCTATGCCAAGGTGCGCGGCATCACTCGCCTGCTTTTTGAGAGGCTTACCGCCCTCGGCGCCCAGAATGAGAACGACAAAGGCCGCTTTGCCCGCATTGGCGTGAACCCGGACATCATCACCGCACCCGGCAGCATCAAGTTCGATGTCATGGGTGATGCACCCCAGAATCTGCGTGAGGATTTCCGGGCCATTCTCGACCGTCTGCGAGGCGAGCGCAAGGTAGTGCTGGCCGCCAGCACGCACGCCGGCGAAGAAGCCCTTATTGCCGCCGCCATCGGCAAAGCCGGGGCCTTCCCGCTCATCGTTCCGCGCCATGCTGAACGACGCGCCCAGGTAGTAGCTGATCTGGAGCAGGCAGGCTTTGCCCCCCTGCTCCGCACCGCTGGTGATTTACCCGAAGAAATCCCGGCCAACGCCTGCTACGTAGCCGACACCACCGGCGAGCTCCGCGACTGGACTGCCCTGGCAGATGCCGTGGTCATCGGCAAGAGTTTCCTGGCAAAGGGCGGGCAGAATCCGGTGGAGGCCATCGCAGCCCGCAAGCCGGTCATCACCGGCCCTGACATGACCAACTTTGCCGACCTTGTGGCCCTGCTGAAAGCGGATGATGCCATCGTCTGCTGCGAGGCCGGAGAACTGACCGGCGCCATTACCCAGGCGCTCGATGGCAGCGAGGCCACCGCCGCGCGCGCAGAGCGGGCCTACCAGGCTTTGAGCGTGCACTCCGGTGCCACCCGCCGCAGCGTAGAGCTGGTGGAGACTCTGTACAACGCATGAAGTTCAGCTACAACAGTCTGGTGCAGAAGGTAGACACCTACCTGCGCAACAAGCGCAGCACCAGCCGCACGTGGAGCGCCTTGCTGCCGGAGAAACTCTTTACCCCGGCGCTGTGGCTCTGGGAGCCGCGCAGCGTGGCCGTCGGCTCTGCCTGGGGCGTTTCCTGGGCGCTGGCACCCGTGCCGATGCAGACCATTTTTGCCGTTCTGTGCAGCATCCGGACGCGCGGCAACATCCCTATGTCTGTGCTGACCTGCTGGATTTCCTTTCCCGGCTACCAGGTCATACTCTGGCCGCTGCAATGGTGGATCGGAGCGTGGTTCCTGAGTTCCCTGGGCCTGAGCAGCGGAGTAGATATGGAACTCATCCGCGCCGCAGCACAGGCCGCACCGGAGGGTTTATCGGCCACACTGGCCGTTTTCGGGCAGGTCAATCTGCTCATTCTGAGCCTCGAACTTCTGCTCGGCTGCCTCATCACCTGTGCGGCTCTCGGGGCCTCCGTTTATGCACTCATCCGCCTGATATGGCGCAAGTAGTGTCAGCAAGCCAAACAATTTTATGTTATGCTGCAAAAGGTCATGATTTCCGCTTGCAATGAGGGGACAGGAACCCTATAATGCCCCACATGGAATGGAACGACCGATTCATGAGCCTGTTCAGAGAGGCTGTAGAGCGTTACCTGCTGAATCCGCAGACACCTGCAGAGCGTTTCTATCTGCCTGAGGAGCAGGACTTTCTCAAGACAATCGGTTACCAGCCGGCAGAAATGCACGGCTATGTGCGCGAATACGCAGAAAAGGGAGCGCCCAGCCCCAGCACCACCCTGCTCATTGCGGCTGTGCGGCGCCATTACTTCCTCAATGCCATGCGCGGCATCTCCGGCAATGCCAAGCCCATCACCGCCAAGGACCTCCCCGCCGAAACGGACGAATTCCAGGAAATTTCCTACCTGCCCCGCATCATCCGCAAGGCAGAGGCTAAGCTCTACGGCATCCTGGCGCCGGATATCATGTACGGCGACGAAAAGGACCGTGAGTTCCTCCGCACGCACGGCAATTTCCATCTGGCAGATTTCCTGCAGCTGGCAGCGGCGGCCCGCAGCGACCGCCAGAAGCTCGTGAGCGCAGTGCTGAATGCCATGCGCAGCCAGGGAACCCCGCTCCCCGGCACTTCCGCCGAATCTGCCCCCAGCTAATCTTCAACTATGAATCCGGATGAACAGCATGTGAGCACCGAATCGCAGAGATTGGCCCTGGAAGCCATGTCTGCTCAGCTGGTTCACAAGCTCAACGCCATGATCAGTGAGCAGGAAGCCCGCGCCCGGGCCTTTGCCGAGCAGCACCACTCCACCCTGCCCATTCCCCAGCAGACCTTCACCTCCATTCCGCAGACTCCCCCTCAGCCGCAAGTCACACCGCAGCCGCAGACCACACCGCAACCGCTGCCCGAAGCCCCGGTTGCCCGCACTTACGTTGAGCCGCCACCTCTGCCTATCGCCCCGAAAGCACCAACAGAAGTACTCCGCGAGCGGCTTCAGCCGCGCCCGGCAGTCCGAAGGCCTAAAAAGACAGAAGAATCGGAGGAAGGCAATATCGGCATGGGAATGGTCATCTTTGCCCTGGTCGGCATCATCATGCTTTTCCGCTCCTGCACCTGAAAACACTTCACCCCACCACACATATGACACGCAACACGATTCTGGCTATCGCCCTGGGTGGATGCACACTGGCCGTTCTGCCAGCCTGCAAGCCCGGCAACGACACCCAGGCCGCGGCGCAAGACACGGCGCCCGCTGTCAAGGTATTCAATCTTCGCCACCAGGAAGTCACCGACTATGGTGAATGGTTCGGCTATCTGCGGGGCGAGCAGGACACCAACATCCATCCCCGCATCACCGGCTTCCTGCAGAGTCAGGAATACCAAAACGGCACACGAGTAAAAGCAGGTGATGTACTCTTCCGCATTGACCCGAAACTCTTTGAGGCCGAACTGGAGCGCTGCAAGGCCAACCTGCTGGCAGCCCAGGCCACCCTCACTTCCGCCAAAGCCACAGCCGCCAAGGCTGAGCTGGACGTGAAGCGCTACTCCCAGTTGGTGAAATCCGGTTCCGTTTCTGAGAAGGACCTCACCGACGCCCAGCAGACGCTGAAAGCAGCCCAGGCCCAGGTGCAGGCAGCCGAAGCCCAGATCGGCCAGCAGGAAGCCGCCGTGAACAAGGCTCAGATCAATCTGGACTACACCGTCATCCGCGCCCCGTATGATGGCACCATGGGCACGGCCAATGTCTCCATCGGCGATCTGGTGAGTCCGGCCACCAATCTGGCCAATATCACCTCCATCGACCCGATTCGTGTGGATTTCTCCATCAACGCCGACCACCTTATCAACGTATTTGCCAAATACGGAAAAATCGGCACCAACGACCCGGACGCCAAGCCGGTTCCGCAGTTCCAGCTGCTCATGGAAGACGGCACGGAGCTGCCGTATAAGGGAGACCTCGTGGCCATGGAGAGCGTGTTGACCTCCGCCGGTCTGGTGAATGTGGAAGGCATCATCGCGAACCCGGACAACGTGCTGCGAGGCGGCATGCCGGTGCGCGTGAAGATTCCGCTGGATACCCAGCAAGCCTACCTGGTGCCCAAGGTTTCCATCCGCAACGTGCTGCTCAACAATTTCATCATCATCGTGGACAACGCCAACGTTCCCCACATGATTCCGGTGACACTGGGCAATGAGTACACCCTGAAAGTGGAAGAAGAAAACGGCTACCACTCCGAGCAGACACTCGTGGCGGTGAAGGATTACGGCAACATCAGCATCGCAGAGCAGCTCAAGGAAATGGGCTACGACAACCCGGCCGATGCCCCGGTGGTGACCGATGCTGAAAACGGCATACGTGCCGTAACCATTTCTTCCGAGAACAGCCGCCTGCCCAAGGGCGCCAAGCCCGCCACCATCAAGACGGCGGCATTCACCTTCAAGCCCGCCCCACTTCCCGCCCTGGCAGCTGCCGAAAAGGAGGCCAAGGGAGAGGCTGCTCCCGCAGCGCCGAATCCAGATGTCGAGCCCACGCTGCCCCCCTTCCCGGTGAAAGTGAGCAAGGTGCTTCAGCAGGATGTGGCAGAAACTGCCACCTGGTTCGGTTCTCTGCGCGGCGTGGATGAAACGGACATCCGCCCGCAGGTTGATGGGTTCATCCTCAAGCAGCACTTTGCAGATGGCACCCTGGTCAAGAAAGGTGATGTGCTCTTCACCATCGACCCGGCTCCCTACCAGGCCTCGCTGGACGAAGCCCGCGCCAACCTGAAATCAGCCCAGGCATCCAAGGAACAGGCCGAAGCCCAGCTCACCATGAGTCTGACCAACCTGGACCGCTACCGCAAGCTGCTGGCCAACACGCCCGGTGCTATTTCTGACAAGGTGCTCACCGATACCGAAACGCAGGTGGCCACCAATGAGGCCGCTGTGCGCAAGGCCGAAGCCACCGTGGCTCAGATGCAGGCAGCCGTGCACCAGGCAGAAATCAACCTGGGCTACACTACCATCACCGCCCCCTTCGATGGCCGTGTGGGTATTCACAAGGTTTCCATCGGCTCGCTCGTGAGCGCCTCCAATGCCAGCCCGCTGGTCACCCTTTCCTCGGTGGACCCGATGCGCGTGGACTTCGGCATGAGCGGCCGCGGAGCCATGCAGGGCTTTGCCAACCACCGCGTTCGCAAGGCAGACCCCAGCACCGCTGCCCCCGCCGAGTTTGACCTGATTCTGGATGACAACAAGCTCTATCCGAAGAAAGGCCACGTCATCACCGCCAACAACACGCTGAGCACCAGCACCGGCACGCTCGAAGTCATCGGCCACGTTGCAAATGACAACGCCATGCTCCGCAGTGGCATGGCCGTGACCGTGCGCGCCAAGCTCAAGCCGATTCTGAATGCATGCCTCGTGCCGGCCCGAGCCCCGCTCAACGCCAACGGCATGGACCTCATCGTGCTGCTGCGCCCGGATAACACCCCGCTGATGCTGCCTATCACCAAGGGACCGCTGGTCAACCTGAAACTTGACAATGGCGCAGGCAAGGAATACCTGCAGCCCATGCAGGTCATTGAGCCCAACCGCGAACTGGTCACCGGTATGATTCTGGCCAAGTCCAAGGCCCCCAACCTTGAAGCCATTGTCCTGGGTGGTGCCAAGGTGCAGAACTGGGGCGAGCTCTACCTGAAGAATGCCGGGGCAGATAACTTCCGCGCAGCACTGGAAAAACGCATCGGCGAGACACTGCCTGAAGACGCCCCCGCCAAAGCCGGCGTGAGCGACTGGGCTGAGCTGGTGCTGCACAAACTGGCCGCCAAGGATTTCCGCGAGCTGGTGCTTCGCCAGGCCGGAGCCTCGGATGAGCTCGACCTCATTGCCATGGCCCAGGGTTGCAAGAGCCTCATGGACCTGGTCGTGAAAGGCATGGGCTTCGAAAGCGCCGCAGACACCACCGTGGTGGTGGAAGGCTCCATGATGGCTGCGCAGGTCTACAAGGCCAATGAAGCAGCCAAGGCCCCGGTGAACAAGGTGGCCCCGCAGCCATTCATCTATGAGCCCACGCATACAGTAACCCCCTCCATTACGGCCGACCCCATCAAGGTAGAGACCCAGTACGAGTAAAAACACCTAACAGCATCTGAATATGTCTCCGTTCTTTATCAAGCATCCTATCATCGCAGGCGTTATTGCTGTGGTAACCACCCTGCTGGGTCTCATCAGCATGATGGCGCTGCCCATTGCTCAGTACCCGGATATCACCCCGGTTACCATCAACATGAGCGCCACCTACCCCGGTGCCAATGCCACCGAGGTGGCAGACTCCGTGGCAACGCCCATTGAGCTGCAGCTTTCCGGTGTGGAAAAGATGGACTACATGAACTCCACCTCTTCCAACAACGGTGTGTGCAGCATCAATGTGATCTTCGAGGCCGGTTCCAACCCGAACACCGACCAGCAGAACACCTACATGCGCTACAGCCAGGCCACCAGCCAGCTGCCCGCCTCTGTTTCGCAGATGGGTATCACCATCAAGCAGTCCTCCGGTCTGCCGCTCATGCTCTATGCACTGGACTCTCCGGAAGGCTTCTTCGACCCCATCAGCCTCACCGGCTACGCCTTCCTGAACCTGGTGGACCCGCTCAAGCGAGTGAACGGCGTGGGCGACGTGCAGGTATTCGGTGCCCGCTTTGCCGTGCGTATCTGGCTGGACACCGACAAGATGGCCCAGAAGGGCATCTCTGTAAACGAGGTGTACAACGCGGTGAACACCCAGAACGCCATTAACCCCGGTGGTGCCGTGGGTGCAGAACCCATGCCCGATGGTCAGGAATTCACCTACACCATCCGCAACCAGGGCCGCATGAGCTCTGTAGAGGAGTTCAACAGCATCATCGTACGCCAGAAAGGCACCGAGGCCGTCTACCTCAAGGACATTGCCCAGATCGAGCTCGGTTCCCAGAGCTACTCCGTGGCCAGCCGAATCAACGGGCGTCCCGGTACCGCCATCGCTATTTACCAGGCAGCCGGTTCCAACGCCATCGAAACGGTGAACAACGTCAAGAAGCTCATGGCTGAAAAGGAAAAGGTGATGCCGGAAGGCATGCGCGGTTTCGTGGCTCTGGATACCACGACCACGGTGCGCGCCTCTATCTCCGAAATTGCCCACACGCTCTTTGAAGCCATGGTGCTGGTGGCTCTGGTGGTGTTCATCTTCCTGCAGGGCTGGCGCGCCACACTCATTCCGCTCATTGCCGTGCCGGTGTCGCTGGTAACCACCTTCATCTTCTTCCCGGTGCTGGGCTTCTCGCTGAACACCATCTGCCTGCTCGGCATGGTGCTGGCCATCGGTCTGGTGGTGGACGACGCCATCGTGGTGGTGGAAGCGGTGGAAGCCCACATGGAAAATGGCATGACCCCGCGCCAGGCAACCTTTGCCGCCATGAAGGAAGTGAGCGGCCCGGTGGTGGCAATTGCCCTGGTGCTGGCCGCCGTGTTCCTGCCCACCGCCCTGCTGCCCGGCATTACCGGCACGCTGTTCCAGCAATTTGCCGTAACGATTGCCGTATCCATGCTTATCTCAGCTTTCAATGCCTTGACACTTTCGCCGGCATTGTCGGCCCTCATGCTCAAGCCCAAGAAGGAGCACCGCTCACTGCTGACTCCGTTCTACAACGCCTTCAACCGTGCATACGATGCATTCTCTGAAAAGTTTGCCTCCTGCTGCGGCTGGCTCTGCCGCCACCTGGTGGTGGCCATGGCCATGCTGGCCGGCATCACCGCCTGCATCATCCCGGTATCCAAGATGGTACCCGGCGGCTTCCTGCCGGCAGAAGACCAGGGCTTCCTGCTGGGCGGTGTCATCATGAAACCGGGTGTTTCCATGCAGCGCCTCACGGAGCAGGTGCTCCCTGTGGAAAAAGTGCTGCTGGAGGAACCCACCACCGACTTCGCCGTGTCCATTATCGGCATGAACTTCATCATCGGTGTGCAGACCACCAATGCCCTCTCCTTCTTCTGCTGTCTGAAGGACTTTGCCGAACGCCCCGCCATGGAGAATGGAGAGATTCCCACGGCAGATGACGTGCAGAAACGCGTGCAGGCCAAGCTGGCCATGTGCGGTGTGGACGGCATGAGCTTCCTGGTAAGCCCGCCCGCCATTCCCGGTGTGGGCACGGGCAACGACATCGCCTTCGTGCTCGAAGACCTGGACGGCCAGGGTGTGGGCCCGCTCTACCAGCAGGTCACCAAGCTGGAAGCCGCCCTCATGAAGCACCCGGCCATTGCCAAGGCCTCTGACATGATGCTGCCGCAGGTGCCGCAGAAGGCCATTTCCATCGACAAGGAGAAGTGTCTGGCCCAGGGCGTGGACTACGCCGCAGCCAACCAGCTGCTGCAGTGCTTCAACGGCTCCCGCTTCGTGAACTACTACACGCAGTTCGGCCAGCAGTGGCAGGTTTACCTGCAGGCTGCCGGTGTGAGCCGCGCGAACACCGAGCAGATTGCCAACTTCTACGTGAGCAACTCCAGCGGAGATTCCGTACCGCTTAGCACCCTTGTCACCATCAAGGACATTGCCGACACCGAATTCGTGTACCACAACAACAACTACAACGCGGCCAAGATTTCCGTGGCGCCGAATGAGGGATACTCTACGGCCCAGGCCATGGAAGCCATTGAGGAAGTATTCGCCGCCACCATGGATACCACCAAGTTCGCCATGGAGTATGTGGACATGAGCTTCCAGGAAAAGAAAGTGCAGGAAGGTCTGGGGCTTGGCTCCATCTTCGCCCTCTCTGCCGTGTTCGCCTTCCTTATCATGGCGGCTCTGTATGAGAAGTGGACCCTGCCCATCGCCATCTTCATGACCGTCCCCATCGCCGTGCTCGGCGCCTTCATCGGCCTGTGGATGGTGGACATGGACCTCAACATGTATGCCCAGATTGGTCTGGTGATGCTCGTAGGTCTGGCTGCCAAGAACGCCATTCTTATCGTGGAATTCGCCGTGCTGCAGATGGAGCGAGGCCAGAGCCTGCTGGATGCCGCCGTGACAGCTGCCCGCATGCGACTGCGCCCGATTCTGATGACCTCCTTCGCCTTCATCCTCGGTTGCGTACCGCTGGTCACGGCAGAAGGCGCCGGTGCACTGGCCCGCAACTCCATCGGCATCGTGGTGGTGGTCGGTATGTCCATTGCCACAGCACTGGGTGTGTTCTTCATCCCCTGCTCCTTCGTCTTCATCATGAAACTCTTCCGCTCTAAGATCGAGAAGGGCCACCACGGCCCCGACCCGGACGAAGAGAAGGCCTACGCCCTGCTCGAAGCCCAGGAGAACGAGGCCTGATTCTCCCTCCCCTAATTCAAAAATCCCCGCGGTTCATAACCGCGGGGATTTTTTATTGAGGCTCGGGGCAGAAAGTCGCGTGCACCGAAAACAACAAACCGGTTTCTTACTTCGCAGCCATGAGGCGTTCGATGTCGTCCGGCTCGATGGGGGCGTTCGGGATGAGGTCTTCCACTCCGTTCCCGGTAATGAGCACGTCTGTCTCAAGTCGGATGCCGATAGCCTCCGCCGGAATGTAAATACCGGGCTCCACGGTCCAGACCTGGCCGGCGGCGAAGCACTTGGTATCGGAGCCGACATCGTGCACATCAATCCCCAGCGAATGAGAGGTACCGTGCATGTAGTACTTGCGCACGCAGAGCGGGTTGGCGCCCTGGGCATCCACCTCTTCCTGGGTGAGCAGACCGAGCTTCACCAGCTCCACAGCCATATTCACGCGCACCAGGCGCTCGTATTCAGCCTTTTCCAGGCCGGGGCGCATGATGCTCATGGCATAGCGCTGCACGCGAAGCACGGCCTCATACACCGCGCGCTGGCGGGGGGTGAACTTGCCATTGGCAGGAATCGTGCGGGTCATATCGCCGGCATAACCACCGTATTCGGCACCAATATCCAGCAGAATAAGGTCGCCGTCCTTCACTTCCTTGTGGTTAGAAATGTAGTGCAACACGCAAGTATCTGCACCGCTGGCAATGATGGGCAGGAAAGAGAACTTCCGGGCTCGGCGGCGGATGTAGGCAGCGCTCAGGGCGGCCTCAATCTCCCACTCGCCCATGCCGGGCTTCACCTGAGGCAGAAGCTCGACAAAACCGGCGCCTGTAATCTCGCAGGCGCGGCGCTGCTGCACCATTTCCTCCGGGCTCTTCACCAGGCGCATTTCTGCCAGCAGGGAGTACAGACTCTCCTGCTTTGCATCGGGATACGAAGCGCGGATGGCGGCGGCCATGCGTTCATTGCGGGTCTGCACATAGGTGAAGCGGCGGGGGTGGTTATCTGTCTCCAGCCAGAGGGCGGAGGCGGCAGGCACCCACTCGGCCAGCAGTGCATTGTACACATCCGTCCAGCGCACATCTTCCACGCCGCTCAGTTCCGTGGCGGCGGCGGCGGTGAGGCGCGCACCTTCCCAGATGACGATTTTCTCGTTCGTCTCGCGCAGCAGCAGTGTATCATCATGCTCGCCATTCTCACCCACGCGCATCAGCAGTACGGTTTCCTCCTGGTCAATACCGGTCAGGTAAAACAGATTGGCATTCTGGTGGTGTGCCAGCGTACCGTCCGCATTGGTGGGGTAAATGTCATTGGCATGCACAATCACCAGCGCACCGGCGGGCAGACTGGCAGCCAGCTTGTCGCGGTTAGCCTGGTAAAAGGTGGCGGGAATGGGCTCGTAACGAAGTGTGTGTTTCATATTCTGCTGGCAGGCAGTATACTCTTTCTCCCCCTGCTCTGCAATGCGAAATCATGTAAGCGCGCGGCTTTTTCCTTGACAGAAACAGCCCCGGAGAGTAGAAAGGGACACACACATTACGATATTATGAACCGCGACGAAAAAACACTCATTCTTTTCAAGCCGGACTGCGTCCGCAAGAATCTTTCCGGTATCATCCTGCAGCGTCTGCTGGGCGAAGGTTTCCGCCTGCGCGGCATGAAGATGATGCAGCTGGACGATGCCATTCTCCGCGAGCACTACGCCCACATCATCGACTTGGTGATTGATGACAAGCCCCTCTTCCCCACCCTGTCCTACTTCATGCAGACCAGCCCGGTTGTGGCGCTGGTGCTTTCCGGCCCCGGTGTCATCACCCGCGTGCGCTCCATCCTGGGGCCCACCAACTCCATGAAGGCCGACAAAGGCACCATCCGCGGCGACTACGGCACCAACAGCATGCTCAACATCTGCCACGCCTCTGACTCCCCAGAAAGCGCCGAGGTGGAAATCAAGCGCTTCTTCAAGCCGGAGGAAATCTTCGACAACGTGGACTGATAAATCCCGCTCAATTTCAATCGCAAAAGGGCAGCTTCGGCTGCCCTTTTTATTTTTCGGTCGAACTCAGCGCCGACGGCGGTTGCTGCGGCGCTGCGGTTTGGTATTCTTCCTGGCCGGGGCGCGGCGGCGGGCGGCGCGCTTGCGCGGCTGGGCTTTCGGCTTGGCCGGCTGAGCCTTTTTAGCAGGTGCCGGATCCACCTTCACTGGGGCCGGCGGCGGAGTCTCCACCACAGGCGCTTTCTGCACCTGCAAGATGGTGGCCGGATTCATCACCCGGGCAAAAGCATCCACACCGTCTGCCAGAGCGCCGGCCAGTTTGAGCTGGTATTCCTCCGTGGACAAGCGTGTGCCCTCCTCCGGATTCGTAGCATACCCCAGTTCCACCAGCACACCGGGACAGCGCAGCGAATTCAGCGGACTGTAATGAGCACGGCGGCAGCCGCCATCCTCCGTTTCGGCTTTCTCCACCAGGCTGGACTGCAAAGCCAGTGCCAGTGCAGTGCTGGACTGGCTGAAGTCATGCCCCGGCAGCGGCTTCTCCCCTTTTTTCTGGGGGCTGATGGTATACACCTGCGAGCCCTTAACATCGCTGCGGCCGCTATTCAGATGCAGACTCATGAATATGGCAGCCGGGGCAGCATTCGCTTTATCCACCCTGCCCTGGGGTGACATATACTGGTTGTGCTCCTGGGTGTAGATGACCTCGTAGCCGCGTTTCTTAAGCTCAGCCCCGAGCTTGAGCGCCACCACAAGCGCCACATCAGCCTCGCGGGCATAGGGCGTCACCGTGCCGGTATCATGCCCGCCGTGGCCGGGGTCAATCACCACCGTGCGCACCGCGCTGCGGTTGGCAATATAGGTAGGCCGGAGAACAGGCTCTATCACCTGCAGCACATCCAGTCTGGACACCAGCAAATCACCGGTGGCATCTTCCTGCACAGGATGAGAAAGAACGAACAGCTTATCCTGAATGCGTAACTCGCGCGGAGCCGGGCCAAACACCAGCGTCACCTCACCATTGCCCAGCGAACGCTGCCCCACCACCTTGCGGCCCTTCGGTTGCAGGGGCATCAGCTTGTAAAAGCTGCGCAAATCCTCCAGCGGCAGATATTCCACACCATCCACCTCGCGCACATGCCAGGTTCCCACTGCAGGGGCAGCAGGCGCAGCAGGTGGCGCAGGAGCGGCATCTTCAGCAGCCTTTGCGGCAGCCTCTGCCGCATTGCCATAGGCACAGGGAAGCCACAAGGCCCCTGCCACCAGAAAAGCACTCCACCTGGCCAGCCGCATCATCATTTCGTACGGGAATACTTGCTCACACTGGACCCGGAAATGCTGGTACGGACACGCCCGGAACCGGGATTACTGGCCGCCACATCCTGGCGGGCTGGGCGGCACACGGTATTATTGTAGGCCACGATGCCCTTGCAAATGCTGTCGGCCAGCATGTTCTGGTAATTGTCCGTGGCCATTTTGCGGCACTCGGCAGGATTGGACACAAACCCGCCCTCGAATAGAATAGCCGGACGTCGAATCGTGCACAGCACCGAGAAACGTGCCCGCTGAATCCCACGGTCAACAGCACCGGAACTGCGGATAGCGCGGCTGTGCACCGCCGTGGCCAGCGCGATATTCTCGCTGTCCTGATTATTGCCGGCCAGGTCCTCAAAGCGGCGGGAGCGGGCAAAGGGAGACGTGGTGCCATGCGGCGCCAGGGTAAATGTCTCGATACCGCTGGCCGCCTTACGTCCGGCATTGTGGTGGATGCTCACAAACACAGAATCAGGAATACGGTTGGCGATAGCCACGCGCTGCTGCAAGGTCAGGAAATAATCACCATCGCGAGTCATCACCACACGGTAGCCATGCCGCTCCAGCATGCGGCGCAGCTTGCGCGCAACCGCCAGGTTCAGATCCTTTTCCTTGGCAATGCCGCTTACCGCGCCGGCATCGTGTCCGCCGTGGCCGGGGTCAATCACCACCGTGCGCAGCTTCGCCTTGGGCGAATAACGCGGGCGCAGCACCGGGTCCACCAGTTTACGCATATCCACAGAAGAAATCATGAGCTCCGAATCCTTCTTGCGCACCGGATGCGAGAGCACATAGCGATAGTTGTTCACGTAGAAATCCTGCCGCTCCGGCTTGAGAGAAACCACGTGCTTGCCACTGCCGTAGGCCACGCAGCCCGGCAACCCCTTGCGGGGTGAAAACTTATAGAAACGCCAAACATCGCTGAGCTTCACATACTCAACGCCTTCTATCTCCGTCACCTCCCAGGTGGACCGGGCAGACACCCCTCCTGCCAGGCACATTACCAGTGCCAGCATCATCATGACCAGGTGTGAAGCAATTCGTCTCATGTTCAACTGCTCTCTTACTTTACCATTTACAGGCCGTACCCCTCAAGTACAAAATAGTGCAGCTTTCCATTTTATTGTCAGCCCCCGTGTCAGCATTCCAGATAAATCTTGACACTACGGGCCGGAACAGGCAGAATAGCCCCGCAACCACAACACGGAGAGATGGCTGAGTTGGTCTAAGGCACTCGACTCGAAATCGAGCGTGGCAGAGATGTCACCGTGGGTTCGAATCCCACTCTCTCCGCTCTAAGTAAAAGCAAGAAAACCCGCGTAAACCTTTGATTTACGTGGATTTCTATCATTAAACCAGTCGACAGCTCCTCCCCTGTCCACCGTTGCGTCTGGCACAGCCGCAAAATCTTCCAATTATTTCTCTGCACAAGCTGATTGACAAGATGAGGAGCATCTAGTAGGATGATAGAGACCTCTCCCGCTCATGAAATCCACTCTGCTTTTCATCTGTTCTCTGCTCTGCATGCTGTTTTTCGCTGTGCATCTGACAATCTCCGGTCTGAGTCTCACCATACCGCCGGATGAAGCTTGGGTGCAGGTGGTGAACTCCCGGGAGGCATCCCGGTTTCTTCACGACCAGGAGAGTTTCAATATGGTGATGGGCACCATCATCACGGGCATCACCGGCGTTGCGGTGATGGCGGCTATCATCAGCCTGTTTTTCCTGCGCAAGCAAAGCATTCTGCGCTGGTTCCGCTGCGGGCTGTTGCTGGCAAACATTGCCATCCTGATTACCTGCGGTATCCTGTTCAGCGTCACCCTGGTGGAAACCATGCAGCCGGAGCCAGCCTGCATGCAGCTCTGCTGGCCGTGGCAGACCTCCTACTGGGCAAAAGCGGTGAAGCACGTACAGCAATCGGCCATGTTCCTGGGGCTTTGCTGCGGCATGCTCAGTGGCGTGAACTGCTGCGCTTTCTACCTGTTCTACCGCCGCCGCGAGCGCTACGGCGATTAATTTCCGAGCGCGGGCAGACGGAAGAAGCGGCAGGCGTTCGCGGTGGTGGCTGCGGCCACTTCCTCCAGCGAGATACCCCGCAGCGCCGCCAGTTTTTCAGCCACGAAGCGGGTACGCCCGGGGATGTTGAGTTTGCCGCGGTGCGGTTCCGGCGAGAGGTAGGGAGAGTCCGTCTCCACCATCACGCGGTCAAGCGGTGCCCAGGCGGCCACAGCCTGCACGTCATTCGTCTTTTTGAAGGTGATAATACCAGTGAAGGAAATCATGCCGTCCAGCTGTTCAAACACGGAATCAGCCTGCGTCTGTGAGCCGATGAAGCAGTGGAACACGGGGCGCACCTTCGGGAAATTGCGGGCAATGGCAAAGGCATCGTCAAAGCAGGCGGTGCCCTCCTTGTCGCGGGTGTGCAGGGAGATATTCAGGCCCAGCTCCTCGGCCAGCGCAAAGTGTTTCTCCAGCAGCTCCCGCTGGCGGGCGTGGTACACGGCTTCATCCCAGCCCTCCGGGGCATCCCAGAAATAATCCAGCCCGGCCTCACCGATAGCAGCCTGCGGGTACTGGCGGCACAGGCCGGCCATGAATTCAAAGTCTTCATCGCTCACGTTCGTGACTTCCGAAGGATGCGCGGCGAGACACGAGGTGATAAAATCGGGCATGCGGCGGGCGAGTTCCAGCTGCGGCAGCCAGTCCTGCGGGTGCGTGCCCTGCGATATGCAATGCCCCACCCCCAGAGCAATCGAATCTGTGCGAATCTGCTCTACATCGTCATACTTCTCGTGCACCAGGTGGCAATGCGTATCAATAATCATGCGCACCGTATACACCAGGCACCCCGAATTGTCAAGGAGAACCTGCTACCGCCTGCGCAGCAGACGCAGGACATACCAGACAACGCCGATGATGACCAGGATATCATCCGCCTGCCCCAGGCCGAGAAAGGCATCGGGTATGAAATCGAGGGGCGAAAATACGTAAAGGAGAGCCAGGAGATAAAGGATGATGCTGCGGGGACTCCAGGGGGATCCCTTGCGGGCCTCGCTCGCCAGTTTTTCAGCAACCTGTTGTTTCTTATTCATGCGGGTGATTGGCATTTGAGGAAATACAGGCCGGTATAGATGCGGGGGTCGAGGGCAATCCCCTGCTCCACCTGGGCCGCCAGCCAGGCATCAATATCATCCAGCGGGGCTTCGCGCACAGTGATATTCTCATTATCCACCCCGCCGCCGGCAGCCACGCGGTGCAGCCCTGTGGCCAGGTAGAAGGACAAGCTCTCAGAAGTAAGCCCGGGGGAGGACGGACCGTGGAAAAGGAACTTCATCTCCGCGGCTTCGTAGCCGGTTTCCTCCAGCAGTTCGCGGCGTGCGGCGGCGGCATCGCTTTCCGGGCCTTCATCGCCGCTCAGCCCGGCGGGGAAGCAGAGGCAGCGCTGGCCGATGGGCGGGCGGAACTCCTCCACCAGCAGCACCTTGCCCTCCGGGGTGCAGGCAAAGATCATCACCGCGCCGGTGTTGTTCACGCGTTCGCAGTATTCCCAGCGACCTTCGCGAACCATATTCAGAAACTTTCCTTCGTAGAGTTTTTCCATGGCGGGATAAAAAAGGGGCGGCAAGCTGAATCACCCACCGCCCCGTAAAATGTTGAGCTTGCTTCTTTACTCGCGCACAAGCTGCTGGAAGCGGTCCAGGATGCGCTTGGTCACGGGACCGGCCACACCGGCACCAATCTTGCGGCCATCCAAAGAGGTGGCGGCAATCACCTCGGCAGCGGAGCCGGTCAGGAAGCACTCATCAGCGCAGAGAATATCGAAGCGGTTCATCACCTTCTCCACGCAGGGGATGCCGAGCTCGGCGCAGATATCTATCACGGCGTGGCGGGTGATACCACCCAGGCCACCCTCGGTCAGCGGGGGGGTCTGCACCTCGCCGTTCACCACGATGAAGATGTTGTCGCCCGTGCATTCGGCCACATTGCCACGCTGGTTGAGCATGAGAGCCTCGCCGGCGCCGGCAGCCACAGCCTCAATCTTGGCAGAGATACCGTTCAGATAGTTCAGGCTCTTCACCTGCGGACAGAGGATATCCGGGTTCGGGCGGCGGAAGGAAGAGGTAATCAAGCTCAGGCCCTTCTCGTACATTTCCTTGGGGTACAGGGCGATATTCTGCACGATGATGAACATGCTGGCCTTGGGGCAGTTGCGGGGATTCAGGCCCAGGTCGCCCACACCGCGGGTCACCACCAGGCGGATGTAGCCGTCCTCCATGCCGCTGGCAGCCACGGTCTCATTCGTGGCAGCGCACACCTCCTCGAAGCTCCAGGGAAGCTCAATCATGAGGTAGCGCATGGAGTTGAACAGGCGCACGATGTGCTCCTCCAGGCGGAACACCTTGCCGGAGTAGAAGCGGATGCCCTCGAAGCAGCCATCACCATACAGAACACCATGATCAAAGACGGAGACCTTAGCCTCGTCCCGGTCAACCAGCTTGCCATCAAACCAGATTTTCATGAGATTGTTAAGAAATTTTTGTGAACGGCAGCATTATACGCCCTTTTTTGCACAAAGAAAGCAGAAAAACGCGGCATGCCCGTTTTTTATCATTGAATGCAGCCTGCAAGCATCCTATCATGGCAGGAGAAATGAACCATCCCGGCAAAATATGGAACCGCTTCGAAACCTGGGGCAACAAGGTCCTGGGCCGCTTTCTGCCAACCAAAGCGCAGCGGTGGTGCTGGGGCGTGCTGCAGGTGCTCCTTTCCCTGCTGCTGGCACTGTTCACCCTGCAGGCAACACTGGGAGTGGCATGCATCAATGTTGTGATGATACATTATCTGACCGCTGAGCGCATCATCTCATGCGGCAATGCGGCAGTCAATCCCCAGAATGAAGGAAAGCTCATCAAGATTCAGGGGAAACTCACACACTCCGAGCCGGTGCATGACCCCGTATTGAATGTGCGCATCGATGCCCCCTGTGCCAGGCGCGTTTTCACCCCGAACGACGAGGGAATCCACTCGATCAAAACTTACTCGCCGATTCTGGACACGCTTCGTATGGGGCCGAGCCTCCTTTCCACCGAAACCAGCATCGGGGCTTATCGAATCCTGAATCATGCTCACGATGTACTGATCTGGGATGAGTGGCATGCCCCGGCAGCCCCCGGCGATATCAGCCTCGGCACCCCGGCCGGGGGATTCTCCCTCACTTGGGAAAACCCCTATTCCGCAGATTCCCGGCTTCAGTTACGCAATGCGGATGGGGTGCTGCTGGGCACGGTCACTTACCGCGTGCCTGAGCCGGAAGAGCCACACCTCTACCTCATCGGGCGCCAGTTAGATGGCGCTCTGGACATGGCGCAGCAGGATACACACACCCTCTACTCCGCCGGCTCCTGGGCTGAATGCGACCGCGATTCCCATTTTGGCTTTGAACCTTTCCACATTTCCCTGCTTCTTATCGGCCTGCTCATTCAGCTCGGTTTGCTGTGCGTGCTGCTCGGCGCGCTGCGGGCCGCGTGGTGGAATCTGACCCGCAAGGCGGATTTCCTGCGTTTCAGGCTGCTCCATGCCTCGCTGTATGCGTGCGGCATCCTCTCCCTGCTCGCCAGTGGGGCCGGGTGGCTTAGCCTCATGGCCATATCGTCTCGTGCTCCCTCCCGGCTCCTGATAATCGGGCCGCTCTTACTGGCAGCCGGGCTCATGCTCCTGGCCAATGCCGTGCAACACTGGCGCCGGAAAAAGCGTACAGATTCGGCCATAAACCCATCATAACAGATAGCATGGAGCATCCCGGCAAAGTTTGGAACGCCATCGAATCCTGGGTCAACAAGTACCTGGGGCGCGTGCTGCCGCCCCAGGCGCTGCGCTGGCTCTGGGTTCTGGTGCATGGAGGGCTGGTCTTCCATAGCGGGCTCATCACACTCTTCATCATCACAATGACCGGTGCCTTGTTTTCCCACATAACTGGAGCCTTGCTGCAGGAACAGGCCGTGCACGCCCCGGCAGATGTGATCAACCCGGCAAATGATGGCAAGCTGGTCAAAATCTGCGGCCGCGTCAGCATCCCAGCCCCCGCCTGCGACCCTCTGACCGGGGTGAAAGCTCACGTCATCCGACTGGAGCGGATATCCACCCCCGATAAGGGCAGTGAAACAGAGAAAAGCTTTTACCCGCGCACACTGAACGTGGGTGCCTTCACCCTCGTGAACTATGAGGAAGAACTCAGGTACGGTGTCGATGAAGTCATGCCAGTCCCTCTCGAATTCGGGCAACCCACCGCGGGGTATTCCTTCGCCCCCTGCGATGAGACACAGAAGCACTTTGAGCTCTCGTTCCTGAATGGGGCTGAACGCACGCAGGTACAATACCGTGCCTACTGCGAAGACACCCTCTACCTCGTCGGGCGACAAGTGGGCAATGTCCTCGATTTCAGTGACCCGAAGGCTGCTATCTTTACCTTCCGACCGGTCAGCTGGGAAAGCAACAGCCCCCGCTCATACGATCGTGCAGGTCTGGAAGAAATCTGCCTCGCAGTCATGATGCCTTTCTTTGCGTATTTACCGCTGCTGTTCGTCCTGGGGAGCCTGCGCTCCGGGCTCTGGCATGCCACCGGCGGGCGGGACCTCCTGCGGCTGCCCCTCTGCGAAGCAACCCTGCTGCTGGAAGCCGGCAGCCTCTGCCTGATTTACGGACTCATACGTATGATTGATTCTTCGCCCTCCCCAACTCTGGGCTTGGCAGCCGTCATCCTGGCTCTCGGTCTCCTGGCCCACACCCTCCGCCGCTGGCACAACCTCCGCCCCGACTCAATAGAGAAAAACTGTTAATTAAGGCTTGCGGCACGCCACTTCTTCCACAAAAGCGCATCACGAAAACTCAACGAGATAGAACAGCAGACCAACTCTATAAATCGAGTCTGAAATACACCCAGCCGGTAGAGGGAGAGAACACCACCTCCCCATTCCGCGAATCTTGCAACAGGCTCATCCTGAATTCTTCGCAGAACATCCAATCTGTAACCGGCTCGCCGGTGTAAGGCTCGTATCCCTGTGGGCTTGCAGGTGTTCCGCTATCCGGTAACGCCCCGGAAGCAAGCATGAATGCCCCTTCGATGCAGTATTCGGCATCCTGCCGTGGGATACTCCGGGATTTCTGAGCATCCTCCAAGGTCAGCTTATCAAAGATTTTCCATGAGGCAACTGTAATATCTTCCATCTCCACACGAAACAGCTTGCAGACCGTTTCCTTCTTCTCCTCTGAATCCCCGGGGGCCACATATACCACGACCAGTGCCAGAACAAGCACCAGCAACAATTTCAGCACAAGTCTCTTCGTGGGAGGCATGCAAAACACATTACACCACTCCCCAGCTCAACGTCAAGATTCTTTCGTGATTATTGATGAGGCAATTAAAGATTGATGTGTTATCCGTATTGGTGGTGACGGACAAATTTTAATTTGGCGAGTCCATACAGGCGCACGTAGTGCGCGGAATTCTGAGCCCGGAGGGCGACAGCCAGTAGCGCGGGGTGGAGCGACGTAGTCGCGGAACCCCGGGTTGGCTCAAAAATTTATCTGAGCCCCGAACGTAGTGAGTGGGCGGCAGAAATCGTTGCTTCACAATAAGCTGCGGCCTCCCT
>JAGBDZ010000137.1 GCA_017937215.1 Akkermansia sp. | reverse complement strand
ATTGATTATTTGAATATCAACGCGTATCCACGTCTGCCACCCACTCGCTCCGCTCGGGGTTCCGGGTATAATTAACACCAAACCCAGCGTTCCGCCGCGTGGCGGCTCCACGCTGGGCTATGATTCTGTCGCCCTTGCGGGCTCAAGTTTCCGCTCGCCTGCGGCTCGCCAAAGTACAATTTGTCGTTGAGTCCAAGCAATATTCTTTAATTGCCGGAGCAATAATCAGCTTTATGCAAAAAAATAGATTGTATTTTGAGCAAAATAGGTTAAATTGAATCATAACTTTCTAACACGTATGAAAATTTATACCATTTTGCTGACATTTGGAATGCTGGTAAGCAGTGCCTGGGCATTGCCGAAAGCAGAGAGCGTGCAGACAGCCATGCCGCTGGCTAAGGAACAGGGCCGCGATATTATGCTGGAATTCACCGGCAAGGAGTGGTGCCCGCCCTGCATTCACTTGCGCACCAAGATTCTGGAAACCGCTGAGTTCGATAAAGCAGTGGGAGATAAGTACGTACTGGTGGAAGTGGTGTTCCCGCGTTTGCCGGAGGCCGTGGCGGCCATGCCTGAATCGCAGCGCAATGCAAATGAGAAGCTGCTGGACTATCACCACATTCAGACCGGTCTGCCCACGGTGCTGCTGCTGGATGCCGCCGGCAGGCCATATGCTCAGGTGGCCGGTGCCCGCCCCACCACGGCAGAGTATGTGAAAGCGCTGGAGGAGGCCGCCGCAGTGCGTTCTGTGCGCGATGCTGCCTTTGCCCGGGCTGAGGGATTGCAGGGCTTGGAGCGTGCCACTGCGCTGGCCGAGGGTCTCAATGCTGTGCCGCCGCATTGCCGCGATAAATACCCGGAGATAGTGAACGAAATCAACCGCCTGGACCCGCAGAACACCCTGGGCTACGCTCGTGTGTTGGTGCGCTATGCCAATCTGGAGAAGCAGAATGCGGTGCTGAAGTCTATTTTTGATCGCACGCGCGGCCACAACAGCCCCGAGGAAATCAAAGAACTGCAGGGTGAACTGCAGGCTTTCCTGAAGACCCCGGATCTGGAGCCGGAGCCTGCGCAGCATGCCTGGCGTTCACTGGGCGATTCCTATGCACTCCAGCGTCGCTATCACGATGTGTATGCCTGCTACAAGCGTGCGTACGAAATGGCACCGAATTCCCGCATAGCGCGCCGCCTGCAGGATGCCATTCAGCACTACGAGAAGAATATTCTGCCGGCGGTCGAACGCGGCGAACTCAAGTAATCCACCAAAACAGAAACCGTATCAACAAAACGCAGTCTCCGGACTGCGTTTTTTGTGCAGGTTCATTCAGTAGCAAACTCTAAAATGTCGTCGAATTGGAATTTATCGGGCTGAAAAGCCCGAGACATTTTGAGCCCGTCAGGGCGGCATAATAATAGCCCAGCGTGGAGCCGCCACGCGGCGGAACGCTGGGTTTGGTGTTAATTATACCCGGAACCCCGAGCGAAGTGAGTGGGTGGCAGGGAGGCGCGGCTTTCATATGAAGCTCAGCATTAAGAATATGCACCCCTTTCTGCCACCCCTGCCAGGGTT
>JAGBDZ010000136.1 GCA_017937215.1 Akkermansia sp. | reverse complement strand
TTTGCGGAGCGTCAGCGTAGCGGAATTTTGAGCCCGTCAGGGCGGCATAATAATAGCCCAGCGTGGAGCCGCCACGCGGCGGAACGCTGGGTTTGGTGTTAATTATACCCGGAACCCCGAGCGAAGTGAGTGGGTGGCAGCAGGCGCAGCTATCATATGAAGCTCAGCATTAAGAATCTGCATCCCTTTCTGCCACCCCTGCCGGGGTTCGGTTAATATTTATACCATACCCGGGGTTCGGGGCTTCGCGTCTCGCTGCGCTCGCTTGCTACGCCCTCACTGGCCGCTGCTGACGCAGCTGCACCCCGGTCTAAGGGCTGACGTCCCTCCGGGACTCTGAATTCCGCGGACGTTCCGTCCGCCAACTGCCCGATAAACATCAATTTGTCCGTCACCACCAATACGGATAACACATCAATCTTTAATTGCCTCATCAATAATTTCAGCATGAGCCCGAAGTGGGCGGCAGTGCAGCGGGAGGTGGGCAAGGGTAAATTATTTAACTTTTCCTGATAGTTGAATAATAATTCATGGGCAATAAGTAGAGGTGGCGAGAATATTTTATGATGGGGTGGGGAACGCGGAGAGCGGCGCAGTCAGGTGCCGTGGCTGCGCGAGTTGGCGGACGGTTGCCTAGGGGCTCGTCCGAGGATGGGGTACGGCGGGAGGCGGTGAAATCGAGAGCGCGGTCGGGGTGGGGAGGAAGAGAGGAGCGGTGGCTTATTTCAATTCTTTGCCCTTCTTCTGCAAATCTTTCATGCAGAGCAGATAATCCTGCTCCACGCGGCTGAGGGTTCGGGCTTTATACTTCTTGTATTCCTCCGTTGCCTTTTGCATGGCCTGTTCGTGGCTGATGCTGCCGGCATCCAGCAGCAACTGCTCCCCACTCATAGTCAGCATGCGGTCCAGGTGCGCCGCCCAGTCCTGCATCGTCATAGGTTGCTCGCGCTCGGCCTGACGCTCTGCAAAATCCAGGTAACCGGAAACAATCTGCCCCATCGCCCGCAGCTCCTTTTCGTTCAGATAATTCTTCGCCACCTTGGCCTCCACCAGCGTCGGCTGACTCCCGGCGAAGGTCATCAGCCCCATGAACTCCTTTTCCGCATCCGCGCGGTGGTAAATCACCTCCGCCGCCGTCTCACCATGCACGGCATAGTGAATCTTGTTCTGCACCTTCTTGAAAAACTCCAGGGAAATCTCCGCCCTCGGGTCATAATCTATGCTCGTGGCATAAATCTCCAGTACCTGCCGATAAAACACCTTCTCCGACGCGCGGATGTCGCGAATACGCGCCAGCAGTTCCTTGAAATAACCGCCGCCCCCCAGCTCCTTCAAGCGGGCATCATCCATGGCAAAACCCTTCCGCATGTACTCCTTGATGATCCCGGAAGCCCATAAGCGGAATTGCACCCCCCGCTGTGATTTTACTCGATACCCAACCGATATGATAACATCCAGACTATAAAAGGTCACAGGCTTGTCAGAATGTGCAATGTGCAAAATTTGCACATTGCTTTCTCTCGACAGCTCCCCCTCTTCAAAAACATTCTTAATATGCTTAGTAATCACAGAACGATCGCGCTCAAACAGCTCGGCCATCTGTGCCGTACTCAGCCACACCGTTTCCTCCTCAAAGGTGACGTCAACCTTAGTCACACCATCCGGCGTGGTGTACATCAGCAAAAAAGAATCCTGTTTATCGTAAGCCATGAATTAAAAAAGCACCCCCTTTCGGGAATTACCTCAGCCAGTCTATCACAACCACCCCTTGCAGTAAAGCAAAGGAACATAAAATCATGCAAACATACAAGAACATTACACCACGACCACCACCCGCACAGGTCTATTGTTTAACTTTTCCTGATTATTGAAGAGAAAAGGTTAGGCAATAGGAGGGAGAGGGTAATATAAAAATGGGCAATAAGTAGAGGTGGTGGGTTGTTTAGTGCGCGCGGGGAGCCCTCGCTGTGCACGCTGGCGGACGGTTGCCTCGCAGCTCGTCCGCTTGGGGAGGACGATCGACTTCGTCTCGTCCACAATTTTCGGCTCGGTTGCTTCGTTGGGGGAGCATTGCGGACTCATCTCAGCATGCGCCAGAAGCGGGCGGCGGCGCGGCGGGAGGTGGGCATCATGTAGCGGCTGCGGAGAAGAGATAAATCTCTATGCCCCATTTCCAGCTGCAGCTCAGGCAGGTTGCGGAAATGGGCGGCGTGGTAGCTCGCGAAGGTATGGCGACAGACATCCGGCACCCAGTGGGTGAAGCCTGCTGCACGGCGCAAGGCCAGCCAGCGGTTCTGCCAGTTGCGCGGCACGTGGCAATCCTGTCGCCGCAAGCCGGGAAGTAGGCGCAGCGGCACAACGCGCCCGCCGCCGGTCTTGCTCTTCTGCGGGCGGATGATGACCTGCCGTTCTTCCCAGCACACATCCTCAGCATTCAATCGCTCCACCTCCGCTGGGCGAACCCCGCTGTATAGCAAGAGGCTCAGAGAAAAGCGCATATCACGGAAGCGACGCCCCTGCGCCGTCTCATTCAGCCGTGCCACCGCTTCCTGCGAAAGTGGCTCAATCGTCCGTTCCTGCACCGCAGGCGTCTCAATACGGGCCACCGGATTAGCATCGCACCACTCTCGCCGCATTCCATACGCAAAGATGCTGTGCAGAATTGCCCTGCCCTTGCGGTAGCTGTGTGCACTGTGGCCAAATGCGGCATGCAGCAAATCCCGGCACTGCCCCACCGTCATCGCCCGCAGCGGCAACTGCGCCACGCCCTCCACCCGCAGCATCTTGCGCACGTAATACCTCAAATCCCGCATTGTCGTAGGCCTACGCCCCGCCCGCGCCGCCACGCTCTCCCACGCCGCCTGCCCAAAAGGCACCGTCTGCTCCTGCTGCTCCAGCGCCGCAATCCCCGCCCGTATCACCCGCCGCACCAGCTCCATAAGCTCCACCCGTCCCAGTCCCTCTACCCTGTCACCCAGACCCTCCACACACTCCAGCACCAGCCTCGCAGCATCCACGCCGCCCATCGGCAGCGACTTCATCAATTCCTTTGTTGTTCTCGTATTCATAGTTGTAGCATTTTGAAAGCTGTATCCTGAATTGGTCAATTAAGTGATTTTAGTTTCATTGTTTGGTGAAATCCAGTACCGGGCGTGACTATTTCGTTGTCGGTAAGGGTGAGAGTCGTTAATATTACGCAATCAAGCAAAATCATACAGATTTTGTTTTTGGAGCTTGTGTAAGCTTTCAAAATGCTGTATAGTGCAGCCGTAACCTGATACCTCACCGGTACCAGCGTTGCCAGCACTTTGCAAGCATGAAACACGTTGAAACACCCCACGTCTCCCTACTTGACCAGCTTCTCTGCTCGTTT
>JAGBDZ010000135.1 GCA_017937215.1 Akkermansia sp. | reverse complement strand
TCGCCCTCCGGGATTTCGTAGGTAAGCTCTACCGTGTCCCCGGTTTCGCGGTCGCGGCTGAGTTCAATCGTTAAAGCAGTAATGGTGTAGCCCGTATGACCGAACCACACCATTCTGTCACCACCGGAGCCGAATCCTGTTCGTAATGTTGCCATATAAACAGAGCCCGGTGTCAAAATATCATCGACTTATCACAGCCTCCACATTGCCCGATACCTGAATCGTGGGGCCGCGTCTGGTATTGTTGCCGATACCCTCCAGCAAGCGGGTCTGCTTCTTGGTCTCCGAGACAAGCGGGCCACCGATGACCACGGAACGACCGCCACCACCCACTCCGGCCATGGAATCTGTAATGCGCGTTCCCTGCTGACGGCTTCGGCCCTGTTGCTTCTGCTCCTGTTGTTTCTGCTTTTCCTGCGCTTCTTCGAGCTGCTTCTCCAGAGCCACCATACGCTTAGCGCGGGCTTCGGCATCCTCCAAGCCCTGACGCTGGTATTCAGCCGTCAACTGGGTAATACGCTGCTGTTGCTTCAGGACCTGCAATCGCCGTTCATCTCCGGCAATCTCCGCTTGGAGCATCTTCACGGCCATATCATAGTCACGGGCGGCATTCTGCCGGGCCTGTTCCTGTTTGGCGGCTTCCTCAGCCCGGCGGCGTTCCGTTTCGGCGGTGCGTTCCGCTTCTTCGCGGCCCCTACGCTGGAGCTCCGTTATCTTGTTGTAGGTGGATGCCAGCATCTCATAGCGGGCCACATCCTGCTCCGTGACTACGGGCTTGCGCATGATATCCTCCATCTCCTTCCGCAAGCTCTCAATCGTGTGGCGGGTCTGCCCATAGGCCGTGGCATCCGCAAGGCGGAGCTGAATCTGCACCTCGGGAGCAAGCCCGGAGAGGTACTGCTCGCGCTCGTTTTCGCGTTGGCGGCGGTACAGGTCGTTGAGCTTTTCGCGGGCGGCTGCCAGCTTGCGCTCCAGCTCTGCGGCCTCCTCAGCTTGTTTTCTCATGGCTTCGGCGGCGCGTTCTGCTGCAATGGCCTCCTCAATCTGAATGGGCAGCGTCTCCTCGTAGTGTCGTCTTTTCTGACGCAAGCGGGCTATCTGTTGGTCTAGCAGAGCGATAACTTCCTCGTCCTCATCCTTGGCCACGGCCATATCGCGCTGGTCTCGCAAATCGTCCAAGCGTTCATCCAGTTGCTCCATGAAAGAATCATATTGCTCATGGGTTTTGACCTTGCCCGCTTGCTTGTTTAAGCTGTTGAGAGATTTCTCGAACTGCCGGGTAGATTCGGCGGCGCGTTCGGCGGCCTCACTGTTGCCAGCGAACCAGGAGTACAAGGCCCCCAGAGCCTCACCAATGCCCACGATAATCAACCCGATGCCGGTACTGACTATGGCCGCCTTAACGGCAACCATCGCGGCACGGGTAACAGTGGCCATGGTAGACCAAGTGACCGACCACGTAAGCTTGAGCCCGGTGAGAGTAGCCGTCATGGCCGACTTCAAACCGGAAAGCGCGGTCCGGAATCCGGTCACAAAGGACGAGAACGACAGGCCCTTGATAGTGTTGCCCAGAGTAGTCAACTGAGCCCGGAAGGACACCGTGCTGGCAGTAGCCGCCTTGGAATTGCCCACATACATGAGCAAGGCGGCTGCCGCCGCTGCAACCACTGTTTCCGCGCCTCCAAGCACAGATACCAACTCCCCGATGCCGGAGACAATGGGGGTAATGACGGCCACGGCTCCCTCAAAGGCTCCGGCCAACATCTGCGCGAATTGCTGCACGCTCGGAGTGATAGAATCCAAGTAGGCAGTCAATTCTCCCAGCACTGGCAGGATAGCGGCATTGATGGGAGTACCCATCTCCACTGCCAGAGCAGAAAAGCCGTCAGTGAGGGTACTCAGAGCACCGGAAAAGGTCTGGGATTGCAGCTTGGTCATGTTCTCCAGCAGGCCCCCGGGGCCGGTCAGCCTGTCGAGAACGGCATCGAGGTCGTCCAGATTGAACTCACGCTTGGAGATGCCCTTCATGACATCGGCAAAAGAGATGCCCTTCATCTCCGCAAGCATCTTGCGGATGGGAACGCCCTGCATTTCGAGGGATTCTGCTACCTCATTACTCAAACCGGAGTTCTGTACCTTCGCATACAGGAAAGCTAAATCCTTGAGAGGCTTGCCGGAAACCGAAGCCACATCACCCAGCTTGCGGATGACCTCGATACTCTTATCCGCTGCCGTTCCCATAGAGAGCAAGGTCTTGCCCGCATCTGAAATATCGCTGAACTCGAAGGGAGTCTCAGCGGCATAGACTCGGAGCTTATCCACATATTCGGAGGCAGCTGCGGCATCGCCCATCATTACGCGGAAAGCCAGAGCAGTCTGCTCCATGTTGGCAGCAGCCGAAGAAATGGAACCCAGAGCGGAAAATGCGCTTTTTACCGCATTGATTCCTCCCTGTATAGCCGTGAAAGCCATGGCACATCGCCCGGCTAGTGTACTTACGGCCTCCTTGGTCTTGCCTAGCTCCTGCTTGATTTCATTGAGAGCTTTCTGCAATGATGTAGCATCGCCGGAAAAAGTGAACGAAACGTCAGACATGTCTGGTCAGGTGTTTGAGTCGGTTGTAGAGGCTCCGGGCCTCCGCTTCTTCTTCCTCGGAGACACTGCGCCACTCAGTAGCTACGCCCTCGCTTATCCATGCAGCATGCAGGTATTGCAAGGTCTTGCGCAGTGGCATCCAGAGGATGTATTCTTCAGTCCACCCCGTCGCTCGTGCCAGTGTGAATATCACTGTAGCATTCAGCGCGGGGTTCGCTCGTTTGGGGAGTCGGTCGAATCTGGTTGCGGGATGGCGGAAGCGGCCTGTACGGATGCCTGGTCTGCTGTCAGGGAGGCCGTGATGGTGCGCAGTTCCGCCGGGCTGATGTTCATAGCGAACAAAGCGGCCTTGCGGTTCACCTGTGAAGGCGCGTTGTAGACCGTCTCGACCACCTCATCCAAGGGAGCCGCATGTACCCAGATGAATTCAGTCAGGGTGCGGGTATCAATGGTGCTCATGTTGGCCTCGCCGGAGGCAAGCGGGTTGCCTAATTGGCGGAGGATTTCGAGCGAGCCGAGGGAAATCGGGCGCAGGGTGAGACCGGACTCCAAGCGGGCCGAAGGCTGCACCATGGAGCGATTGTTGCTATCTTCGCGGGTGGAAATGGATATTGTTGCCATATAAAGGAGCAACATGTCAAAATAGCTCAGTTTGGAACACTTGAAAGAGACTCCCATATCTGGTAGAATCTCCCCGCTTTTCCGCCGACATGCCGCATGGCGGGTGTCTACGTGCACCGTCAGCGGGAAGTAAGCCAGTCCTTACCGCTGATGGTAACGTAGCCGCAAGGATACGGAACAGCAGCTAACCATGGCTGGTGGAAAGGAGTTCTGTTTCATGAATCTTAGAAATGGAATCGAGCTGTTAGTGCTTATCCTGAAGATAGTCCTCTTCATTATGAGCCTCTAATGGCGAGTACGCACTCCTGCAGCAACAGGGGTGCGTGCGTTCCTTCCGTTTTTTTCTAATTTTTAAGGGGCGAGAGCTTGACAAAACCGAACAATTTCCTATAATAAGGTCATCCAAGATTTCTAAGATTCATTTTGGACTCTTTTCCGCGAGCTGACTAGTTGCTGATGGTCAGCTCGCTTTCTTTTATATTGACAAAACACTCTAATATGCTAGTATAGCTTCATCAGGAACGGATGTTCTGATGTTACATTTTCCAAAGACCTCCCGAGTGGCAGCTCTGGGAGGTCTTCTTTTATTTTTCACGAGCGGGTGAACTTGTTGATAAGAATCCCCAGCTGGGACTCAGGTGTCCCCTCGGGGATGACAAGCGTCTTGTTGCCACGCTTTACCAGCTCCACCTTGGGAGCCTGTCCGATGTGGTGGTGGATGAGAGTGCAGAGGTTGCGCATGGCGGCGGCCATGTAGGCGAGCGGGTGCTCGTTGTCGGTGCGGGTAATCCACCCATTATCCTGCCAGCGGGCAATCATTTCGCTGGCCTTGAACTTGCCATCCAGAGAGGACTCATCAAAGAGCCAGTTCACTACTGGCTCAGAATCCCCGGACACAGCAAAAGCCGGACGCTCGGAGAACGGAATCCCCAAGGCCGTCAGACAGGCTGCCAGCATCAGGGACTCCAGTTCTCCATCGCGGGAGCGGATGAAGTTCAGGGCGTCAGATGTAGATTTCTTCTGCATCAGAAGTCGTATATGGTGGAAGAAACTTCGAAGGAAGCGAGGTCTTCATTCTTAAGCCCGATTTTGATACCGGTCACCACATTGGTGCCGGTCGAGACCGTAGATAGCCCGTGGTCCGGTGCTGCATTCGCAAGCACGAGAGTCTGAGCCACCTTGATATCCGTGGGATTATCGCGGGGAATGTAGCCCTTCATGGAGACATCGGTCTGGTCATCGTAGAAGATGATACCGACCTTCTTACCGCGATAGTCACGCTGTACTTTTGAATCCGGCTTGTAATCGATATCCTGGGACTCAAGCAAGATGCCTTGCTGGTCCTCATCGAAACCGAAAACGCCGACAGTGCCTATGATAGTTGCCATATTAGTGTGGGGGTGTCAAAATTGGAGTACCACCCGGAAGGTGGCGGATTGGATAAAATTATTGTCGAGAGTCTGGGGCTCCTCGATGGTGCGCAGGCTGATGGAATAGAGCTGGAAATCAGCGGCGGAATCATCGAGTTGCTGCCGGGTTTTCCGGGCTTGCAGCGTGCGGCAAATCACCGAAAACATCTCCCGGCTGGAGAGGTCGCTCACATCTTCGCCGGAGGTATGCAGCTCCACGGCAAGATTGCATTCCCAAGTGTGATTCCCGGGAATACGCTCCGCCTCAGCCGTACAGGTCAGCAGCACATAGGGGAGCACCAGCTCGCCATTGGTGACAGGTGTATGAACAAAAATCCCTTGCAGGGCTTCCGACAGAAAGGCCCGCAGGGATTCCGTGAATGAGTGGGGAGAAATCATACTGAGCGGATGAGTTTGCGCTTCATGGCCCGGAGCGTGCCATCCATGCCCCGGTTCACAGTCTGGAGAACATAGTTGCTACGGATGCGCAGCAGCTCCTCACCATAGGGCACCGAGTTGGTGACGGTAATCGTCACGCGGTCGCCGCTTTTGCGTATGATGCAGGAACCTTCGCCGGAGTGGCGGCGTACCCATGCGGGGATTTTAGCGTTCAACTGCTCAGCTGCCGCCTTCCATCCGGCGGCCTCGCGTCCGAGTTGCTTTTTCTTGGCAGCCAGCAGTTTTTTCATTTCAGCCTTACTGACCCAGGCACCACGTACAAATCGCTTCTTTTCATAGTTGGCCATCAGCTTGGCCGTCCACTCTGCCTTGGCCTGCGAAGCGGACTGCCTCAGTATCATGGGTGGCGTGTTACCCACTGCGGCCTTGGTGAAGCGTGAGGCTACAGCGCGAGTGGCCTCATCGAGTCCCTTCTGGGAAAGGATAGCGAACTTGGCTATCTTGCGCTGCAATTCTGTATCGTTGATGGTGACATGTACACTCATGGCTGTAGGAGGTCAAGGGAGACAATCGGGAGACCGGGGCGGCGGCTGATGTTCTCCACGCGGTAGGTCATGCCATCCACCTGAACAGTGCTCCCGGGTTTGATGTCCGCCGGAAGTTCGGAAGCCAGACAGCGGGCCTCCAGTGAAAGCTCCCCGGAGAATCCGCCCGGCTCCAGAGTATGACCGCGCCCGGCTTGCGAAAGCAGGACGCGGACCTGCACCCCGTGCGCGGTGAGGAATTGGGGGACTTCCTCCCATATAGAGAGGAAATCCCCCGTCATTTCGCGGCTCAGGCTCATGCGGAGACGATGCGCTGAAGGCCAGCCGGGCGAACCACCTTGAAGCCGTAGAGGGCCTCCAGAGTGATATACACCTTGTTGCTCTTGGTGTCCGTATAGCGGAGGTAGCCAAAAGTCAGACCGGTCACGGGGTCGGTGACAGCACCGGCCTCGTCATAGTTGGCAATCGGCGTCAGGTAACGCATGGCGATAGCCAGAGAGGACGGGTGAGCCGCGAAGCCGACCAGATTCTCGCCGTTGTCGGGTACACAGCCGGTCTTAAACACATTGAAGCCTGCAATGCGGTTGACCTTGGCCTCGACTACACCCTGCTGGGCCAGCGGCGTGATAAAGGACTTGGCCACGATGTCATCGGCAAGCAATGCGGAGAAGTAGCTGTTATCCAGCACCAGAGCGCGGGAATCCTGCGGCATCTTGGCAGCGGCGCAGGCCTCGCGAATCTTGATGATAGTCTTATAGCCGAAATCCTCTGCAGCGATGGCGGGAATGGCGGGTGTACCGAAGTTAGCTGCCGTGATAGAGGTGAAGATGTCGCTCATCACGTCAATGGCGAGCTGCTGAGCGGCGGTCGTTACCAGCTTCTCCAGCAGAGGAATCGAGGTGGTGGCGGCCTCCTTGGCGGTGAGGTGTACCGTCTTGTACTTGTGGCGGTCGAGCGTCACGGCCACGGAGCTGGCCTCCGAATCTGCGTTGGCGGTATAGTCCCCGGCGTAGTCGCTGGAAGCGGAAGGCGCACCGATGACAGGTACCTTCACGGTATCGAGCTTGTCGGCGGCATCCGGTGAGAAGTTGGTGGAGAATGCGGACAGGGGAAGCAGAGTCTCCATCCACGGGAGAAGCGCATTCTGGGAGATGCGCACGTCTTTGAGGTCGGTGATAGTGTTAGCCATATCAGTAAAAAGCGGGTTAGATGTTGGAGTAAAGCTCTGCACGCTCAGCATCCGAAAGCGAGCGGAGGAATTGAGTCTGCCCCTGCGGGGTGGTGATAGCCTTGAAGCGTTCCGCCACGGGAAGCGCGGCGGCATCGCCCTTGGGAGTCACGCTTGCAGCCTGTCCGGCCTTGGTACCGTAGAACTCAGCGGCGCGTTCCTCTGCGGTGCGGGCTTCCGCCTGCAGCTGGGAGATCTGTCCGCGAGCTTCCCGGAGTTCCACCTCCTGAGCGGCCATCTTTTCCTTGGCCGTGGTGAGGTTGTCGGTGAGCTCAGCATTGACCGCCTCAGCGGTTGCAAGGTCGTTTTTGGCCGTTTCGAGCTCGGTCTGAACTTCGGCAAGCTGTGCCGTGAGCTCGGAGACCTTCGCCGTAGCGGCGTCCAGTTGTTCGTCAATAGTGGTCATATATGGTGATGGTGTTGTCAAAATGTGCCCTTACAGTGGCGGGCTCGGAGTTTATCCTGCACGGCCTCCAGCGTGGAGATGGTCGCATCCACGAGTCCGAGCGTGCGGGCCTGAGCTCCCGGGAAGGTCTGGCCCTCCATGTGTTCCGGGGCGATATTGCGGCGGCGGGTGACTGCTGCCTTGAACTCGGTCCAAGTGTCATTGACCTGTTGCTGCAGGAGGGCTCGCTGCTCATCCGTGAGGCTGGTACCGGTGAGGCCGGTTCCCTTGTACTTGCCTGCGGTGATAACCTCCTTGCGGAGTCCGAGCTTGGCATAGGCCTCGCTGCAATCCAGCAAGGGGAGAAGAACGCCGATACTCCCCACCCGGGCTGATGGGGCTGCATAGATGCCGTCACACTGGGAGGCAACCCAGTAGGCGGCGGAGCATGCTTGCCCGGAGGTGAAGGCGTAGACATATTTCTTCTTGCTGAGCTCGCGGACGGCTTCGGCTAATTCGGGCGTCCCGTTGACCGTGCCGCCGGGGGAATCCACATCCAGCAGTACAACAAGTACAGCCGGGTCTTCTTGGAGCGTTTTGAGTACCTTTGCGGCCTTTTGCGCCTCGGTGTGCTCGATGCCGAACATGTTCAGCACGGCCCGGGTGGCTTCCGGGAGTCTGCGGAAGATGGGGCCATGGATGGGCACGGTGGCAAGGCCTCCGTCCAGAGTAAAGCCCGGATGCTCCGGAACCGGCTTCCCGGTGGGAGGCGTGGCCGGAGCCGGGAGGGCGGCGAGTTGCAGATAGCTTTCTGATTCCATGAGCCAGAGGCGTTCAGTGGTAAAGAGATTGTTCATGTTGACGTGACAGGGGGTGTGGTGGTTTCTTGTTTGAAGCTGGCAAAAAGGAGTTGCGGCGGGAGCCCGTACCGCTGAGCGGTTTCTTCGATGAGCTTCATCTCCTGAGCCCGCTTTTCTACCTCCTCGTGGATATCCATGCCCAGCTCAGCAAAGTGGTCGGAGAGGGTCTTGAGTCCGGCCTCCACATCGGAGCGGTTCTGCTGAGCTTCGCGCCCGGCATCCACTGTGACGCGGCGGGGCGTGGTGAAGTTGACCTCGGTCCAGTTCTCCACGGCTTCGAGCTTGCCCGTGGTTATGGCATGCCCGATGACCCAGAGCCAGAGCGGGCGCAGCATCCTGTCGATGAGTAAGGTCTGCCGGTAGGAGAATCGGCGGTCTGCCTTGGCCACTGTGAGGCGAACGCCCGCGCTGGCCAGCTTGGAGGAATCAGAGGCAAACTCGAAGGGCAGCATGCCCAGAGCGGAGTCGCGGCGCAGGTGCTCAAGAAAGCCCGTGAAGGTAGGACTCGGGCGGGAACTCTCAAAGGGTTTCAAATCCTCGCCGGGCAGGATTTTTACGAGCTTGCCACCCAGTATACGCTGGAGCCATCCGGTGTCCGAGCTTTCGGCTTCCGGTGCGGCTCCCAGCTGGAAGTCTCCATCATCTGCCGAATCGCGGGCGGTGGTGAGAATACGCGTGATGTCCGCATGGTCCTTCACGGCGTGCTTTTCGAGGGCCAGCAGCTCCATCTCATCGAGTATGTGATTGATTGAGTGCTGGAGGCTCGGGCAGCCGCGTACCTGTGAGGGGGCATCCGGGTCGTACACGTGCAGGATGTGCGCGGCGGAGATGTCCGCATGCGAGCCGTCATCCCGGAGCAATCGGTAGGCCATCGGCACCCCGTCCGGGCTGAGCTTCACTCCATCGACAAATCCCTCCGAATCTGAGTAGTCTCCGATGCGGTGGCTCTCGATGAGTTGAATCCGGGGAGAGTCTCCCTGCATGACTTTGTGGATGAATATCTCGCCATCCGTATCAACAGCCTTGCATACAAGATGCTCGCACTGGGTGAGGTTGAAGCGGCCTGTCAGGTCGGCGTGGCGGCTCCATCGGTTGAAATAGGCTTCCGCCTTACGGTTCCATGCTCTGTCCGAGCTTTCCGCTTGCGGTTTGAGGCCATCTCCCACAGCATACAGGGCCATGCTGCCCACAATCTCACGGATAAAGCCGGAGTTGCGGACCAGATAGCGGGAACGGCGAACAAGCTCCGAGCGTACGCCCGGTGTCAGGTCGAGCGTGGCATCGCGCGGAGCACTGCCGGGAACCTGCGCCCGGCGCGGTGAGCGATTGGCGTTCTCGTAGGTGGAATTGACTCCGAAGAAGAGACGCGCGGCGAATCGTTGAAATGCATTCATAGGGGGAGGCGGTGCGGTACATAACTGCCGGGAGCGGCGGGCCTTTTGGCGTAGGTGGCCGGGTCGAGCTTGCGGAGTGCATAGGCGCATTCTTCCAAGACCTCAGCCACCGGCATCACCTGTTGCTTGGTGACGGAGGTACCCCCGCCATCACTCCAGGACATGATGGTTTTTCCTTCCTGCAACAGAGCTTTGGCCTTGGCTTGTATGGCCAAGACTTCTTCCGTGCTGAAGCCGACAATGAATAGTCCCTTTGCCATTATGCTTCGAAGGCGGCACGGGCCTTCGCTACCGTGTCGAATAGGTTGAGCTGGATGTGGGGTTCGTCTACCAGATTGACCCATGTTCCGCCCCAAGTGAGGCCGGGCATGGTGCTGGCTATGGCTCCGAGAGTCTTGTAGTGAGGGCTGACCCCCAGATACTCCTTGCCATGGAACAGGCCGAAGTCAAAGGCAAGCCCGAAGTTGTGCCAGCTCTGGCCTCCGCGTGCATTGGTGACTTTCGGTCGCTTGCGGAAGAGTTTATCCTGTTCCTTGTAGCTCCGGGTGCCGTCAATGAGCTTCACAGTGATACCGAGCTCCGCCGCGCGTACTGTGGCGGCTCGCATCCACTTGCGAGCGGCTACCTGTGCGCTGGGCATGAGGGTGAGTATCACCTTCTCGGTGCGCTCGTCGAAGGTGCCATAGGTTTCGGCGGCTTCGCGGGAGGCGGTCAGCCATGCGTCCTCAGCCTTGCGGGTGAACTTGCCGGAAATGCCGTCAATCTTGCCCGTGTAGTACCCGGCAAGGCGGAGCATGCGCTGCCAGAATATGGTGTCCTTCTGGATATCACTGATGGTCATTGCCGCTCTCCTTTCCGGTGGCGGTTGCCTCAGTGCTGCCGGTAGTGTCCTTGGTAAATACGCCGATGAGACCGGCGATTGCCATCCCGGCGGCGATTATCTGCTCCGCAAGTACGGTCTCAATCGTGGCCCCGCAAGCGGTCGCAAGTGCTATCAGCCCCAGCCATGTGGAGCGTTCCTTCAGTCGAGAAAAAATGTAGCTGAACATACCCTCATGGGCATGTCAAAATACATTGATGACCTCGATTCCGTTTTCCTGCAGGAGTCTGCCGGTAATTCCTCTGCAATCGCAGGAGGGTGAATACTTAGCCAATATGGCTTTGCGGATGCCGTGCTTCTGACATATTGCGAGCGTTTTCTGTGCCCCGAGCATGAATTCTTCGGTGCGTTCCGTCCCGGTAACATGACGCCGCTGAGCCTTATCTTCGCAGGTCTCAAACACGCGCCCGCCTCTCCGCTTGACAGGAGTCCTGGGACAAGAAAGCCCGCCCAGAAGTTCCGGGCAGGCCATGATAAAGGGGCTATCGCCTATCAGCTTTCGGGCTGCTGATGAGTTGTGGATTCGTCCATGCCATCGACAGCGTTCTCCGAGGAGGCAGGCACTGACGAGGACGAGTCCTCCAGCTTCTTGCGATTTCGGTCCCATAACAGCTTCACTCCTTCCTTTTCCCAGTATTTGTATTTTTCATCGTATGACTTAACACCATAAGTCTTAATGCGGATGCTTCCCATGATACGCTTCATTTCCTCAAAAAGCAAGGGGTAATTTAATCGCAGCGCGTCATATTGCTCACGGCATTGGAAGGGGCAACACCAGCATGCTGTACGCTTGAATCCGGCGGCGTAGCCGGGCCACTCCGGGATGGTGGCTTCCAGCTGCTCCTTGGTCATGGAGAATGCCGGATTGTAGATAATCATATTGGGCTTGGATTTGATGGCCTGCATCTCTGCCGTGCCGGAGCGGCTTGTCTTCTGCTTGGGCTGGCCTCCGCGTACCAGAATATAATCCTCGGAGCCTACCACGGATTCGATGTATTTATCCATCGGCTCATTGATGAGCTTCTCCACACAGTCCATGTACAGGCTGTCCGGGCTCTTGCCCTTCTCGAAATACTCGGTCAGGTAGGTCTTGGAGGGGTGGACGGTGGTCAGCTTGGCCCCCAGCATCTCACACACGCGCTTGATGTGCATGATGAGGTCGGGGAACTCGCAGGTGTTCTCGATGTAGATGACTTCGCAATGTTTCCCGGTGGCGGCAAAGGCCTCCCATGTGGCTATCAGGGCGCGGGTGGAATCGCGTCCGCCGGAGAAGGCCCAGAATACGTACTTGGCCTTGTCCATGCGCTCGCTGAGTTCGAGCTTCTGCATCTTCACTTTTTCGGCTTCCGCTTCCTCGTCTATCACTTCCGGCTCGGAAAGCAGGTCCTCCAGACTCACGCCGGAGAAGCCGGTGAGCTCCAGATCTATCTGTCCTTCCAACTCGCTGAGCAAGGCTCGCAGTTCCTTGTCGTCCGATACGGCGAGCTCCGCTATGCGGTTGTCGGCAATCATGTCGGCCCATTCGGCGGCCTCGGTCTCGTAGTCCTGGTAGTCTACGGGTACGCTTTCCACCCCCAGCAGACGGGCGGCGGCAAGGCGGCAGTGCCCTTTCACGATGAAGCCGGAGCGGTTGCTGACCACGATGGGATTGCGCCAGCCCTGTGACTTGATGATTTTTGCGAGCAGCGATATCTGCTTGTCGGAATGCTTGTTGGGGTTGCGCGGGTTCTCGACCATGGCCTCAATGTCGACCATCCGGGAGTGGGCGCAGTAAACTTGAATGTCCATACCCTTGCGGGCTTGTCAAAAAAGGCCACCAACGAGCCCGGCAAGGCTAGGACGCCCCCTCGCCGGGAAAACGGCAGCACCCCGGAGGCCGTCCTACCCCGCAAGGTGTCTTTTTGTTCGTTGGCTCTCAGAATAGTCGCTTAGCCGTGACTCTTTTATTGTCCTGATTTAGCATAAATTGTTGACGGCTGTTGTTATATGAGTTATACTACTCATCAGTATGAGAGCCTTTCCTTACTTTGTCATGCTTGTTGTGGATAGTTTACTTTTTCCTATTTTATTTATAGGCTCATTTTTTCTGTTCATAGAACACTCATTCTATTTGTTTATCTTGAGCGTTCCGCAGGAAAGAAAATGGAGAGTGCTTACCGTTTCTTTTGTGGCAATTATACAATTGTTAGAATGTTATCTTCGGTGTAATTTCTCATCAAGGTATGGTTATATTTTTGCTGGATTCATATTTATTCCGGTATGGATAGGCTATGTAATTATGAGCAAAACCAGAAGCAGAAAATCTTCCGCTTGAATACCTAAATATGCAAGATTTTTATTACTTTTTCTTTTGTGACTGTGAATAAAAATCGGATGACTTTTTTCGTTAACTTATTTCTTTGTTTTTAGCCAAACAACTTGCAACACGCCGCGACTGGCCCGGCGACCCGGGCAGTTGGCCTCCAATGAAGTATTCTCCTCGAAGAGGAGATTTCTTCATTGAGAACCGCGCTCATGCGTAGGTGCGATTCGTGCGCGAATAATCAACACCCCCCGAAGGGGGCGTGTTGAGGATGGATGCCGGTTAATGCCGGTTTTAGCTTTTCGCTTCCCTCCCTACCGGTTGAGCCTTTGGTGCCAATGAAGCTTTCTCCTCGAAGAGGAGAGTGCTTCATTGAGTTCCACGTACATGAGTGGGCGCGAATTCGCGCACGGAAAATCAACACCCCCCGAAGGGGAGTGTTGAAGGTAGCAAGCGGCTAGCGATGGGCCTAGCGATGGGATGAAGCGGCGGCCCCTCCATGCGTACGCGAGAGCCCCGGCGGATTGCGGGGAAACCGGGCTCCCGGAATGGCCGCGTCAGCAAAAAGGCCCCCAACGAGCCCAAGAAGGTGAGGAAGGACTTTCAGAGGGAAAACGGCTCCACCCTGGGTGGCTTCCTACCCCGCAAGGTGTAAACTGGCGCCGTTTTTTCGACACTTAGGAAGCGAATTTAAGCCCCCTTTTCTGTGCACAGCAGGCGTGTAGGTTTCTTATATCATTCGGTATCCCCTGATGTCAATCCATTTTTGGCGCGATTTTGTAGCGTAGGCGTT
>JAGBDZ010000134.1 GCA_017937215.1 Akkermansia sp. | reverse complement strand
CTATTGACCATTGACTATTGACCATTGACTATTGACCATTGACTATTGACCATTGACTATTGACTATTTACGATTGACTATTTACTATTGGAGAAATTTGAACAGTTTGAAAAGTTTTCCATTCCCGGGACTCAGAGCGTGCGCTCCCCCTGCCCGGGGGCGGGCGTGTGGAGCGGGTGTGTTTTCTTATAAAAATGTGATTTTTGCCCAAAAGGGAGGGAATGGGTTCGATTCCCGTCTGTAGGTGGGACTCGGATTGAGAAGTCGATAGGAAAAGCATTTTCATTCTGTTTTCCTCCGCTTCGTACCTCATTTAGTATTTTTTCTTGCCGATATCGGCAAGAAATGCTATATTTCGGGTGTAGTGTTGAGAAAAACTTGCCGATAATGACAGCCATGGGGTATATATCAGTAGCAGAGTTTGCGGAAAAGTTCGGGGTGCCGCAGCGCACAGCGCGGAATTACTGCGCCACGGGAAAGATTCCGGGGGCTTTTCTGACGGGTAAGACCTGGAATATCCCCGAGGATGCCGGTTTGCCAGTCAAACGTGGGCAGGCTGCCGCTTGCACGCCTTTACTGCGCTTCCTGCGGGAACAGAAGGAGATGAAGCTCGGAGGAGGCATCTATCACCGCACACAGGTTGATCTGGCATATAATTCGAATCATATCGAGGGCAGCAGGCTCACGCATGAGCAGACGCGCCATATCTTTGAGACCAACACGATCGGCCTGGGGGATGAGTCCGTGAATGTGGACGACATCCTGGAAACGGTGAATCATTTCCGATGCCTGGATATGGTCATTGACCGGGCTACGGAAAGGTTGACGGATAGTTTTATCAAGGAGTTACACTCCGTGCTGAAGGGCGGGACCTCTGACAGCCGGCGCGATTGGTTTGCGGTGGGAGACTATAAGAAGCTACCAAATGAGGTGGGCGGTATTGATACCACGTCGCCAGAGGAAGTTGCTTCTGAGATGCGGGCATTGCTCAAGGAATATAATAGCATCAAGACTAAAGATTTAGACGATATTCTCCATATGCACTACCGCTTTGAGCGCATTCACCCTTTTCATGATGGTAATGGGCGCGTAGGGCGTCTTCTGATGTTCAAGGAATGCCTGGCAAACGGGATTGTGCCGTTTATCATCACAGATGAATTGAAAATGTTTTATTACCGGGGCTGGCAGCAGTGGCCGAATATCAAGGGATACCTGAGGGATACCTGCCTGACCGCTCAGGATGCCTACAAGGCGATGCTCAGAAAATTCCGGATTCCCTTCTGATTCAATAAAACCGTGCGCACGGTATTTTCCACATCGTACTTCATTTTGTGCTGACTTAGATGATATTTTCCCCAAATTGACCCTATCATCGTTTTTTCCACTCTTTGCGCTTTTTCCGGCTTCGCGTAGCCCTGCGGGCTCTTGCTACGCCGAGACAGGCACGCACTAAAGTCTGTGGCGATTTTCCCCAAATTGACCCTATCATCGTTTTTTCCACTCTTTGCGCTTTTCAAGTGGGGATGAATGTGCTAGACTCTGCGGCGCAGCCGCAGTAGGTGGCTGTGAGTAGTTTTTGATTCATTATGAGTGACCCGAGCAAATTCCGCAATCTGGCGATTATCGCGCACGTAGACCATGGTAAGACCACGCTGGTGGACCAGCTGCTTAAGGCTGGCGGCACTTACCGCGAAAATCAGGAGGTGCAGGACCGCGCCATGGATTCCATGGACCTGGAGCGTGAGAAGGGTATCACCATCAAGGCGAAGAATACGTCCATCCACTGGAATGACTACACCATCAACATCGTGGACACCCCCGGACACGCGGATTTCGGCGCCGAGGTGGAGCGCGTGATGAAGATGGTGGACGGTGTGATTCTGGTGGTGGATGCCTACGAGGGGCCGCAGGCGCAGACGCGGTTTGTGCTGCGCAAGGCGCTGGAGGAGGGGCTCTTACCCATCGTGGTTATCAACAAGATTGACCGCCCGCATGCAGACCCGATGAAGGTGCATGACCAGGTGCTGGAGCTGCTGCTCGACCTGAATGCCACGGAGGAGCAGTTTGAGGCGCCCTTCGTGTACGGCTCGGCCCGCGACGGCTATTTCATGAACAGCCCGGAGGGCGAGGCGCCGGTGGATTGCTCCCCGCTGCTGCACCAGATTGTGAAGCACATCCCCGCCCCGCAGGATGCCGACCCGGACAAGCCCTTCAAGATGCTGATTTCCAATATCGATTGGGATGACTACGTGGGCCGCGTGGCGGTGGGCCGCATCACCAGCGGGCGCGTGCAGAAGGGCGACACGCTGCACCTCATCCGCCAGGATGGCAGCCGCCTGCAGGCCAAGGTCACCAAGCTTTTCGAATACAGCGGTCTGCAGACCACCGACTCGACCGTGGGCGAGGCCGGCAACATCATCGGTCTTTCCGGGTTCGAGGATGTGGATATCGGCCAGACGCTCACTGCCGACCCGGAGGGCGAGCCCCTGCCCTTTGTGAAGATTGAGCCGCCCACGGTGCAGATGGAGTTCAGCATCAACGATGGCCCGCTGGGTGGCCGCGATGGCAAGAACGTGACCAGCCGCGTGATCCGCGACCGCCTGATGCGCGAGATGCGCACGAATATCTCCATCAAGGTGGAGGATACGGACCTGGCCGGTGTGTTCATGGTTTCCGCCCGCGGCACCATGCAGATTGCCATTCTGGTGGAGCAGATGCGCCGCGAGAATTACGAGGTGCTGGTCTCCCGCCCGAAGGTGATTGTGCGCGAGATTGACGGCGTGAACTGCGAGCCGTTCGAGACGGTCTACATCGAGGTGCCGGACGAGTGCGCCAACGGCACGGTGCGCATCCTGGGCAACCGCCGCGGCATTCTGGAGAACATGGAGGCCAACGGCAGCGGCCGCACCATCATCCAGGCCACCATCCCCACGCGCGGCCTCATCGGCTTCGAGTTCGAGCTGGTGAACCTGACCAGCGGCCACGGCATCTTCTCCCACCTTTTCAAGGAATACGCCCCCTACGCCGGCGAAATCACCACCCGCCAGACCAGCACTCTCATCTCCATGGAGAACGGCATTGCCCGCCCCTACGCGCTTCAGGCCATGGAGGAGCGCGGCTCGCTCTTCATTGCCCCCGGCGATGAGGTGTACGAGGGCATGATTGTGGGCGAAAACCCGAAACCCATCGATATTCCGGTGAACCCCACGCGCGAAAAGCACCTCACCAACCACCGCTCCGCCACCAAGAACGATTCCATCCAGCTCACGCCGCCGCGTGTGTTCTCGCTGGAGCGTGCCATCGAATACATTGAGCCCGACGAGCTGGTGGAGGCCACGCCGCATTTCATCCGCATGCGCAAGCGTATTCTGGATGCCACCGCCCGCAAGCGTGCCGGCATTCAGGAAGCAAACCTGGGATAAGTACGAAGTGATATGCTGACTGAATTCTGGAACTGGCTGGCAGGGGTAGATTACGGGAGCGGCGCGCTGTATGCCGCCGCCGTGTTGCTGTATATCGCGGGGTTCATGGGGGCGGTGCTGCCCTACCCCGGCTGCATGGTGGCGCTGGGCGGCAGCGTGTGCTATGCCTTGGCAACCGGCGAGCCCTACCCCGCCTGGTGGTTCTGGGGCATTCTGCTGGCACTGGCCATCTTCGGCACCCTGGCGGATAATATCACCACCGCGCTGGGTGCCCGCAAGTTCGGCGGCAGCAAGCAGGCCTTCTGGGGCAGCATGATAGGCCTCGTGGTGGGCGCCTTCTTCATCTTCCCCTTCGGCATCATCATCGGCCCCTTCCTGGGCGCCTTCATTGCGGAGTACAAGTACCAGAGCAAGACCGCCAGAGACTCCGCCAAATCCGGCCTCGGCGCCACCCTGGGCCTGCTCGCCGGTGTGCTCGCCAAGCTCATCATCATGGGCCTCATGCTGGTGCTCACGGTGATGTGAGCCGGGGTGTCGCTTCCCAGAAAGATTCGGCATTCTGTACTCCGCGCATATCCACATAGCGAGTACGTAGTAAGGAAGCATCCCGGTGTCCGATCTCGCACTGCAACTCTGAATAGGAGCGGAAATAACTCAGGTGGTAGCTGGCAAAAGTATGTCGCAGGGCATCCTGCCGCCAGACTTTTACTCCATTCCACCCGGCGAGTCTCCGCAACACCCGCCAGTGAAAAAGCCAATTCGACGGACAAATGGGCGCGGACTCACCACGCTGGTTTTCCAGGAGAATCCTCAGCAACGGTCTATGAATGGAGATACGGCGGGCCCCGCCTGTCTTACTATGTTGCGGGCGTATATAAATTGCCCGCGCGTCCAAATCCACTTGTTCCCAAGTCAGGCGGCTTACCTCATGCGGACGGACACCGGCGTATAGCATCATCCCCACAGCTGCAGCGCAATCGCCATTGCGATACCCCTTCGCTGCACTGTTAATCTGCTCGATTTCATGCTGAGTCAAAATAGGCAATGGCATTTCCTGTACGCGTGGAACTTCCACCTGTGCCACCGGATTATTGTCGCACCAGCCGTGCCGGATTGCAGTCGCAAATATCCCGCTGAGTATGGCGCGTGCCTTGCGTCGCTGATGCATTGATGAAAACGCCCTCTCCAGCATAGCTGCGCATTCTGCTGTGTTCAAAGCACGTACGCGACGTGAAGACAGCCCGGGATTCATCCTCATGAGGCGTTTGCAGAAATAACGATAATCTACCAGAGTGCGTGGGCGGCGGTTCTTACGATCCGACAGAGCCGTTTCTACGGCCTTCTGAAAACTTACCGTTCCTTCCTGCCTATGCAATGCCTCAGCCCCGGCAAGTAAAAACTTCCGCGTTCTCTTCACTCGACCGCGTCCTTTCTCCAAGGCTTCCTTCGCAATCAGCGCAGCATCCACCGGATTCACTCCAGTCTGCCTCAAAATGATGACTGCTGCATATTCTTCTTCCGTTATTGCTCGATTCATAGTCTGAATTGTAGTTGCGGTTTCTAAATGGGCATTCAAGCATAAAATAAGGCATTATAAAACGATATTCTAACGGTAGGTACAGCTTTCCATCAATAAAGAATAAATTATTCGCCATATACTTATTTCATTTAAATTAGCTCTATATTCTTGCCCATTTAGAATGGGTATAATACCTCCGAAAATGAAAAGCGAGGGATATCAGGGCATAATCACTGTAGTAAGTTGTGCTATGCTGACATTTTGTGCCTATACGTGGCAAAGCGGTTACAATGTGATTATAACTGCAATGTTGCTTGGCTGCTGCATCTTGTTATACAAAAGAAAGCATCAGATTGATCTGAAGGACGGGTACAAAGATGGTGATTTCTGGGAATCCTTGATTTTATCGTTCATTCTGGCCTTTGTGATTCTCAAAAAAGACATGCTACCCATTGATGTTCCAAAAACAGGGGTGGGAGAATTAGCAGTCTGGATACTCTTGGGGAGCATGCTGACAATTCTGCAGTTGCCGGCAATCAAACAAGTAAATACCTTTCTGGCACAAGAGGCCCCGGCAAGAATGCAAAAAATAATCCATAACAAGTTTTATTGCAAAATCTGCCTTTTCGTAACGATTTGTATCCTGATTTCACAAGCATTGCTCTGCTTGAGCACCCATATCTGGCTAGATGAAGCGTGTACACTTACTTTCATTTCCCCATCATATCCTGAAATGATGGAAATATTGGCAGCAGATGTTCATCCTCCGCTTTACTATATAATCGTAAAATGCAGTCGAGAACTCGGCAGCTACATCGCGCCTTCTGCCAGCAATATTTTCATTCCCAAGTTTGTTTCATTGCTTCCCATCATCGTTATGGTGGTGATGGGACAGACCGTCATTCGCAAACAGTGGGGACGACACATCGCATGCAGTTTTTCACTGGCCGTGGTCGGCTTACAGCCTATGATACATTATGGGACAGAGATGCGGATGTACAGCTGGGCTATGCTCTTTGTATTAATTACCTATATAAGTGCCTATAAGCTCAGCCAGAAAAGGAAGTTTTCTTATTGGGCTCTATTTTTATTCAGTTCGGTTTGTGCGGCCTATACTCACTACTTTGCAATAGTTGCCGTCGTCCCGGCATATTTATACCTTTTATACATTGCGCGTCGCAAACCGCTTCCGTGGTTTATATGCAGCACGCTAGCAATTCTGATTTATTCTCCATGGCTACCAGTCTTTGTCAGTCAGGTCGCAAAAGTGCGTGATAATTACTGGATTTCGCCTATTCATTATGAAACCACTCTGGTCTTTATCAAATACACCCTTCCTGGTATATCAGTTTTTGCGGGGATTCTCTTCATGGGGTATGCGATTCAGCAAGCTTTCGAAAAGCACCCCAAGGAAACCAGCACACGCGCTACATCCATCTTTGGTTTATACAGCATGCTGACGCCCTATTTCGTCATCGCGATAGGATGCATTGCCTCATGGTTAATACGACCGGTCTTTGTTGAACGATACCTGCTTGCCGCAATGGGTTGTTTCTGGCTGGGACTTTGCATACTGTTGCAACAAAAGAAAAGGAATTATGCTGCTTGTCTTTTAACTATTTTCATCTTTCTGAATACCACGGTCGACACCATCTCATTCACCCTGAAGGAATGGGGTCAACATCAAAAGCACTTGCAATTCCTCGAGTTTTCGAAACGCAACAAACACTCTGCGTTCATTGATGATGATGGTCATGCTTCCGCCACAATTAAAACCATGACAGGACTGGATACATACCGGTGGCAACAGCCCCCATCTAAAGTGTTCCAGATACCCAGTATTGACACGCCGGAAGAAATAACCCAGTTATCAAAAAACTTCGAAACGCTCATCTTTGTAACATCAGATGCCGATATGGAACAGATGGCAGCAAAAACCCAACTATCCTTTGAATATGTTGGTGACTTCTACATAGACAGAGAAAGAAAGCTATACCGGATTATCACTCCGGAGCATCCTGAAGCAACCACGAACCCGGGAGATACAACCAGAACTTTATAAGATTTACAACCCCATTGCATCAAGCGCCTGGCGGCAGAGGGCGGCGGACCACTGGCCGGGAGCGGTGGGGGTATCGCCAAGGTAGCCGTAGATGAGGCAGGCACCGTGCTGGGCGTAGAGGAGGCGGCTGACGGCGCCGAGCGGGCCCATACCCATGACGGTGGTGGTGCCGGTGGCGCGGCGCTGGAGCTGCACGCCAGTCATCATATCCTCTGCGCTGTGCAGGCGGAAGGCGAACTTGGCCACGGTGGCGCCCAGGGCGCGGGCCAGTTGTTCCTTTTCCAGCAGGGAATCCAGCGCGGGCGTCTTTTCAAAATCGTGAGCAGAAGCGATGATGGGCACCCCGGCGGCGCGGGCTTCGGCCACCAGCTCAGGCACCTCGGGCAGCTGCGCAATCTCCCAATCCAGCGCGGCGGCCAGGGGCAGCAAGCTGCGGGCAATCTGCACGCGCTCCGCAGTGCACATGGGGCGCAGACCACCCTCGCTCTCGTGGCGCACGGTGACCAGCACCGGGCGGCAGCAGTGCATCTGCGCCAGCGCAGCCCAATCCGTATCAGCCGGCAGACCGTCTGCACGCAGCTCCACCACATCGCAAGGCAGCGATTCCGCCGCACAGGCTGCCTGCCAGGCGGCGAGGTCGGAAACGGAACCCACCACCAGCGGGCGGGTAAAGGAAAGGCGGGGCTGCGCGTTCATGCCGCGTATTCTATACCAAACACCGCGCTCTGACAAGCGAATATGCAATGATTTGCTATTGCGTTGGCAGGGGGAACATGGTAGCATGCGCGCATGGCCTATAGTTTCGAGGACGCAGTGGAGCAGATTCTGCAGAAGAATGATGAATACCCGGCGGATGCCTACTTCTTCATCCGCGCGGCGCTGGATGCCACGGTGGAGCGCTGCCGCAAGCCGTCCGACAACCCGCACCTGAGCGCTGAGGAGCTGTACTTCGGCTTCTGCGCCTATGCGCTGGAGGAATACGGTCCGCTGGCGCTGGCGGTGATGGAGCAATGGGGCGTGACGGAATCCTCCCACGTGGGCGACCTGGTGTATAACCTGATAGAGGTGGGCGTATTCGGCAAGCAGGAGGGCGACCGCCGCGAGCAGTTCGACGGCCTCACCCCGGTGGCAACCCTGCTCAACGCACCCTACGAAACGCTTGATACCCCGAACTGATATCCCACTCTTTACTTTATATGAGCACCGAAGCTATGCAGGGAAGCCAGCTGCGCTGGCCCGCCGAATGGGAGAAGATGGAGGCCGTGTGGCTCTCCTGGCCGCACCGCGATGACCTCTGGCAGGGCGGGCTGCAGGAGCTGCACGGGCGCTATGCCGAGCTGGCCGCCGCCATTGCCACCGAGGCCGAGGTGCGCATCAACGCCGCCGCGCCGCTGCACGCCGGCATCGAAAAGCTGCTGCGCAGCCGCGGGGTGCAGCGATTCAGGCTTTACGACCACCCCACGAACGATGTGTGGTGCCGCGACCACGGACCCATCTTTACCCGGCGGGCAGATGGTGGTCTGCAGCTGGCGAACTGGACCTTCAACGCCTGGGGTGGCAAGTTCGCCCCCTGGGATCTGGACAACGAGATTCCCGACCGCATTGCAGCCAGTCTGGGGCTGCCGCAGCTGCCCAGCAGCATGATTCTGGAGGGCGGCGCTATCGAGGGCAACGGCGAAGGGCTGGTGCTCACCACCGAGGCCGTGCTGCTCAACCCGAACCGCAACCCCGGCTGCACCAAGGCCGAGGTGGAAGCCGAAATGCACCGCCTGCTGGGCACCACGCATGTGTTCTGGCTGGGCAGCGGCATTGAGGGCGACGACACGGACGGCCACATCGATGACATGGTACGCTTTGTGAACCCGGAGGCGGTGGTCTCCATCGTGGAGCCGGATGCGCACTCCCCCCACTACCGCGCGCTGGCAGAGAATAACGAGCGCCTGCAGGACCTGCGCACACCCTCCGGCCACCGGGTGGAGGTGATTCCCCTGCCCATGCCGCAGCCGCTCGTGGCGCAGGACTGGCGCCTGGAGCAGCTGCCCGCCAGCTATGCGAACTTCCTCATCTGTAATGGGGCGGTGATTGTGCCCATCTTCATGCAGAACAAGGAAGATGACCGCGCGCTGGGCATCCTGCGCGAGGCTTTCCCCGGCCGCCGCGTGGTGGGTATTGATGCCCGCCGCCTGGTGATTGAGGGCGGCGCCATCCACTGCATTACCCAGCAGCAGCCGGCCTGAAAAACGCAGAAGTCAGAATGCAAAATGCAGAATTGGGGACCTCTAAAAACTCACTAAATTGGAATTTGGCGAGCCCATACAGGCGCACGTAGTGCGCGGAATTCTGAGCCCGGAGGGCGACAGCCAGTAGCGCGGGGTGGAGCGACGTAGTCGCGGAACCCCGGGTTAGCTCAAAAACTTATCTGAGCCCCGAACGTAGTGAGTGGGCGGCAGCCAGTCACGGCGTAGGGCGTAAGCCCGGAGACGGAAAATCGTTGCTTCACAATAAGCTGCGGCCTCCCTGCCACCCCTCCACGTTGGTCGGGGTTCCGGTTATTT
>JAGBDZ010000133.1 GCA_017937215.1 Akkermansia sp. | reverse complement strand
TTCCGCTACGCTGACGCTCCGCAAACTACTCTACAAATTCCAATTTACCGAGATGAGGGGGCTTCTTCCAGAGCGCTTTTTGGAAGGACTTGGATTTATGGGCACTTGCGTCTCTCAGAATAAATCTTTGGGACACGTGTGTGGGAGCGCATAAAGCCAGAAATATCTTGACATGTGGCGCAGATAAGACTAATCTAGTATTACTATGAGCGAAGATGCAACCTGCAACGTCATCTGCCTGAAATGGGGTACCCGTTATCCTGCAGCTTACACAAATACTCTCTACCGTTCTGTCAAGAAACACCTTCATCGCCCGTTCCGTTTCGTCTGCGTGACCGACGACCCGACCGGGCTTGATGAAGGCATTGATGCTCAGCCCTTCCCCCCGAATCCCGGGTATAAGGATGAGCGCCAGTGGCCGGGTATTTTCTCCAAACTGGCCATCACCCAGGATGGTTTTGCCGACCTGAAAGGCCCGACCCTGTTCCTGGATGTGGACGTGGTCATCATGGACGATATTGACTGTTTCTTTGATTACAAGCCCGGTGAGAACTGCATCATCCACAACTGGATTGAGTGGCACAAAACCCTGTTCCGCAAGCGCCCGGAGATTGGCAATTCCTCCATCTACCGTTTTGAGGCCGGTAAGTCGGGCTACATCTACGAGACATTCATCAAGGAATTTGACCGCGCTCACGACAAGTCCCAGTTCCCCACCGAGCAGGCATTCCTGACCTACGCCATGAAACAAAAGGGTGTAAACTGGTGGCCGTATGACTGGGCACAGAGCTACAAGCGCTGCTGCCGCCCCATTTTCCCGCTGAACCTCTTTGTGGCACCCAAGCCGCCCAAGACCCGCATTCTGGTATTCCACGGCAACCCCGACCCGGACCAGGCTGTAGTTGGTTTCGATGATGGCAAGGCACACCACAAGGTACTCCCCGCTCCCTGGATTGAGGATTACTGGAAACTCTCCTGAAGCATGTTAAAGCTCGACCGTATCATCAACAAGGGCGCGCGTCGCCTCTGCCTTGTCCACCCCGAAGACCCTGCCAAGTGCGTCAAGGTTGCGATGTGGTACCGCCACATTCCGCAGCTGAAGCGGGATCTGGATGCCTACAAGGCCGTCAAGCCCATCCTGAAGGATTTTCTTCCGGAATATGAAGAAGAGTTCGTAGAGACCAACCTGGGGCCCGGCCTGGTCTGCGAAATCATCAAGGATGATGACGGCACACCGTCCCGCATGCTCACGGATTGCATTGCAGCAAAAATAGTCAACAAGCGGACTCTGGCCCAGCTGGCCATATTCGGTAAGCTGGTAGTACAACATGGCATTCCGTTCTATGATATGAACCCCAACAACTTCCTGGTCCAGATCAAGAACGGCAAACAGCGTCTGCTCTATATCGACCTCAAGTACTACAACGACTATAAGCCCTGGGTTTACCTGCATCTGGAAAAGGTCATCCCTGCCCTGTCGCGCATGATTGTCAAGCGCCGGCTGCAGCGCCTCTTCAAGTGGATTGAGGCCAACCCGCAAAATGCCTGACGCAGCGCCATCGCTTCACAAGGTCAATAAGAAAACCGCAGCTTTCACGGCTGCGGTTTTCTTATTGAATCCGTTCTTGCGGATTTATCAGATAAAGGTGCGGATCACGGCCTTATCGCGCAGGCGGTCAACCCACTGGCGGTAGCGGCGCTCGCTCTTCTTGCGGCGGACGGCATCGTCCACCTTCTGCTTCACCTCCGGATTCTCCAGCGAGGGGGCAGCAGCCAGCTTCTTACCCTGCACCTTCACAATGGTGAAACCGGCGGGGTCAGCCAGCGGGCCGACCAGCTGGCCAGGCTTGGCTGCAAACACCACATTGGCAAACTCCACGGCCAGGTCATCACGGCGAAGAGTGGGCCAGCGGCCGCCATCCTCGGCATGAGCGTCGCGGGAATACTTGCGGGCGGCATCGGCAAAGGAAATCTTGCCGGCCTCAATTTCCTCACGAAGACGAACGGCGAGCTTGTAACGCTCCTCCGGGCTCATCATGGGGTCATCCGGGTCCATGGCGGGGATGAAAATCTTGCTATAGGTGATGCGGTCCTTCATGATATCGCGGTACTCGGAGCTGGTCTCCTTGTATTCCTCCTTGATTTCATCGGGGGTGGGGGGGATACCGCGCTCATAGCGCATGCCGCGCATGGCGGAAACGGTGATTTCCTTGCGCACAGATTCGCGGTATTCTGTGTAATTCATACCGCTCTTGCGCAGGTTATCCAGGAACTCGCTGCGGTCGCCGTTGTACTGCATGAGGATGCGGCGGTTGATTTCATCTTCCACCTGGTCTTCCTTGATGGAGAAGCCCTTGGTTTCGAAATCGCTCAGCACAAGCTCACGCTCAATCAGGTCATTGAGCACGGCTTTCTTGGCTGCCACCAGCTCAGAATTGAAGCGAGGGCCCTGGCGGGGGTAAAGCATCATCAGCTCACGGAAATAGGGAGCCAGACGGGCGCGCACCTCACTGGAGGTAATGGGGCGGCCATTCACAGTAGCGGCAATGCGGTTCACCACGCCGGCCTTGGGAGCTGCCTCGGATACACCCACACACAGCACAGCCAACATCAGAACAGCGAAACGGCTTAAAAGTTTCATATGCTGGCAGTATAGACCAAGAAAGCACTGCATGCAACATTCTTCTTTGTCACGCGCTCATTTTATGCTCGCCTTTTCGCCGCCGCGCGTGGTAGAATGCAAGAGTTAACCAATCTCACACCCACCTGTTATGGCAATCAAACTGTTCATTCCCGGTCCCACCGTTGTTTCTGAGGAAATTCTCAAGGAGATGAGCCTGCCGATGATCGCTCACCGCTCCAAAAAAGCCTCCGAAATCCAGAAGCGCATTTCCGACAACATGCAGAAGGTGCTCTTCACCGAAAACCGCATCCTGCTCTCCACCTCCTCCGGCTCCGGCCTCATGGAAGGCGCCATCCGCTCCTGCACCGCCAAGCGCGCCGCCGTATTCTCCATCGGTGCTTTCGGCGACAAGTGGTACAAGATGGCAAAGACGAACGGTATCCCGGCTGATAAGTTTGACAGCGTGATGGGCGAGCCCACCACCGCTGAGATGGTGGATGCCGCCCTCTCCACCGGCAAGTACGACCTGCTCACCATCACCCACAACGAAACCTCCTCCGGTATCCAGAACCCGGTGGAAGAAATCGCCGAGGTCATGAAGAAATACCCGGACGTGGTGTGGTGCGTGGATGCCGTATCCTCCGCCGCCGGCTCCAAGATTGAGACCGACAAGCTGGGCATCGACGTACTCATCACCTCCACCCAGAAGGCACTGGCCCTGCCCCCCGGCCTGGCTATCTGCGCCATGAGCAAGAAGGCCTACGACCGCACCGCCGAGGTCGAAAACCGCGGGCTGTACTTCGACCTGCGCACCATCTGGGACTTCATCGACAAGAAGAACTACCAGTACACCTCCACCCCCTGCCTCTCCCTCATGTATGCCCTGGACAAGCAGCTCCAGCACATCGTGGACGAAGAAGGCATCGAGAACCGCTTTGCCCGCCACGAGGAGCTGGCCGCTTACACCCGCGCCTGGGCCGATGAGCACTTCGCCGTGTACCCGAACCGCAAGTACCTCTCCAAGACCCTCACCGTCATCGATTCCCGCCCCAAGGGCAGCGACCAGATGATTTCCATTCCCGAGCTCAATGCCTTCCTCGCCCCCCGCAACCTGCAGCTGGGCAACGGCTACGGCGGTCTGAAGGATAAAACCTTCCGCATTGCCCATATGGGCGAACTCCAGATGGACGACATGAAGGAAATCACCTCTGCCGTGGAGGATTTCCTCAAGTCCAAGTAAAGCACCTCAAACACCATTTAACCCGGGCAGGAGGTGCGCTTGCACCCCCTGCCCTTTTTCACCGAATGTTATTATGAAAAACCCGCAATTCATCCTGAACTACGATGTGATGTACTACGACACCGACTGCGGCGGTGTGGTGCACAACCTGGCCTACCTCCGCTGGGTGGAGGAATGCCGCACCAAAATGGCGCCAGAGCTGGGTATCGACTTCATCGGCCTTATCAAGGAGAACCGCCACCTGGTGCTCGTAAGCCACGAAGTGCACTACAAGAGCCCCGCTTTCATGGGCGATAAGATTCAGATTCACGCCTGGATTGAAAAGGTAGAGAAATCCCGCTTCTGGTGCGTGTTTGAAATCCGCCGTGATGATGGCCAGCAAGTCTGCGTGAAGGTACGCCAGTGCCTCGCCCTGGTGCAGATGCCGCAGGGCCGCCCCCAGCGCATCCCGGAGGCGTGGTACGCCAGCGCCGCCCCGGCAGAGGATTTGCAGGATTAACCCCGGACCATGCAAGAGTTCATTCTGGAAACACGCGACGGTGGGCCCATCGTGGTCCTCCTCTGCATGCTGCTCCTGCTGGGCGCTCTGCTCTGCCTGTTCCGTGACCGGGATATCCGCATCATAGGGTATCTGACCATCGCCCTCTTCGGAACTACCCTCATCGGCACCCTGATTACCTTGGCAGTGCTGGACATCGAGATTCCTACCCATTTAGGTCTCATCGGTCGCCGCAGATGGGGAGGCACCATTCTCCTGCTATGGGCCTGGGGCTCCTACAAGCTGGCCGACTGGCTCTACCACCGCTATTTCAGCTAATAAGAGAGGGGAGCGCTGCGAATCAGATACAGACCTCGCCGGAGAGGGGCTCGCCGGGGGCAAAGGCATGGGGCTTGGAGACGACCAGCTTGCTCACATGCTTAAGGGAAGGCACGCCGAGGGCATCGAGTGATTCCACAAGCTTGTAAAGCTTGCCATCCAGCAACACCACGGGAGCCACGCCCTCACATTCAGGCGCCAGCTTCATGGCACCGGCGGCGTCAATTTCCACGGCATCCGAGCGCAGCAGAAGAAGGTCTGAACAGGTCTTGACCGGGAAGAAGCGTGAGCGGGGCACGCACACGGCGCGAGCACCGGGGAAGCACTGCAGGGCGGCGCCCATGGCTGTCTCCAGCTGGTAGACTGCCTGGGTGGAAGCATCGCGCGGGTCCACCGTCTTACTGTTGCAGATGACCGGCAAGGGCAGCACACCGTCGTTGGCCTCCAGCACTTCCTTGAGTGCATCCAGACGAATCCAGAGGTTATTGGTGTTGAAATACTGGTGTTTCTCAATATCCTGGAAAGCGGCGATGTCTTCTGCCGGGCATTGGGCCACCTCTCGCAGAATCGGCTGGCCATCAGCCTTGCGCGTGGCCAGATGCCCGCCCTTCTTATCGGCCTCCGTGCGGCGGGTCACCTCCATCACGAAAGGAGCCCCGCTTTCCGCAAACCAGCGCAGGAAGCGGGTATCCAGCTGGGCACCCAGGTTATCGGAGTTCGAGACAAAGGCATACTTCACCCCGGCAGCCAGAAGTTTCTCCAGCCAGCCACTCCCCACCAGGGCGGGGTAAATATCGCCGTGACCAGGCGGGCACCACTCCAGCTCCGGATTCGCAGGGAACTCCACTGGCTCCAGCGTCTCCTGCACCAGCTTCGGCACGCGGTTCTGCAGCATCTCCACCTTGGAAGCATCAGCAAAGTCGGCATACTGAGCCAGGTGGGCCATCGTGTCCTCGCTGGTGGAGAAGGAGTTCATGAGCAGCATACTCACCGGGTACTGCGCCTTCTCGCGCAGGTTCTGCACCTGCCGCACAATCGTATCCAGGAAAGTCACGCCGGGCTTGATTTCCAGCAGGCTCTTAGCCTTCTGCAAGCCCATACCGGTGCCCAATCCGCCGTTCAGTTTCACCAGCACCGCCTGGGCCAGCAAGGCGGCATCCGCTTCCGGAGTGGACGCCACCAGCGCATCCCAGTCGGCCACATCGCGAGCGGGCTCAATCTCCGTCTCCGGAATCATCATGGACTGGTCAGAGGTCAGCACCCCCACACTATGGCGGAAAGCATCAATCGCCGCGCGGGACAGCCCCACGCCCTGCATCTTGCGTTCAATGGAATCAAAATTCATATGACGGCGGCATTATAACGGTACAAGCTCACAAATTCAATCCCGAATTACCCACATGTGCCCCAAAGATTTTGTAAGCAATAGAAACATCAACAACATTTTTGAAAAAGCCCACTCTGCCCGATAAATTGGAATTTGTCGGGCTGAAAGCCCGAGGAATTCTGAGCCCGTCAGGGCGACATAATAATAGCCCAGCGTGGAGCCGCCACGCGGCGGAACGCTGGGTAAAACGAAGAACATATCAGAACCCCGAACGAAGT
>JAGBDZ010000132.1 GCA_017937215.1 Akkermansia sp. | reverse complement strand
CTCACTTCGTTCGGGGTTCTGATATGTTCTTCGTTTTACCCAGCGTTCCGCCGCGTGGCGGCTCCACGCTGGGCTATTATTATGTCGCCCTGACGGGCTCAGAATTCCTCGGGCTTTCAGCCCGACAAATTCCAATTTGTCGAGCACTTTTTTCAATCTTTGGGACACGTGTGGCTCCCATGGTGGTTGTTGCTCCTCTGTTTTCTATTTATCCCGCACCTTGCGCAAAATCTGGCAGGGGTATAAAAAGCCCCGGTGCATATGCTGCGCCGGGGCTTTGAAAAGGGTGGCAGGCTGAATTAGTCCTCGTAGAGTTCCTTCACGCGTTCAATGAGAGCGAAGGCATGGCTGAGCATGGCTCGCGTCTCGTTGAGCAGGGTGAGGTAGAGGATACCGTTGCGCATGCCGCTTTCGTCCGCCGTGCTGTGCATCAGGTGGCGGGTAATGCAGTCGGCAAAGTCTTCGCTGAGCTGGTCGCGCTCCTCCAGCAGGGATTCAATGCCCTTGAAGTTGCCTTCCTTGAGCATATCGGTCAGGTCCGGGTAGAAGCGGCCGATCTTGTTGGTCAGCGCCAGTAGGTCGTCGCCCTGTTCCTTGCTGAGGCCCTGGTGGTTGTTATCGATGTGGTTGTAGCTGGCTTTCACCAGGGTGAACAGACGTTCGCAGGTGTTCAACGAAATCTCTGTGATGCGGAACACCAGCTGGCCGCGGTCGGCTAGTTCCTTGGGAAGCGTGCGCAGGGTGGGCAGCACTTCGTTTTCACGCAGCACTTCCAGGTCTCGCTTCAGGGTGCGGCTCTTCTTGCGCAGGCGTTTCAGGGCATCGCGGTCCTCGCTGAGCAGGGCCTTGACCATGGCGTTGTAAATGCCGACCATGCGGCCCAGTCGGCCGCTTGCAGCCTTGCCGAAGTCCTTTACGGCGGCATCGCTGTTCATGTTGATGAGGCGGATTTCCTCCTTGGAGCTGTTGGTGAAGAAGGTGGACTTGATGAGCAGCGCGCCGGCAATGACCAGCATGGTAATCATGCCCCAGAAACCACCGTAGGCCATGACAATGGCCACAATGAAGGCGGCCAGACTGGCTGCCAGGGCGGTGAGGAACCAGCCGCCGATGACGGTGAGCACGCCGGTGATGCGGTACACGGCGCTGTCGCGGCCCCAGGCGCGGTCGGCCAGCGAGCTACCCATGGCTACCATGAAAGTCACGTAGGTGGTGGAAAGCGGCAGCTGCAGACCCGTGGCCACGGAGATGAGCAGTGCAGAGACGGTCAGGTTCACGGAGCCGCGCACCTGGTCATACAGGGCGCCGGTCTCTTCCTCCGGTGCCAGCGGGGTGAAGCGCTTCGCGATGAAGTCCTGCACGGGCTTGGGGGTCACCTTTTCGAAGAAGCGCACGGTGTTGAGCGTGTAGCGCACCATGGTGCGGGCTGCGCTGCAGGAGCCGAAACGCTCCTTGCCGGCGTTGGCTGAGGAGAGCTTCAGCTCCGTCTCCGTCACCTTGCGGGCTTTCTTGGAGAAGAACAGGGTGCCCACCATCACCAGACCGGCGGCTACCAGCCAGAGCATATTCACCTGCTGCTTCACATCGGCCAGCCCCCCCATCTTCAGGGTGGCCAGGTCGCCGCCGGCTGCCAGGTGGGCTTCACCAAGCTCCATGGTGGTCTGCGAGGCCATGAACACGCCGATGAAGTTCACCAGGTCGTTGCCGGCGAAAGCAAGGGCCAGGGCGCCGGTGCCGGTCAGCACCGTGATGCGCAGCGTGTTAATCTTGAATCCATACTGCAGAATGGCTGCAATGATGGTCCAGGCAATGAAGGCAATCAGGATGGATACGCCCAGGTTGGCATCTACCATATCCATGAACGGACCCTTCATGACCGGGCTGGTCTTGAGCCCTTTGAACACGGCAAAGTAGGTGATGGCTGTGAACGCGAAACCGCACCACAGCGGACCGATGAGGCGGTACATGCGCTGGTAGCGGAACGAGTAGAGCAGGCGGGAGAACCACATTACCACGGTGCCCACGGTGAATGCAATGGCTACCGAACAGAAAATACCGGAGACGATGAAGAATACCTTGTCGGTGTTGATGTAGTCTGCCAGCGAGCCGGGGCCATCTCCCAGATTGAAATAGGCCATGCCCAGGGCGGAACCCAGCAAGGCAAAGATGAGCGATACCGTGGTGGAGGTGGGTAGCCCCAGTGTGTTGAAGATATCCAGCAGAATCACGTTGGCCACCATCACGGCCAGGAACAGAATCATTACCTCGTGGAAGGTGAACATGCTGGGAATGAAGACGCCGCTGCGGGCAATCTCCATCATGCCGCTGGAGAACGAAGCACCCAGCAACACACCCACGGCGGCCACGGCCACAGCCCCATTGTATGTGCCGGAACGGCTGCCCAGCGAGGAATTCAGGAAGTTACAGGCGTCATTGCTCACACCCACCACCAGCCCAAAGACTGACAGCAGCAGGAGCATTCCGTATATCACGTAGTACGTCGTGTCCATAAAGAGTCACACCTTTCTACCATGTTCCCCTGATAATGACAAGTAAATTCGCTTATCTGGCTAAATTGTCACACAAAGTCAGAAAAAAGTGAATAGTGAAAAATCTGGCGGGCCCCGGCCCGCGGAATTTTCCAATAGTCAATCGTCAATCCATCCATGTAATACTTTCTGCGCAGTATGCGTGTATACATGCTTGACGCAAATGCTGAAAGGGGGTACAATCGCCGCCGCATGAACGCCGAATCAATCAAGAGCACGCCCCTGTGCGATAAGCACGTGGCCCTCGGAGCCAAGATGGTACCCTTTGCAGGGTGGAACATGCCTGTGCAGTACACGGGTATTATCGATGAGCACAACACGGTGCGCAGCGCCTGCGGTGTGTTCGATATTTCTCACATGGGCCAGTTCCTGGTCAGCGGTGAGGGTGCCACGGAGTGGCTCAACTCCATGTTCACCAACAACCTCAACAAACTGGTGGACGGCATGGGTCAGTATTCCATCATGCTCAATGAGAAAGGCGGCGTGATTGATGACCTCATCATCTACCAGCTCGGCAAGGATAACTTCTTCGTGGTGGTGAATGCCTCTATGATTGATGAGGACTACGCCTGGCTCACCGCGCACAAGCCCGAGGGTGTCTCCCTGGTGAACAAGAGCGCCGACTACGTGGGTCTGGCCGTGCAGGGCCCCACCTGCGAAGAGGTTTTTGCCAAGCTCTGCCCCGGCGTGGAACTGCCCGTGCGCAACGGTATCCTCATGTTCGAGTGCGATGGCGATGCCGTCGTGGTCTGCCGCACCGGCTACACCGGTGAAAACGGCTATGAATTCTTCTGCCCGGCTGCTCAGGGTGTGAAGTGGTTCGAGAAGGTCATGGACTGCGGCGCCAAGCCCTGCGGCCTGGGTGCCCGCGACAGCCTGCGTCTCGAAATGTGCTACTCCCTGAACGGCAGCGACCTTTCCCCGGAGAAGACCCCGCTGGAGGCCGGCCTCTCCTGGTGCTGCGACCTCACCAAGGAATTCATCGGCGTTGAGGTGCTCCGCGCCCAGAAGGCCGAGGGCCGCCCCACCGCCTTGGTGGCTATCGAATACACCGGCAAGGGGGCTCCCCCCCGCCACGGCTACGAAGTGCAGCTGCCGGACGGCACCCCGCTGGGCGAGCTCTGCAGCGGCGTTCTCTCCCCCTCCCTGGGCAAGGGCATCGGCATGGCCTATGTGCCCGCCGCCCTCGGCAAGGTAGGTACTGAAGTAAACGTGATGGTGCGCAACAAGGCCGTTCCCGCTATCATCGTCAAGAAACCCTTCCTCAAAAAGTAAACCTCACACCCCCAATCATACAAATACCATGAGCAATCCCGTTGAATACAAGTACTCCTCCGAGCACGAGTGGATCAGCCCCATCGTTGATGGCATCGTGACCCTCGGCATCACCGACCACGCCCAGTCCGAACTGGGTGACGTGGTGTACGTTGACCTCCCCGCCGTGGGCGATACCTTCTCCAAGGAGGACAGCATCGCTGTGGTGGAATCCGTGAAGGCCGCTTCCGATGTGTACACCCCCGTTTCCGGTGAGGTGGTGGAAGTGAACGAGGCCCTGGACGCCGAGCCCGGCACCGTGAACTCCGACGCCACCGGCGCCGGCTGGATCTGCAAGATTAAGCTTGATGACCCCTCCGAGCTGGACGAGCTGATGGACGCCGCCGCTTACGAGGAGTTCTGCAAGTAAAGCCCCTTCCGGCCGCATTCCCCACCGTCGGGAATGCGGCTTTTTCTTTTTCTTCAAAAACGTATAATTCATTGATATGATTACTGCTCAGACTCCCTTTGCCCCGCGCCACATGGGCTCCACCGGCGCGGATGTGCAGGAGATGCTCAAGCTCATCGGTTTCTCCAGCCTGGATGAAATGACCGATGCCATCGTGCCGGCCGATATCCGCCTGAAGGCCCCGCTCGATCTGCCCGCCCCCATGGCCGAGCAGGAGGCCTTGGAGGCCCTGCGCCAGGTGCTTTCCGCCAATAAGCCTGCCCACAGCCTCATCGGCCAGGGCTATTACGGCACCTACATGCCCGCCGTTATCCAGCGCAATGTGTACGAGAACCCGGGTTGGTACACCGCCTACACCCCCTACCAGCCGGAAATCGCCCAGGGCCGTCTGGAGATGCTCATGAACTTCCAGACCATGATTGCCGGGCTCACCGGTCTGCCGGTGGCCAATGCCTCCATGCTGGACGAAGGCACCGCCGCTGCCGAGGCTATCCACCTCTGCATCGATTCCAAGCGCAAGAGCGATACTTTCTTCGTGGCCGATACCTGCTTCCCGCAGACGATTGATGTGATTCGCACCCGCTGCGAGACCACCGGCGTGAAGCTCATCGTGGGCGATTGGAAGAGCTTCGACCCCGCCTCCATCCCGACTCTGGCCGGTGTGCTCGTGCAGTACCCGGACAACGCCGGCTCCGTGGAGGACTATGCTGATTTCTTTGCCAAGTGCCACGCTGCCAAGGTGCTTTGCTGCGTGGCGGCCGACCTGCTGGCGCTCACCGTGCTCAAGGAACCCGGTGCTTTCGGCGCTGATGTGTGCGTGGGCACCACCCAGCGCTTCGGTATCCCCATGGGCTACGGTGGCCCCGCTGCCGCCTACATGGCCTGCGCCGATGCGCTCAAGCGCAAGCTGCCCGGCCGCTTCATCGGCCTCTCTGTGGATAAGGACGGCAAGCCCGCCTACCGCCTGGCCCTGCAGACCCGCGAGCAGCACATCCGCCGCGAGAAAGCCACCTCCAACATCTGCACCGCCCAGGTGCTCACCGCGCTGCTCTGTACCTTCTACGCCATGTACCAGGGGCCCGAGGGGCTGAAGAATGTGGCCCTCACCGCCCACAAGCTGGCTGCCGGCTTCGCCGCCGCTGCCACCAAGGCCGGTTACAGCCTGGGTGCTGCCAACTTCTTCGACACCGTGCAGGTGAAGGCCCCCGGCAAGGCTGCCGATATGGTGGCAGCCGCTCTGGAAGCCGGCTACAACATCCGCCTGGTGGATGCCGATACCATCTCCGTCTCCTTCGATGAGACCACCACCTGCTGTGATGTGAAGGCCCTCTGCAAGGCTCTGGGCCTGGAGAAACCCTGCTGCAAGAGCATGCCCGAGGCTCCCGTGTGGGATGCCGCCTTCACCCGCACCAGCGCTTTCTGCGCCGAGAAATGCTTCAACGCTTTCCACTCCGAAACAGAGATGATGCGCTACATCCACCGCCTGGAGGCCAAGGACCTGGCGCTGAACGAAGCCATGATTCCGCTGGGCTCCTGCACCATGAAGGCCAACTGCGCCGCTATCATGATGCCCATCACCTGGCCGGAGGTCGCCACCCTGCATCCCTTCGCCCCGGTGGACCAGTGCCAGGGCATGCGCGCCATGCTCGAGCAGCTCAAGCAGTGGCTTGCCACCGTCACCGGTTTCCACGGCGTCTCCCTGCAGCCCAACAGCGGCGCTGCCGGTGAATATGCCGGTCTGCTCACCATCCACCGCTACCAGGTGGCCCAGGGGCAGGGGCACCGCAACGTGTGCCTCATCCCCAACTCTGCCCACGGCACCAACCCCGCCTCCGCCGCCATGGCAGGCTTCACCGTGGTGCCCGTCAAGTGCGATGAGAAGGGCAATATCGATGCCGCCGACCTCAAGGCCCAGGCCGAGAAGTACCGCGACAACCTCGCCGCCCTCATGGTCACCTATCCCTCCACTCACGGCGTGTACGAGAGCGGCGTGGCCGAGCTCTGCCGCATTGTGCACGAGAACGGTGGTCAGGTCTACATGGACGGCGCCAACATGAATGCCCAGATTGGCCTCACCAACCCCGGCACCATCGGGGCCGACGTGTGCCACCTGAACCTTCATAAATCCTTCGCCATGCCGCACGGCGGCGGCGGTCCCGGTGTGGGCCCCATCTGCTGCGCAGAGCACCTCACCCCCTACCTGCCGGACCACTGCATCGCCGGCGAGGCCCAGAAGCAGCACGCCGTCTCCTCCGCCGAGTACGGCTCCGCCGCTATCTGCCCCATCACCTGGATGTGGCTGGCCATGATGGGCCACGAGGGCCTCAAGCTCTCCGCCCAGATGGCTATCCTCAACGCAAATTACGTGGCCAAGCGCCTGGAAAACTACTTCCCGACCCTCTACTCGGGCGAGGGCGGCCTGGTGGCCCATGAGTGCATCCTGGATACCACCATCATGCTTGCCAAGAGCCACCTCTCCGTGGACGATATGGCCAAGCGCCTCATGGACTACGGCTTCCACGCCCCCACCATGAGCTTCCCGGTGCACGACACGCTCATGGTCGAACCCACCGAGTCTGAAAGTAAGTATGAGCTCGACCGCTTCGTGGATGCCATGATCGGCATCCACGGCGAAATGACCGCCGTGGCCGAGGGCACCGTGCCTGCTGATGACAACGTGATGGTGAACGCCCCGCACACCGCCCTGGCGGTCACTGCGGACGAGTGGACCCACCCCTACACCCGCCGTCAGGCTGCCTACCCCGCCCCCGGCCAGCTGCTGCACAAGTTCTGGCCCGGCTGCTCCCGCGTGGACAACACCTACGGCGACCGCAACTTCTGCTGCTGCTGCGACACTCTCGCCCAGTGCGAGCTCTAAAGCAACTGCACCAGCCCATTCAAGCCAAAGCCGGGGAGCAATCCCCGGCTTTTTGATAAATGGAAACTCTAACGCGCTCCGGAATAATTAGCCCCCCCGGCAAATTGATGTTTATCGTTATCGGAGCACGGGACTTCAGTCCCGAAATCACGGTGCATTTAATCGGGACTGAAGTCCCGTGCTTCGACAAAGTTCCTCCCCCGCAAATTCCAATTTATCAATCAATTCTGTTCCTTGTAATGCAGAAAACCCAGCCCCCGGCTAATTATTCCAACGCGTTTGGTGACTTTGTTGTTCTCGGGGCACGGTACAACTTATCGCTTGCGACGCAGGCACAGCAGAGTGCCGCACATCAGAAACAAGGTGATGGTGCCGGGCTCGGGAGCCTCTGTGTGGTGAATCAGCACAATGTTTCCCACGCTTTCGCTGCCGCTTGGGGAACCATCGAGACTGATACCCAACCCTGTGATGCTTACTTCGCTTCCAAGGATAAGCGGTTCTGTGGTACTGCCATTGATATTGAAGACTACGGCAAAGGCTTTTTGCTGTGAATCCCATGCGATTTTGCCGTGAACCTCGCTATCCTGCTGGTTTCCTATTACTTCTGCCAAGCTGACGACCGGCTTAACCAGTGTTACATCATAGGCGACCGTTGAGCGAAACGAGTAATAACGGGCAGGTGCCTTTGTATTGAGCCCGGCTGAGAATGTGCCGTTCTTGCAACCATTTGCTCCGGAAATGATGTTGGTGCTGCCATATAAAGTGAGCAGCCCGAGACCTACTGAACTGAATGGCCCTCCATAATAATGCACATTGACGCTATAATAGAAATCCAGCGAGTCGTCGGGATATTGCAGTGTCAGCGCCTTTTCAAATTCATAGTTGCCGAAGGCAAATGTGAGCCCTTGGTTTTTGAGGCTGTCTTCTTCGCTGCTGATGGTGGGAGATGCATACACATTGGGGGCGGCATTGCCGATGGTCCACCGGTCAGGGTTTTCGAAGAAATGTTCATAGCGAAATTCCTCTGCGTGGCAGATGCTGCTTAGTACCGCTGATAACACCCACGCAAATAGAAGCGGTTTATGCGAAACAATCAGCATGTCGCTGACTATATTTCAACCTGGTATTGTTGACGATTCTTTTTTGTGACAGTGACCGCGTTCTGTTTTGAGTGAAACGCGGTTGCCCCTCTCTGAATTTTATTTTCCGGTGCCGGGTGCTGCGCTATACTCCCGCCCGAGTCACCTCCTTGGAAGGTGCCCGATTACCACACCCGCATCAGAATAGATAGAGCTCCCCTGTCTGCAAAATGCCCAGGCAGGGGAGCTTCCCTTTTTATCGGTGCTTTCTGCTGCCCTCAAGCTGAAATTCTGTTCCCTGTGCTCGGGATTGCTTGCGGAACCAACTTTCGGCGTGTATGTTGCTCATACCAACTATCCAGATGTTATGTCTCAACAATTAAAAACCATGTTAAATCAGCGTTACGAAGTGCGCTGCAATGAACCCTGCACGGTGACGGATGCCGCCGGTATTCACCTTGGCACTGCCATTCCCGGCTGTGTGGCAGAATTTTTCGGCGATGGGCATCCCGTTACCTTATCTGCAGATTCTGCCGTGATGCGGGAGCTGCCGTACCGCGCAGAAATTATACCGTGGAATCTGAGCAGGGTAGAGAACTTGTCCACCTGCATCAATCTGGAGCATAAGCTGCTTTACCGCGCCGGTGAACTGGCGGAGCTCACTCTCCGGCTGGATTCGCCTCAGGATGATTTGTTCTGCGAACTTTGCTTTACCAGCGGCAGCACGCCCACCGCGCTGACTGCTCCGGCAGACTGGAAATGGAGTGGTGATCATCTGAGTGGTGGTGTTTTTGTGCCTCAGTCCAATACCCGTTACCGCCTGGTGGTATTGTCGGATGGCCTGTTTATCCGTGCGGCGGCGGAGGGGATTGCAATCTGACCAGTTTCCCGGCTATGAAGAGATGCAAGTTCATCAATGAGCACGAGGTGCAGTGGTTTCGCAATCCTTTGCGCGACGGTGGCCAGACCTATAGCAACCCATCGGCGGAGCAACTGGATGCACTGGGGTATTTTCGCCTGGTTGATACCCCCCGGGGAGAGGAATCCCCGGATTTTGTCCTGCTCCCGAGTTATCGGGTAGAGGGGAACACTGTTGTTCGTTCCTGGTCTTATGAACCCCTTGCCCAACTGCCATGAACCAGCGAGTTGATAAATTAACCCGCTCCTGTCCCTACACGCGTGTAGACTGGCTGGAGAATGTGGGGTGGTCGCAGGTGTTTCTGCCCATTTACCCGGCTGCGGGTGATGTGGTGGAAATTGAGTCGGAACTCTGCTTTACCTCGCTGGCCGAACGACAGGCGGAGCTGACAAATGCCGATCCCCGCCTGCATTGGGGCGTGTATGATGAAAAGTCATTCTACAGCGGAATCGGCTTTCACTATTCCACCAGCACCGGGGCTGCAGATAAGGAATGGCACGTGTTCCGTATTGTCTCCTACGGCCCTGATGCCGGCTTCTGGCTGGATGGCGAGCAAACCTATGCGGCTACCCCGGCAGAGGAAGCTTATGCCCCGACTGGTTTTCAGCTCTGGCGCAGTCTGAGCAGTGAGCGCCGCTGCCTGAATCGAAAACGCTGGCTGCGTATCTCTATCAACGGCAAGGTGGTGATGCATCTCCTGCCGGTGCTGGATGATAACGGTACTCCCGCGCTGTATGATACGGTGACGCAGCAGTTATTTTACAACACCGGGGAGGATGAGCTGGTGGCTGGCCCACTGCTCGATTCTTTCAGATTCAGACGTGTCGAGTATCTGGAAGGACAGGGAGAACAGTTTTGTTATATCCCCGTAGCAGTGGATGGTTCAGGAGCAGAACCGTTTGTCTGTGTGACCGATATTCAGTTTCTGGGAAACTCGCGCCAGCTGATGGGGTTTTCGACAAATGCCTGCTGCTATTGGGGCGTCTCCGCAGATACGTCAGCATACGAGCTTGGCGGAACATGTTTATTGCCGGAATCAGTGGTGTCGAGACATTCTGTTATTTACACAAGGTGGCAGAATGCAGCAACAATAGAATGTAATGGTCAGAGAGTCACGCGTACTACGGCAGACACTCCTGTTCAGTTTCCCGAATACGGGGTGCTGTACCCTGCAACGTTGCACGTTGTAACAGATGTGTGCCGTGCTCGCGTGTATGGGGTGACTATTTATGAAAACGGTATCCTGACGTACATATTGGTGCCTTCACTCGACTCGGTAGGCGTGGCTTGTTTCTATGATGAGATAAGCGGAATTGCCTACTACAGTCAGGGTGAGAGCGATTTTGTAGCCGGTCCTGCGCTTCGTTCTTGACTCTGCGGGGGCGGATGCTTTAGTATGAGCAGCGGAGATGTTGAAACAGAAGATTCTGGCTTGGCTCACGCGAGAGGAAAGGATGCAGAAGTATCCTTTCCTGCGCCGCTTTTTCTGGAAACGAGGCCCCCTTTACAGGCGCTTAGAGCAAATGGCCGCTAGGGTCAGGAAGAAAGAGGTGATTACGGTGGCCTTCATGGTGCTCGATCTCCCCTGCTGGAAGTGCGATTCCGTTTTCCGCCTCATGCAGCAGCACCCCCGTTTCCGCCCCATCATCTGGATTGTGCCGGAACCTCAGATTAAGAGCGAAGCGGAACGCCGACGCTCCCTTGCCGACATGCGAACATATTTTGCTGCTCGCCAATACTGCGTGGCGGAGTTTTATACGCTGGAGCAGATGCGCGCAGCGTTTGCGCCGGATATTGTCTTCCTGGCAAAAGGCAGCGTTATTGCCACGGATTATGATGTCTGGATGATGTCGCAGGAGCTCGTGTGCTATGTCCCCTATTGCTTTCAGAATTCTACCGGAATGGACTTTGTCTATGGCCAGGAAAATCAGGTGTGGCGCAATTTTTATACAACCCCCGGAATCAAGAAACTGGCTGAATCCGTGATGACCAACGGCGGTTGCAATGTTGCCGTGACCGGCTCTCCCGTGGCGGATCTCTACCTGCCGCTGGCAGAGGTGCCGGCGAAACCGGTCTGGCGCCCATGCTCAGAGGGCATGAAGCGCATCATCTGGGCGCCGCACTGGTCTGTGGGGGAAGTCTCCTGGTTTACCGTAGCCACCTTCCTGGATGTGGCGGAGGGCATGCTCCACCTTGCTGAGAAATACGCTGACCGCGTGCAGTGGGCTTTCAAGCCCCATCCCCTCCTGCGCGATACTCTCTACCGCCACCCGGATTGGGGCAAAGAGCGCACCGATGCCTATTATGAGGCATGGGCTGCGCTGCCCAACGCTCAGCTGGAAACCGGCGCTTATGTGGAGCTTTTCAAACAGTCGGATGCCATGGTGCATGACTCCGGCAGCTTCATCATGGAATACCTGCTGGTGAACAAGCCTTGCCTGTATCTGCAGCGCAGCGGCGGGTTCCAGGATTTTAACGAGGATACCCTCCGCGCGCTGGAATGTTACCGCAAGGGGCAGACGCTGCAGGATGTAGAGGCCTTCATCCTGGATTTGCTCTCTGATAATCCGGATGCTTTGGCTGACAGACGCTCCCGCTACCGCCAAAAATACCTCCTTCCCCCATCCGGCAGAACTTCTGCAGAGCTTATCGTATCAGAAATCTTAAAGGACCGGTAACCATTTGCCCCATTTGCTGCTGCGTACGGTGCTGTACAGCTCGCTATATGCGGCATCCTTGAGCCTGTGCAGTGCACCGAAATACAGCACAAACGCACTGAATCCGCCTATCGACAGTTGCACAAGTGCGGGCCACTCTGTCTGCGATATGAACCATGCAGGAATGCAGGATATAGCTGACCCAATGACGTAGGGCATGTAGTCCTTCTGCTGCCGCCACCAGGTAAGCCCCAGGTATTTACCAGTATAATAGGTGTTGATGAAAATGGCTATATGAATGTAAATGACACTGGCCCAGCAGATGGCTTCTACACTGATGGTAGCGGCGTAGAATAACATGGCTATAGAAATGCTTTTCTTGATAACTTCCAGCCTGAGGAGGAGATCCGAACGCCCTTTTACCAATAGAAAGTTTACGTTGATGGCGCATATGTGGTCTACTGCCACACCCAATGATGCTATTTGAACGAAAATAACACACCCCAGCCAGTTTTCACCATACATCAGGCGCACCAATGGCTCACCCATGGCCAATAGACACATGCATATCCAAGCTATAACCAAAGTGCTTGTCTTGATATACATGCGGTAGGCGCGAGTCAGGCGCTCATCATCATTTTGTATAGTGGAAAGAATGGGGTATATAATGTTTCCCAGTACGCCGTTTATGGTGAGAGGCAATACATTGGTGATATGAGTGCCGCGGGTATACAACCCCAACTGTGCCGGTGAATAGAATTTCCCGATGATGAAGGTGCGGATGTTCTGGTAGAAAACATGCAGAACTCCACCATATGCCAGCTTGCTGCCGAAGCTGAACATTTCTAGAAAAGAAGCCTTGGAAAAGATGAAATGGGGTTTCCATGGGGAAATGCACCAGACTATGAGTAGTGACAATAGGGAGGTAAATACGCCCTGCCACATGAGTGCCCATACTCCCCAATCCAACCATGCCAGGGTGAGGCACAACGGCATGCCGGCTATGGAGGTGATGCAGCTCACAATTGCCGGAGTCTTGAAATCGCGGCGGCATTGGTACAGGGTCCAGTGCACGCTGGTGCTGCTGTTCACAAACATCATGATGGCCGATACTCGCGTGAGCCAAAGCAGCTCTGCCTGGTTGTAGAAACCGGCAAACCATGGTGCGAGCAGAAACAGAATCAGCCCCATCAGGAAGCTCATACCCAGATTAAACCAGAACATGGTGCTGCAATCGGCCTCCGTTCGGTCGATTTTGCGCACAAGCGCTGCACCGAATCCTGCACTGGCCAGTTGACCCGCTATGGCAAAGAAAATGGCCGTTAGCCCCACAATACCCATCTCCTCCGGCGTGATGAGCCGCGCCAGCACCATGCCATACACCAACTGCAGAGGCTGCATCGTCAGCTTCTGCAGCATCCCCCACTTCATCCCGCTCAGGGTCTCTTTCTTCAGGTGAGACATTTAGAATCGTGTCACCATTTTGAGATGAACTCTAAGGCTCGCTGGTAATCTTCATATGTATCGATATCCTGAGCACGTATGTGGATGCCTTTGATGGGTAAATGTTGCTCGAGAATGTTGTACACGTGTCCGTCTGTTTTCAAAATTTTGTTTTTTTTGAGACAGCATGGGCCGGTCCATTCCCAGTCACCACTGCTTCGGGAGAATCCTACGACTTCTCCTTTGTTATTGGTGCTTAGCATTACTGCGTCATCTGAAGTTTTATCGCTGTACGCAATAAACTCCGAGGGCTCGGACAATAGTTTCTTGACATCATCCGGATGAACTAACAGATCACCATCCCATTCGATGCAAAGCTGGTTGGCATCTTTCGCCCCCAGATAATATGAATAGCCTGTTTTAGTATGAAAATAATCTCTGTTATATACGAAAATGGCATCACTTCTATATTTTCTGACTTCTTCTATAACATCGGAAGCCTGATAGCCCACGACAATGCGTAAATCCTCTACATCCTTGAAAAACTCCAATTGCCAGGAGATTAATGAACGACCGCAGATATCCATCAGAGCTTTAGTTTTACCTAAACCGAGCCGAGAACCTATACCAGCACAGCTTAAAATAATTGATTTAGTATTCGACATAATGCTTTCTCGTTAAAAATAACATAATCTGCAACGGTTAACACGCTCTTAGCCGGGTAATGAGTAAGTCCGGTTGCAATTGCAACATCTGCTATGCGCATAGCTTCTGCATCATTATTACCTAAACTGGCGCCGTTTTTTCGACACTTAGGAAGCGAATTTAAGCCCCCTTTTCTGTGCACAGCAGGCGTGTAGGTTTCTTATATCATTCGGTATCCCCTGATGTCAATCCATTTTTGGCGCGATTTTGTAGCGTAGGCGTT
>JAGBDZ010000017.1 GCA_017937215.1 Akkermansia sp. | reverse complement strand
GGAATTTAATGGAATGCAGATTTCAGAACGCAGAATGCAGAATAGGAAGCTCCGTAGCGGCTTCCGCCGCTCCCTGTAAAAAACGCACTGAGATGAATCTCAGTGTGTTTTCGTTACCACGTGCCGACGGTAGTTGGCACGCTATATGATTATTTTGCATTCTGCATTCTGCGTTTTGCATTTTCTAAACATCAATTTATCGAGCGCATTGCTTACTCTTTGGGACACATCATGTGAGAAAAGGCGGGGGGAATGAAAAAAAGAGCTGCCAAGCGGCGTAAGCTATGATAGAGTAGGAGTATGGACATCATAGTAGTCGAGGACGATGTGGATATCGCGGAGCTGGTGGCGTTCAATCTGGAGCGGCAGGGCTGGCGGTGCAGACTGGTGCACCACGGCGCCGAGGGGTGGGAGCAGATTCAGCGTCAGCACCCGGATCTGGTGATTCTCGATGTGATGCTGCCGGGGATGGATGGCATGCAGATTTTCCGCGCGATGAAGGAGAACGAGATGACGCGGGGAATTCCGGCGATTTTTCTGACGGCGCGGGGCGCGCTGGATGACCGTCTGGAGGGGCTGAGCCTGGGGGCGGATGACTACGTGACCAAGCCGTTCAGCCCGAAGGAACTGGTGCTGCGGGTGCGCAATGTGCTGGCGCGAGCAAATGCCGGGGCGGCGCAGCTGGTGGTGCGGAGTGGTCCGCTGGTGCTGGATAAGAATACGCTGGCGGCCAAGCTGGCGGGCGAGGCGCTGGAGCTGACCACGGCGGAGTTCAAGTTGCTGGCTTACCTGATGGAGCGCCCCGGCAAGGTGCAGGACCGCTATGAGTTGCAGAAAGTGCTGTTCGGCTATGCGGATACGACGCAGAGCCGCGCGTTGGATACGCATGTGAAGCGTCTGCGCCAGAAGCTGGGAGCGCATGCCGCCTGCATTGTGACGGAGCGAGGCTCCGGTTATTATTTTTCACCCGAATCCCAGAATACAGACCGATGATTAAATCCCGATTGACCACCAGCCTGTTGCTGGCACTGGCGCTGAGCGCCAACGCTGCCGATTATGCCAACCTGAAGGACCGTTTCTGCGATGAGCAGAACCGCGTCATCTACGACGGAGCAGGGCGCTTTGCCGTGAAAGCACCCGCCGTGAGCGAGCTGGAGCTCACGCTTGACCTGGCGGCGCTGGAGAGCTACCTGGGCTCCAATGATTATAAGCAAGGCCCGCTGGTGACCTGGGAGATGAGTATGCCGGGCGGCCGCAAGCTGGTGTATGGCCTGGCGGATACGGCCAGTCACATCACTTGCTACTGGGGTGACCAGCCCTGGGAGAAGGACGGCAGCGTGAGCTACGAGCAGCTCAAATCCCTGGCCGAGGGTGGTAAGGTGAAGCTGCAGCTGGCAATCGACCCCGCGCGGGGAATCACGGTGAGCAGCGGTGGCAAGCTGCTGCTGCAGGCTGCGAATCTGAAGACCCAGCTGCCCTTTGATACCACGCATGCCTATGCGGTGAACACGAATTACGTGACGGCGGTGGGCCTCCGTGCCGATTCTTCTCTGGATACCAGCGATTACAAAGAACCGGAGGATTTTACGAAGCCCTATGCCCGGAAACAGGAAAATTCCCTGGGGCGTGTGATGTTCTGCGGCGATTCCATCACCCACGGCGTGAATGACCAGACCTGGCGCTGGCAGCTTTTCAAGACCCTGGTGGATAATGGGGTGGAGGCTCAGATTGTGGGCCCCCGCAGTGGGTATACTCCGGGGTACACGAAGCTGAGCACCAGCGATGCGGGCGATTCCTACGCCGGGGTGGAGTTCCCGAATGTGCACCTGGCACAGTCGTCCGGCCGCACGCACAATATCGTTTCCGGCTCCAATTCGGGCATGAGCGGGGTGAATTACGGCGGGCATTCCACCAGGTCCTCCGCAGCGGCGTTCAACTGCGATACCTGGTGCTGCCTGATGGGCACGAACGACTTGCTTTCTGACCGCGGGTATTCGCCGCAGGAGTTTGCCGCCAAGATGCAGAAGATGCTGGGCGGCACAGTGAGCTGCCGGGGCGATAAATACACCTGGCGCGCCGGCAAGGAATGGGGCACCATGGGACGCATTGCGGCTGATGTGCTCAAGGAGGACACGGATGTGCTCTATGTGATGAGTGTGCCTTGCTGGGGTAACCACTCCAACAATAACGAACCTGAGCGCCACCTGGCCGTGAAACAGTACAACTCCCTGCTGCGCGAATGGGTGGGCCGCTACGCCAAGGCGCATGATAAGCAGCTGCGCTATGTGGAGGTAAACCGTGGCATGGTGGATGCCGACCACGCGGTGCCTTTCAGCTGGCCGGATTCCATGTCGAACCGCCCGGGACGGGATGGCCTGCACCCGAATGAGCAGGGCTCGCTCATCATTGCCGGGAATCTGGCGCGAGCCATGGGACTGCCGGGCCGCACGGCCGGGCTTCCCCGCGCGGCTTCTGCAGAGTGGCAGAACCTGGTGAAGCGGGCCGTTGCGGTGAAAACTCCCTGCAACATTCAGCATGAACCTCTTTTCGACCGCGAAAAGGGCTACAGCGTGGAGCTGCGCTTCGCCATCAAAGGCGTGCGCAAACGCAGCAGTCAGGGCAGCGGTGTGGTGGAGCTGACGGTGAGCGATGCTCAGGGCAGCGGCACCGTGCGCCTCACCCCCACCTCTATCTGCTGGGGCGAGCGCAAGCTGTACTGCGCGCCCTCCATGGCGGAGGTGCCGCCGCTGCGTCTTGCCTGGCACCCGGGCGATGCCGCTCAGAATAAGCCGCAGGGGTATTACCTGTGGCTGGGCGATATGCTGATCGGCCAGGGCTTGCCCGCCGGCGCGCCGGCAGAGCAGGGGATTAAGCTCGATGCCGGCAAACTGCGCCTCTTCGCCCCCATTTCCCTGCGCGTCACGCCCGGCAGCTTTGCCCCGCCCTCGAAATCGTGAGAAGACCATGGCGTTCCGCCAAAATTACGAGTTAAGAATTTAATGGAATGCAGATTTCAGAACGCAGAATGCAGAATAGGAAGCTCCGTAGCGGCTTCCGCCGCTCCCTGTAAAAAACGCACTGAGATGAATCTCAGTGTGTTTTCGTTACCACGTGCCGACGGTAGTCGGCACGCTATATGATTATTTTGCATTCTGCATTCTGCGTTTTGCATTTTCTAAACATCAATTTATC
>JAGBDZ010000131.1 GCA_017937215.1 Akkermansia sp. | reverse complement strand
TTTGTAATTTGTAATTCGTAATTCGTAATTCGTAATTCGTAATTCGTACTTTTCTGTGATTCACTTCAGTGAATCACAGAATCTTGCCATTTTATCGCAGGCTTGTTCGAGGAGGTTCTGCGCAGTAGCGTAGCAGCAGCGGAGGTAGCCCTCGCCGCAAGCGCCGAACGCCGTGCCGGGCACGGCGGCCACCTTGTGTTCCATAAGCAGGCGCAGCGCAAACTCCTTCGAGGAAATACCAAAGCGTTTGATGCTGGGGAATGTATAGAACGCACCCCCGGGCAAATGGCAATCCATGCCCATGTCGTTGAAACGGCCCACGATGTAATCGCGGCGGCGGTGGTAGCTCTCGCGCATCTCCAGCATGGCAGACACACCATTCTCCAGAGCCTCGATGCCGGCTTCCTGAGAAGTGATAGTGGGGCAGATCATCGTGTAGGAATGCACCTTCATCATCTGCTCGATGAGCTCCTTCGGGCCGCAGGCATAACCCAGGCGCAGACCGGTCATGGCAAAAGCCTTCGAGAAACCGTGCAGCAGCAGCGTGCGCTCCTTCATACCCGGCAGCGCCGCGATAGAAGTATGCTCCTCCTCATCATAGCGCAGCTCGGAATAAATCTCATCCGTGAGCACAAACAAATCATGCTTCACGCAGATGGCTGCAATCTCCTCCAGCGTCTTGCGCGGAGCGATGGAGCCCGTCGGGTTCGTGGGGAAGTTCAGCATCAGCACCTTCGTGCGCGGCGTAATGGCCGCCTCCAGCTTAGCCGGATTCAGCGCAAATAGGTCATCAATGCTCGTTTCCACCGCCTTGGGCACGCCGTAGGCCATCATCACCGTGGGCGCATAGCTCACGTAGCAAGGCTCGTGGTACAGCACCTCATCCCCCGGATTCAGCAGGCAGCGCAGCGCCAGGTCAATAGCCTCGCTCACACCCACTGTGGGCAGAATCTCACACAGTGGGTCATACTCCACATGGAAGAAATCCGCCACATACGTGCTGATTGCGCGGCGCAAGCTCTCCAGACCGTAGTTGCTGGTGTAGGTGGTGTGCCCGCGCTCCAGCGAGCGGATAGCAGCCTCGCGGATATTCCACGGGGTCACGAAATCCGGCTCACCCACACCCAGGGAAATAATATCCTTGCTGCCGGTAGCCAGGTCAAAGAACTCACGGATACCCGAGCGGGGCATATCCATGACCTGTTTAGAAAGCGTCTTACTCCAGTCCATAATCAGGGAATGAAAGTGAGACGTTCAGCCTCAGGCTCCTCGGCAAAGATGAGACCATTGTGCTTATAGGTCTTGAGGCGGAAATGCGTGGCCGTGGAAATCACGTTCTGCATGCTCGCCAGATTTTCGCTCACAAAGCGGGCCACCTCCAGCAGCGTGGGGGCTTCCACCATCACCAGCAAATCATAACCGCCGGAAATCAGATACAAGCTGCGCACCTCCTTGAACCGCGCAATGCGGGATGCCAGTCGATCAAAGCCACCACCGCGCTCGGGGGTGCAACGCACCTCGATAAAGGCAGAAACACCCTCACCATCATCATTCACAATAGCCTGATACCCCACAATGCGCCCTGCCTTCTCGAGAGCAGCTCGCTTAGCGGCCACGGTTGCAACATCCACACCAAGGCGGTCTGCAATCTGCTGGTCGCTCAATCGCGCGTCCGCCTCCAACAACTTAAGAAGGGCATCCTGTGTCATAGATTCACACATCATACCATCCTCTCCCGCCAAGTCAATCACAAAGCACGTTCTCTTTTCAAGTCCAGCCGCGCAGCAGCGGACCCTCCCTCACCGGAGGTGAACATATCTCACAGGAGCCGCGCAGTGATTACAATTGCAGCCCGGCGGGTATGCGTTTCCGCCCTTCCTCTATTGCGGCTTCCTTGAGTTGCATGCGCACACCCAGCAGGATATAGGGTTGTGTGCCGGCCGGGGCTCCGGTTTCAGCTTCGTCTCACACACCAGCAGAACCCGGTGCTCTGTTTTTTCTTTCAGCGAAACCACCCATTCCTTACCTGCGGAAAAATCCAACCACTCCAGACCCTGCGATTCAGCCCACTCCCGGGGTGTTACCCCGCTCAGTGCATACGACATCGGGTCTACCTCACTCTGCTTATCCCACGCAATCGCACCCACGATTCCGATATCGGAATTAATCAGCATCCGCACCTCATGCTCATTCCCATAACGTGGCATGTCAAAGGTGAAACGCCCCCCTCAGAACGAAAGCTCAGCGGGGCTTTTCTCATTCAGTGCTGCCAGCCCATCATCAGGAAATCCTGGGAGCCCACGCAGCGTGGGGAAGAGCCATCTGCCGGGTGGAACCATATCTCCCAGGTAGAAGCGTAGAACTCGTTCCAATTACCGGGCTCAACCAGCACGCTGGCACGCACCGCCACGCAGCAGACATTCCCCAGACGCTTCAGAGGCAGTTCCTCCCAGCGTCCAATCGGCCTTCCGGTAGTAACTTCTCGAGCCCGCAGACTGATGCCACCCTCCGGATACCCCACCGGGAGAATCACAGCCGCCTTGTACACCCCCTCATCATCGGCAATTCCCCACAGACAGAGAAACGGCTGAGACGGCACGGGCGGCAGGATGGAATCCAGATATTCACGGGTCGGGTTCGCGGCCAGCTCCTTCAGGCTGTCATCCAGAGCCAGCATACACCCCCCGCCTGGCGGTTCGGGGGCACCCGGCGAATAAAAAGCCTTGAAATTCAGTACCAGCGACCAACCGTTGTGCAAGGCGTGCATCCATTGCCATTCCGGCAGCTCCGCACGCTCCACCTCCCGGGCATCCCGCCATTCCTTCTTCTCCCGCTCAGAGGTGTACAACGCATAGGTCTGCGGGTCATCCGCATGCCCCAGCATCACCTCATCCTGCCACAACGCAAGCACCGGCGCATCAAAACGCGGATCCACAGCCTCAGCATACAGGCAGCGCAGCACATACTCCTGCAAAATATCCGGCGCCTCCGCCGTCAGTCGCTCCAGATTCGGCAGCGGCGGCAGAGCCACCTGATGCGAAGGCGGCTCTCGACGAGGACGCAGATTCAGCAATTCCCGCGCGCGGCCAGAAGCAGGTTTCACATCCCCCTGCAGCTCCCGCAACCCTCGGGGCGACACGAACTCCCTCCCCTCCGGAAGCGTCAGTCCGTATGCAAACCTATCCGGGAAAAAGGCCGTCAGAATCATCAAGCCCAGCCCCATCAGCAGCGACAGCACCCCACTCAGCACTGAGCATCCCCAGCAGCCAGCCACATGTCCCCACCTGCGCCTCTTCGCCCCCAGCACCGTGCGCACCAGCAGCCACCCCACCAGCCCCAGCCACAAAATCAGAACCAGGCACGCCAGCACAACCATCACCCACTTCAGCACCGCATACCAGGGCGAATGCACAATCCGCCAACTCCACCCATGCGCCGCCATCATCAGCACCGCCAACACACCCCAGCCCAGTAGCGCGGCCAGCGGCATTCCCCAGCAACGCCCGAAGAAAGAGCTCATACACCCCCAAAACCTCTGCATCATAAGGGAACAATAACAGGAAAATACCGCATTGTCCAGCAAAAGTCCGAGCGCAGCGAGGATATCGTCTGCGCCGCCAGGCGCAGATATCGTCCACGCAGCAGGCGTGGATATCGTCCGGCCGCTATGCTGCCGGATTTCGTTTTCCCTATTCTGCACGGCCAGAATCCGCCCCCATCGTCTGGGAAAACAATCCCCCCGCACAGAAACGGCATAAATTTCTTTTCGGAGCATGGGGATATACAAGAGCCCCCTGGCGTTTCCCTATGAATGCCTTTCTTCCCGCCTGATGCGGGAAGAACGATATCCACACTGCGTGTGGACGATATCCGGCTTTGCCGGACGATATCCACGCCTGCGGCGTGGACGATATTTGCGAGCCGGGGCTCGCAAACGATGAAGCCCCGAAACCTTTTCGGTTTCGGGGCTTCATTTACCCTGGCAGCTATCTACTCTCGCGGGACCTGTCGTCCGACAAGACGCCCGACGGCTGTAAGGGCGGCTAGCCAAACCGCGCAGCGGTTTGCCCCCGCGTTGCGGGGGTGAGGGCCCGTGGGGCGGGCCCGAAGCAACCTGAGAAGATGGTAGGAGGACGACTCCGCCGCCGAAGTCGCGCCCCATGCAAAATGGAAAGCCCCGCAGAACTTTCGTTCTGCGGGGCTTATTTACCCTGGCAGCTATCTACTCTCGCGGGACCTGTCGTCCGACTACCATCGACGTGCTGATGTTTCACTTCCGGGTTCGGAATGGGACCGGGTGGGGCCATCAGGCTATGACCACCAGGTTTCAGGAAGCGGCTGTGCTT
>JAGBDZ010000130.1 GCA_017937215.1 Akkermansia sp. | reverse complement strand
CCTGCCACCCCTCCACGTTGGTCGGGGTTCCGGTTATTTTTTATTCCAAACCCAGAGTTCCGCCGCTAACGCGGCTCCACTCTGGGCTATGGTTATACCGCCCTCCGGGCTCAAAATTCCGCTACGCTGACGCTCCGCAAGCTACTCTACAAATTCCAATTTATCGGGATGCGGGGGGATTCTTCCTGAATGGTGTTGATATTTCTATTGCTTACAAAATCTTTGGGACACATGTGGTTAAGCTCTGATTTACCAATCCATTCACTTGCCGGTAATTCAGCAACATCCGGCAGAGGAAATCCCCCGGATGCCAGCAACATCCGGGGGATTTCGCGTAATTCAGGCTGGTTGCCGAATTGTATTAGTACTTGTAGTCCACGTAGAACTGGAACTGGCCGTCATCATCCGCGCAGTTCTCGCTCTTGAAGGGGATCGCGTAGTCCACAGCCAGCGGGCCCATGGGCAGGTTGATGCGCAGACCGATACCATAGTCGGCGGCCCATTCATCGGGCTTGAAGTCGAAGCTGTTCTTGTGCACGAAGCCCACATCCATGAACATGGCAAAGCGCACAGATTCCACCACCGGCAGAGTCACCTCGAACTGAGCAAAGGCAGAGGTATTGCCACCCATGGTTTCATCGCCGGCAAGAGCTTCATCCACCATACCTACGTCGCGATAGCGGAAACCGCGCAGGTTGGCAGGCCCACCCAGGTAGCAACGCTCAAAGATGGGTACATCGTCGCCGCTCTTCACGGTATCAATCGTCTCCAGACCAAAGTTCACGCTGAAGATGGAATCCCAGAAGGAATTGTAGTAGCAGGAACCGCTCAGGCCCACGGTGTAGGTTTCAGTAGTGCTGCCGGGGCCGCTGTAGCCGATGTGGCCTTCCAGGTTGCCACCCTTGCGGGGGGTGACCATGGAATCGCGGGAGTCATACTCGTAGCTCACGCGGAAGTGGCTGCGGGTATAGTCGCCATCCTGCTCCTGGAAGAAGATGGGGGCGCCGCGCTCCGTATCAATACCGAACTGCTCAATGCGGTATTCAAACTTCACCGAGGTGAGGTCGCTGAGCGCCTTGCGCAGAGAAACGGCGTAGCCGTAGTTGTTCTGCTCGTAGTAATCGCTCATGTAGGTGGACTTGGAGTAGAACAGTTCGTTGCCCAAGGCCAGCTTGCGGTCCAGGAACCAGGGTTCCAGCAGGTAAATGGAAGCGCTGCTGTACTCAGTACCCAGCTTGCCGCTCACGGTGAGGCGCTGACCGCCACCCACGAAGGTGCCACCATTCACAAAGCCGCGGATATCGAAGTTGGACTGCGTGATTGTGGTGTAGAGATACACATTCTCCACGGTGGAGAATGCCACACCCAGCGTGAGGCTGCCGGTCATCTTCTCGTGCACGTTCACGTTGATGTCGCGGTAACCGCTGGTGGTGGAAAGCCCCTGGGAAACCTCCACCTGGTCGAAGTAGTTCAGGTTTTCGAGGCGCTTCTTGGCGGTCTCCAGGTCCACAGAGTTGAGGTTCTCACCCGGCTTGAGCGGGAGCTCGCGCAGAATGACGTGCTGGCGGGTCTTGGTATTACCGCGCACATTGATGCGGCCCACCTTGTAGCGGCTACCCTCGCTCACATCGTAACGGATGTCGATGAGGTGAGTACCATCAGCAGCCACACCAACTTCATCAATATCCGGGCGCACGTCAGCATCGGCATAGCCCTTGGCGCCGTAGTAGCGGCGAATCATGGTCACGTCATCCGAAACCTTCTGCAGGGAATAGATATCGCCATTCAGCATGCTCAGGCCGGGCTCCAGTTCCTTGGCGGTGTAGGCCGTCAGCGGACCGAAAGTCACGTTGCGCACCTGGTAGCGGGGGCCTTCATCAATCGTCACTTTGAGGTGAAGCTTCTGGCGGCCTTCCTTGTTCGGGCTGGCGGTGTATTCCACATTGGCCAGGCGGGCGCGGAGGTAACCGTAGTTGCGGTAGTGCTTCACGATGTTCTCCAGGTCATCCTCAACCTGCTCGCGGTCAATGCGGCCGGACTTGGTAATCCACGTAAAGAAGCCGCGCTCCTTGGTCTGCATCAGCTGGCGGAGCTGCTCATCATCGAACTGCTTGTTGCCCTCGAAGTCAATGCTGTTCATGCTGACCTCGCGGTTCTCCTTAATCTCAAACACCACGTCCTTGTAGGCGCCGCTGGCGGTCTTCTGGGCATTCCAGCTCACCTGGGTATCCGGGTAGCCGGCCTCCTGGTATGCCTGGATGATGTTGGCACGAGCGGAAGCCAGCGCAGCATCGCTCAGCACAGTGCCGGGCTGCAGTTTGCTGGTCTCGCGCAGGTCATCGTCATCAAACTCCACATTGCCGGTAAAGCCCACACCGGCAAGCACGCTGCTGGCACGCACATTGAAAATCACCTTCACCGCATTGCCGGACGGCTGCACGGCCACCGTAGCATTCGGGTCGACCAGACCGCGTTCAATCAGGCGTTCCAGGTCAGCATTCACGCGAACGGAAGAATATTCACCACCGGCGCGGGTCTGCACCACGTCCATCAGGCGGCGGTCAGGCAGCACCTTGTCACCCGTGTAGCGGAACTCCACACCGGCCACGCGCTTGCCGTCAAATGCAGCATCATTCTGGAACAAACCCGTTGCAGGCCCGAGCTCGCGCACCACCTCGGCCTCATCAAGCAGGCGGGTATCGGATGCAGCGGAAACCAGGCGGGTCTCCACCGGCTTGGGGGCAGCCTGCTTTGCTTCCGGCTGCTGAGCCTTATCTTTCTTGCCTGTCATTGCCTCCAGGAACGGGTCGTTCTGGGGCTGAGTGGCAGCACTCGTTTTTTCCTGTTCGGCCTGCTGGTCTTTCATCATGGCGTCCAGGAACGGATCACCGGTTGACTCTTGAGCCAGAGCAGGTGCCGCCATCGTCAGCGCCAGCGCCGTAAGCGTGGCACTCCAGTGCAATTTGGGCTTGTTCATGCGTGCAATCCTATACTTCTACTCGCCTCACGTCAAGAATTTATTAGAGCATCACATATAATAACCGCGCGCGCCCGGCTCCTTTTTAAAAACAGGCCGCCAAATTTGGCTTGCCTTTCACCCAAAATGAGGTATGCTAGTGCGAGCAGGGCAGCGCTACACCCCTGCCCATACCATTATGGCTAGCGAAAACCTTCAGGAACTCGAGACAAATTTCATGTGTGACCCGGATGCAGACGGCGGTTTCGTCTACACCACGGTCGAAGCAGCTATCAACTGGATGCACAAGTACTCCATGTGGCCAATGCCCATGGGCACCTCCTGCTGCGCCATCGAATACATGGCCGCATCCTGCTCCCGATATGATATTTCCCGATTCGGTGCCGAGGTGAACCGCTACGCTCCGCGCCAGGCCGACTTCATGTTCATCTGCGGCACCATCACCTACAAGATGGCAGCGCTGGTGCGCCGCATCTGGGACCAGATGCCCGCCCCGAAGTGGTGCATTGCCTGCGGCGCCTGCGCCTGCACCGGCGGCATGTTCCGCAGCTACTCAGTGCTGCAGGGTGTGGATAAGATTGTGCCGGTGGACGTGTACATTTCCGGCTGTCCTCCCCGCCCGGAGGCTCTGCTGCAGGGTCTCATCACGCTGCAGGACAAGATTATGGCCACAGACCACCCGCTCAAAGGCTTCTTCAAGGAGCACGACCTGCGCCAGGCCCAGAACGCCCACACCATCCCCGCCGGCATCATCACGCAGGACTAACCGCTACTTTTCCCCACCACCATGAACCTTTCCGAACTCCAGAAAGCAGCTGCCGATAAGATCTGTGCCCGTTTCCCGCAGATTACCAGCAAGGAATTCCGTGGCGATATCACCCTGACCATCGCCCCCGAGATTCTGACCCAGGCCATGCGCTATGCCAAGGACTCCTGCGGTTTCGACATGCTTGTGTGCGTATCCTCCGTCGACCACCTGGGCGAGGAGCCGCGCTTCGAGGTCAACTACACCATCACCCAGGCCGAGACCGGCGCCAACCTGCTGGTGCGCACCCCGGTGAGCGAGGCCGAGAACACCGTGCCCAGCATGGTGCCGGTGTGGCGCTCTGCCAACTGGCTGGAGCGTGAGCAGTATGACCTGATGGGCATTGAGTTCACCGGGCACCCGGACCTGCGCCGCATCATGATGTGGGAGGGCTACCCCTACCACCCGCTGCGCAAGGATTTCCCGGTGGCCGGTAAGGATTTTGAACAGGCCGGTGTGGCCTTTACCCAGAAAGCCCCCACGGGTGGCGCGCCGTTCATCACGACGCCGGGTGTCAAGACCGCCGGTGAACGCGAACCGCGCTCCCGCGGCTGATACCGCCCCATGCGGAAACTCCACAGCATCATTCTCTGTCTGGCTGCAGCCCTGCCCCTTCTAGTGGCAAGCTGCAGCCATTCTGACCCCCGCACCCAGGCGCTCATCGACCTGCGCGATGAAGTGGAGGACCAGCTGGAGGAACTGACCCCCGGCGACTGGATTGTCATTGGCCCCAGTGCAGCGCTGGAGCAGGCGGTGAACGGCCCGCAGGTGCAGCTCCTGACCGTGACCGCCACCAACGTGAGCACCCTGCGGCAGACCCTCGACCTCATGGAGAGCGAGGACAAGCTCAGCCCCCGGCTCTGGGTGTGCAGGGAGCTGGAGTCCACCGGCAAACGCACCACTCCGGGCAGTGCGCGTCTGCGCAACCATCTGCAGGAACTGCTGGCCGGGCGCACCCACTTCTATGTGGATGAGCGCGTCATCGGCCTGCAACTCAAGACACTGGATGCCACCCGCAAGGTACTCTTCATCCGCACCGATACCACTGTGCCGCACAGCAGTGTCGGCATAGAGCTGGATTACGCCGGCGAACAACCCAAGCCCGCACCGGCCGCGACCACCAAGCCCACTTACCGACATGCCGACCTTATCCCCTGACCAAGACCCCGTAGCGCGCGCCCAGGCCTGGGTGGGCGATGCCGTGCTGGCACTCTACGTGCGCGAGTGGATTCTCTCCTTCAAAGGCGAGATTGATGGCGCACTTTTCATTGAGTTCACCAGCAACAACTTCCTGCGTCTCACCGGCAACGCCACCGGCGTGGAAGCCCAGATCGGCCGCATCTACAAAGCCGAAGGGCTCGCCGCTGCCAACGCCTGGATCGAGGAAAACCTGCGTCCCCGCATGGAGCAGCGTCTGCACAAGCTCCGCTCCATCCACCCCCACCACAGAAAGTAACCCCGCACCATGAAACTCGTCAGCTGGAATGTGAACGGTATACGCGCCACCCTGGGCAAGGGACTGGCCGAGAAAATGGACGCCCTGCAGCCGGATATCCTCTGCCTGCAGGAGGTGAAGGCCCGCCCCGAGCAGGTGAGCGACCTGTGGCTGGCCAGCTGGCCGCACTCCCTGTGGAACCCTGCCCAGCGCCCGGGCTACTCCGGCGTACTCATCCTCTCCCGCGTGGAGCCCCTCTCCACCTCGCTGGGCATAGGCTGCCCGGAGCATGATACGGAAGGCCGCGTGGCCACCATGGAGTTTGAGGATTTCTACCTGGTGAACTGCTACACCCCGAATTCGCAGAACGAACTGGCCCGCCTGCCCTACCGCCAGGAATGGGATGCCGCTTTCCGAGGCTATGTGGCAGGCCTGGCCGGGAAAAAGCCCGTAATCTTCTGCGGTGACCTGAACGTGGCACACGAGGAAATTGACCTCGCGCGCCCGGCGGCCAATCATTTCTCCGCCGGTTTCTCCGATGAGGAGCGCGCCGGCTTCACCGAGCTGCTGGGGGCCGGCTTTGCGGATACCTTCCGCCGCCTGCATCCGGATGCACGAGACGCCTACTCCTGGTGGAGCTTCCGCGGCGGCGCCCGCGCCCGGAACGTAGGGTGGCGCATCGACTACTTCTGCGTGTCCGAGCCCCTGCTCCCGCGCGTGCAGAGCGCCGAAATTCACGCCGATATCACCGGGTCAGACCACTGCCCGGTCTCCATCACCTTGAATTAATAAAGAAACACTCAACGCATGAAACCACTTACCAAACTGGGAGAGAAAGCACTGGAAAACGGCTCCGTATGGGAGCTCTGGGAGCGCGACGGCGTGCTCACCCTGCAGCTGGACGGCATGCCCTGCGCCAATTCCTTTACCTACGGCAGCGAGGAAGCCATGGCCGAGCTGGCCACCTCCCCCATCACCCGCGCCGGGCAGCCCTGCATCATGATTGCCGGTCTGGGGCTCGGCTACGGCCTGGCCAAGGCAATGGAATGCCTCCCTAAGGAAAAAGCCAAATTCATCGTGGCTGAGCCTGTGCCCGAAATCGTGAAATGGAACCGCGAATACGGTGAAAACAAGGCCTTGTGGGAAGACAAGCGCGTTTCCACCGAACCCGCCAGCGCAGCAGAGCTGTGCCGCAAGCGCACCGGCTCACTGCATGCCATTCTGCTGCGTAGCGCCCACACCCGCTGCGAGATGAGCCTGGGCGATGCACAGGCCTATTTCAACGCCCTGAAGGGCGGCAGTCTGCTGGCTATCAATCTTTCCAAGGCAGACAAGCGACTGGAAGCCACGCTGCGCCGCGCCGGGTTTGAGGTAAGCACCACCGCCGTGCCGGCCTCGTCCAAAGGCAAGCAGCTGCGCCTGCACACCCTGGTGCTGGCCCGCCGCGGCCGTTTTGTCCCCTTTGCTGAGCGCTGATACCCACCCCACCCGCCATGCAGTTTCCCTTCATCAGCCGTCGCATCCCCACCCTGGAAGAAATTCAGGAGCAGCGCGACATACGCTCCAAGGGCATTCATGGCATGATCAAGGTGGCCGGCATCATCTTCCTGGTGCTGGTGGCACTCATTGCCTCCATGCTGCTGCTCAACCCCATTCTGGAGCTGCACACGCTGGAGCAGGAGCGCGCCCGCGCCGAGCAGCAGCTCCGCCGCGCCAAGGCTACCGAAGCCGAGGCGTACAACAAACTGCTCTGGATGTCAGACCCCGAATACTTTGAGCAAATGGCCCGCGACCGCGCCAACCAGGCCAAGGAAGGCGAACACATCATCCGCCGCCCCACGGCCGAAGAACGCCAGCAAATGGAAAAGGAAGCTCAGAAAAAACGCCAGCCGCGCAAACCCCGCCGCCGAGATTAACCACCTTATACCACACCACCCCACTATGTCCACTTACCAGGCCCCGGCAAAAATCAACCTCTCCCTGCGCGTTCAGAACAAGGTGCGCGAGGACGGATACCACAACGTGGATATCCTGATGGCCCCCATCGACCTGTACGACACGCTCGATTTCCACAACTCCCGCACCACTACCCTGAAGTGCGATACCCCCGGCGTGCCTACCGATGAGAGCAACCTGGTCTTCAAGGCCATACGCGAGTTCGAAAAGGTGTACGGCCGCAAAGCCAAGCAGCGCATCACCCTCACCAAGAACATTCCCCACGGCGCCGGCCTCGGCGGCGGCAGCAGCGATGCCGCCATCACCCTGCTGGCCGTGAATGAGATTCTCGGCACCAACTACGAGCCGGAAGAACTCAGCACCATGGCCGCCGCCCTCGGCAGTGATGTGCCCTACTTCCTCACCCCCACCATCTGCCGCTGCAAGGGTCGCGGTGAAATCGTGACCCCCGTGCCGGAGCTCGCCGGCTGGAGCAGCCCCATCGTGCTGCTCAAGCCCGCTTTCGGCGTAAGCACCCCCACCGCCTACAAGGGCCTCACCTGCAGCCGCCGCCTCAAGGGGATCAACTACGGAACCCAGAAGGTGGACGACATCACCCTGGTCAATGACCTGGAGCGCCCGGTATTCGCCAAATTCCCCATCCTGGCCCACATGAAGCACTGGCTGCTGGAGCAGCCCGGCACCCGCGCCGCCCTCATGAGCGGCAGCGGCTCCACCATGTTCGCCCTCACTGAAACCCCGGAGCAGGCCCGCGAAATCGCCGCCCGCGCCCTTCAGGAGATTGACCCCACCCTCTTCACCCACTGCGGTACCGTCAATCCCCAGCCCGTGGCTTAAGTCCGGGCATCGTGAGGATATCGTCTGTGCCGCCCGAAAGCTGGTCGGCGAAAAGCGATTCGCCCGTCTGCTTACTATTGACACAAAAAAGCACCAGGCAGGAAGCGCATTCCGGCCCGGTGCGTATTGAAAGAAATCGGAGGGCTTAAATCTGGGCCAGGGCCTGCTTGAGGTCATCGATGATATCCTCGGCATCCTCGATACCCACAGAGAAGCGGATGAGGTCGGGCTTCACGCCGGCCTCGATAAGCTGCTCATCCGTGAGCTGGCGGTGGGTGTGGCTGGCGGGGTGCAGCACGCAGGTGCGGGCATCGGCCACGTGGGTCACAATGGAGCAGAGTTTCAGGCTGTCCATAAACTTGATGGCGCGCTCGCGGCCGCCCTTGATACCGAAGGTCACCACACCGCAGGTGCGGCCACCGTCGAACTGCTTCCGGGCCAGCTCGTAGTACTGGTTATCCGGCAGGCCGGCATAGTTAATCCAGGCCACGTCTTCCTGGGTGGAGAGGAACTCGGCCACCTTCTGGGCGTTCTCACAGTGGCGCGGCACACGCAGGTGCAGAGTCTCCAGCCCCAGGTTGAGCAGGAAGGCATTCATGGGCGAGGGGATGGAGCCCAGGTCGCGCATGAGCTGCACCGTGCACTTGGTGATATAGGCGCCGGCGCCGAAGGCCTCCGTATACACCAGACCGTGGTAGGATTCATCCGGAGTAGTCAGGCCGGGGAACTTATCGGCATGGGCGTTCCAGTCGAACTTGCCGCTATCCACCACGACGCCGCCCACCTGAGTAGCGTGGCCATCCATGTACTTGGTGGTGGAGTGAATCACGATATCGGCACCGTGCTCGAACGGACGGCAGTTAATCGGCGTGGCAAAAGTATTGTCCACAATCAGCGGCACACCGTTCTTGTGGGCAATGGACGCCATCTTGGCAATATCCAGCACCTGCAGGGACGGGTTGGAAATCGTCTCGGCAAACACGCACTTCGTATTCGGGCGGAAAGCCTTCTGGATTTCCTCCTCCGGAGCGTCCTGATCCACAAAAGTGCAGTCAATACCGAACTTCTTGAAAGTCACGGCAAACAGGTTGAACGTGCCGCCATACAGAGCGCTGGTGCACACAAAATGGTCACCGGCCTCGCAGATGTTGAACACGGAGTAGAACGACGCAGCCTGACCGGAAGAAGTGAGAATGGCGGCCACACCACCCTCCAACTCAGCAATTTTCTTAGCAACGCACTCATTTGTGGGGTTCTGGAGGCGGGTGTAGAAGAACCCGGCTTCCTCCAGGTCAAAGAGGCGGGCCATCTGGTCGCTTGTCTCGTATTTGAAGGTGGTCGACTGGTAAATAGGCAGCACGCGGGGTTCTCCCTTGCCCGGCTGCCAACCGCTCTGGACACAAATGGTGGATGTCTTCATAACTTGCCGCCGAGTATAGCACTTAGCGCATTTGCAGACAAGCGTGCTGACATAAAAATCCGCCCCGGTGAATGCAAACCCTGAATACTGTACAGAAAACAGGCACACATGTCCTAAAGTTTGAAAAAAGCGCTCGATAAATTGAAAAATTATCGGGCTGGAAAACCCGAGGAACACTTAGATTCCAGAGGGTGGAACTTTCCTGAGCCGGAACGATTGCATGACACCCATATTAGTATCGCAAACAAACACGCGGTAATTTCGCATTCTATATGCGAACTGACAAGGCGACAGGTCTCTTCTTTATGCACAGGACTCAGGAAACCCAGCAAATGGACGAAGTTTTATTTCAAAAGTGAAAATCAATGTCCCTAAAATGAAAAAAAGCTTCATTTTTAAACAGGTAACGCACTTTTCTGCTGTACATCGCATATAGAATGCGCTACACTCTGATGTGTAGCAGGCGAAGGGCTGAACTGTCTATTGCAATCCGGGCTCTGACATTACAATAATCTCCAACTCTAATTACAACGATGAAAAAAACACTTATTACCTTGTTAGCCTTGTGCGGGGTGGCTTGGGCTGATAGTTATGAAGCCTCGGTTACATGGGATGCGGACAATCATCAAGCTATAGCCACATTTGACAGCGCCTCGCTGGTTTCCTCCATTTATTTTCAGACCCCTACTGAGTACATTGAGGACCAGGATGGCAATCAAGTAAAGCAGTATACGTGGGATTACAAGCAGACAAACGTATATACGGGCACGTTGACACCCAATGTCAATATCGGTAACGGCGGCTCATGGTCCGTGAATATGTATATCATGCCTTCCACCACCTTGGGTAATCAGACCACGGCCGTGTCATCCATTACGTTCAGTGCCTTTGCATTCAATTCAAGCGGCGGTGGACAGAATGCGGATACCTTTCTGAGAGATATCAACTTCGAGCTTTACGACGGCAATATACTTCTGGGCGTAGATGATATCACATTCACCAGTCCTAATGGTGACTCTGCGTGGGAGCGAGATTTTACGATGACCTTTGCTACGCCCATAGAGATTAGCTCCAGAATGAACAAAATGTTTACGCTAAAAGTCAGCAAGACCGCATCAGCGGGTACTTACATTGGCGTGAACAAGGTTGCGGTAACTCTTGTTCCCGAGCCAGCCACTGCCACGCTGAGCCTGCTGGCACTTGCCGGGCTGGCGGCCCGCCGCCGTCGAGCCGCCTCTTATTGATGCGCCCAGACAAGTCGCAAGCACCTCCAAGCGAGTGTAGTACCCCCCATTTTATCACCCCGCTTTGTTTCTGGAACAAAGCGGGGTTTTCGCAGGTTGCGCTCCGCGATAAATTGATGTTTGTCGGGCTGCAAGCCCGAGGAATTATGAGCCCTCGGAGAGGGCGTAAGACTTTAGGCAGGGGTCAGAACGCGCCCTGGGTGGGCGTAGACCGCGAAGCGGACGTAGCCCCCAGCGCTCGCAGCCCCTGTTAACGGATAAAAAGAGGTATCAGAGCCCGCGAAGCGGGTGACGGAAACGGTGGCTTTGACTTGTGGCAACCCTTCTGTCACCCGCTTCGCGGGCTCCGGTTTGTTTTGCAATGTAGCAGGGGCTGCGCCCGCGATGCGGGCTTACCCCTGCCTACCATCTCACGCCCGTTTCACGGGCTTTAAATGCCGCTCGCTTGCGCTCGCCAACTGCCCGATAACTTCCATTTATCAGGATGAAGGGGGGCGTACATAAATGTTGTTGATGTTTCTATTGCTTATAAAATCTATGGGGCTCGTATGAGAAATCAGGCAAAAGCGTAGTTTTTGGGTTGACTCCCGGGGCTGTACAGGGTAGAGTATCAGCGTGGCAATGAAAAGCAAAACATTTTTAAATATTCTTTCCCTGGCACTGGTGGCTCCGCTGTGCTTCGGTTCGCTCGCACTGGCTGAAGATGAGGCTGATGCTGCTCCGAAGAAAGAGAAAGTAGACAAGTCCAAGAAGTCTGACAAAAAGAAAAAGAAAGACGACGACGACGGCAACTACATTTCCCAAAACATTCCCGGATGGGGCAACCCGGAAGCCGCCCAGCGCTCTCTGGCCAGCAGCATCATGAACGCGCTCAAGGGCAACACCCCCGAGCATGTAGCCAAGTTTGTCGAGAGTCCAAAGAATCGTCTGATGATTGCCCAGTACATGCTGGCTCAATATGATAAGATGACCCCGGAGGACATGGCCGCCAAGAGCCGCAAGAAGCTTCAGGACGATATTGCCCGCATGCCTGGAGAAATCGACAAGGACAAAGAGAAGCTCAAGACACTGCGTGGCAAGGAGCGCATGGCTTTCCAGGCTGCCATCAAAGCCAAGCAGGAAATGCTCAAAAAGATGGAGCAGGAAATTAAGAACATGCCCTGGTCCCTCAAGGAGCTCAATGCCCACCGCGACGGCCGCGTGATACTCAAGCAGGTGACCGGCAACCTGGAATGGATGGAAAACATCTGCTTCTCCGGCCCCTGCGTGGCTCCCGGACGCGCCCTGCACATCATTGCCAACATTGCCAAACAGCACCCGGATGTATACAAGGACAAGGTTGTGCGCGACATTGCCACGGCTGTGGGTATTGAATACGCCCGCTACAACTGGAACTTCGAAAAAGCTCTCGACCGCGCCGACTACTACATCACCAACTGGAAAGAAGGCCGCCTGAATACCCTGTTCGATGACCTGCCCATGTATCTGCGCCGCATCGTCTGCGGCTGCAAGGGCGATAACATCGCCGGCGACCGCATCAGTCTCGAATGGGCCCGCGACAATGTGCACGTACCGGCCGAGCGCTACATGGGCAGCCCCCACCGCCTGGGTTACCGCCTCTACAACCTCTTCGGCGACAGTATCCACGGCGCCGCCTACTACATGCCCTGGGAACACATCTACGGCGGCAACCACTTCACCCGCGCCCTGTATGTGGGTTGCGTGTGCGGCGGCATCTCCCACTTTGGTGCCTTCGCCGCCCTGGCCAATGGTGTACCCTCCCTCACCTGCGGTGAGCCCGGCCACTGCGCCTATGTCCTGTGGGTGAATGGCAAGTGGATACCCGGCAACTCCGTAAGCTGGGAACGCGGTCTGCACTGGCAGCCGGTGCTCAACATGTACGGAGCCTTCTCCTCACTCCATCTGGGGTCAGAGCTCTACACCAAGCTCGACAAGGACACCCACATGTCCAACGTATACCGCGTGCTGGCTCACCACGCCACTGCCACCAAGAAGGATAAGCAGGCCCTGGCCTACTTCGAGGATGCCACCACCGCACAGCCCATCAATATCGGCGTGTGGCAGGAATACAACAACTACCTCACCCAGTACAAGGGCGATGACATGAAACTGCTCTGCGAGATGCAGGACAACCTTTGCTACCTGCTTGCCCCGCGTTACCCGGAGGTGGTTTCCGAATTCCTGGGTGCCTGGGTGTACCCCAAGTTCATGAACGCCAAGCTTCCCGCCAAGGACCTGATGGTTCGTTACCACGTCTTCTGGGATAATGTGCACAAGATGGGTCCGGAGCGCTGGCGCATCGAGAAGTTCGGACGCCGCCAGATTGAACTGCTGGCGTACCAGAACCCGCCGGATGGCAAGGAGATTCCGCCGCCTGCACCGGAACGAGGTCTGCCCGTCTTCAACCTCATGATGGGCAACCTCTCCTCCAAGGGCGACTATCTTCCCGTCGTGATGGGCTGGGGTGAGGAAATGGCCAAGGGCCTCGGTGGCGCACACGCCAAGACCATTGCCGACATTTCCAAGTTGCTCTCCCGCACCGGTACCGGTGCCATGGGTGGCGGCGACAACAAGAAGGTGACCGGCCAGCTCATGCTCTCCGCTGCCAAATCCAAGGACATTGCCACCTTCCAGCGTCTGGGTTCCAACAGTTCCGACAGCGTGGAAGCCCCCGGCGATATGCCTGAACTCCCCGAAATGGCTGGCAAGCTTCTCTCCGAACAGGGCCTGCTCATCACCAGTACCAGCTGCGGTCACGACTCTCCCATCTCTCACTGGGGTGTTCTGCGTCCCTCCGGCGGTCGTTTCCACACCGACCAGGAAGAGAATCCCTGGGCTACCGTCATGATGCCCAAGCCCGGTTATGTAAACGGCGTTGTCATCGTAACCACCGGCAGCAACCATCACCGTCTCGGCAACATGATTGTACAAATTTCGGACGACGGCCAGAGCTGGCGCAACGTGAGCAAGGACCTGGGCCCCTGCACGCAGCGAGTCATCAAGGTTGAGTTCCCCGAAACGCTCGGCCGCTTCATCCGCATCCGTCGTGCGGGTGGTCCGGAGTACTTCCACCTCAATGGCATCTACGTATTCGGCCGCGATGCGGCATAATCCTCACACTCTCACTTTTCCTTTCACATGAAGAAAGCACTCTATATCGCACTGTTTGCGGCGGGTCTGCTGGCCCCCCTGCCCCTGACCGCCGCACAGCAGTATGCCACTCAGGAAGCAGCCGCCGAAAAGCCCACGAACGATGGCTACATCCTCGTCGTCTACGGCAAAGGATGGGACCGCTTCAGCGAGGAGCTTTGCAAGAAGGTTATCGCCGCGCCGGAAATCAGCGAGGCCGCCGGGGACGCCGCCCTCATCCTGACTCCGTTCTACCAATACGCCACACCTGAAGAGAAAGAGGCCCAGCGCGCCGTCTGGGGGGCTTTGGCAGAGCCTGCCGCCCACTCCATGGAAACCTACCCCAGCCTGCTGATGTACGACAAGGAAGGCTTCCTGTATGGGCGCGTACAGGGTCCGGTACTACTGCGTGGCACCATGGCTGAGATTGCCGCCGAGGTCAAGGCCAAGCTGGCAGCCAAGCACCAGCAGGAGGAAATCATGAAACGAGCCGATGCCGCCAGCGGCGTGGAACAAGCCAAACTCATTGCTGAGGCCTGGGCCATCCCCGGCATCGAGCCGCCGAGAAACTACCGCAACCTGGTTAAGGCCGCCGACCCGAATGACGAATCCGGCATGGTGCGCCGCCTGCATTTCGACGGCTGGGCCCTGGCCCAGAAATACTGCGGCAAGGCGAGCGATGGCGGTCTGGAGCTGGGCGCTGAACCCACTATCGCCAAAATGAAGGAGTTTCTGAAGGACGATGCTTACACCCCCGAACAGAAGCAGGTTTTCTACGCCATCATCATCGGCGAGCTGAACCGCAGCGGCGGCAACGCTCTGCAGATTAAGGGCCACGCCAACGAAATCAAACGTCTCAACCCGGAATCCAACCTCGGTGTCACGGCCGACCAGGTCATCAAGCTCTGGGGCGGCGGCGCCAATGGCAAGAAGTAAATCCACCCGTCCATTTACAAAAATCCCCGAGCTTTCCGGCCCGGGGATTTTTTCTGGCATTACGCCAGAAAAAATCATGGAGTAGGAACCTCTACAAGCTCTGAACGAACGAACCAATAAATTGGAATTTGGCGAGCCGCAGGCGAGCGGAAACTTGAGCCCGCAAGGGCGACAGAATCATAGCCCAGCGTGGAGCCGCCACGCGGCGGAACGCTGGGTTTGGAATAAAACATAACCGGAACCCCGACCAACGTGGAGGGGTG
>JAGBDZ010000129.1 GCA_017937215.1 Akkermansia sp. | reverse complement strand
ACTTCGTTCGGGGTTCTGATATGTTCTTCGTTTTACCCAGCGTTCCGCCGCGTGGCGGCTCCACGCTGGGCTATTATTATGTCGCCCTGACGGGCTCAGAATTCCTCGGGCTTTCAGCCCGACAAATTCCAATTTATCGGGGGGGGCTAATTATTCCAACGCCTTATTGCTTACAAAATCTTTGAAAACACGCCGCGAGACATACGCGCGGTACGCACACGTTATCTCCTTGCATCCGGTGGCGGGTGCGATATAATGGGGGCATGGCGAATGTCTCCCTGGCCCTGGGCCCAAAATCGTACGAAGTGCATGTAGAAAACGGTGCGCTGGAATCCATCGGTTACCTGTGCAGCCTCGCCCGGCTGGAAGGCAAGGCAGCCATCATCACCGATTCCAACGTAGGCCCGCTGTATGCCGAGCGCGTGCGCACCAGTCTGGAAGAGAGCGGCTACACCACCAGTCTGCATTCATTCCCCGCCGGTGAGGCCAGCAAGAATCTGAGCACCATCGAAACCCTGGCCAATGAAATGGTGCAGACGGGGCACGACCGCACCAGCTTTGTGGTAGCCCTGGGCGGCGGCGTAGTGGGAGACATGGCCGGATTCCTGGCCGGCATCTACTACCGCGGCATTCCCTTTGTGCAGATTCCTACCAGCGTCATGGCCCAGGTGGACAGCTCCGTGGGCGGCAAGACCGCCGTGGATATCGACTCCGGCAAGAACCTCATCGGCGCCTTTCACCAGCCGCGGCTGGTGCTCATCGACCCCACCACCCTCACCACCCTTTCGCCGCGACTCATCCGCGAGGGCATGGCCGAAATGGTGAAGCACGCCGCCATCCGCAAACCGGGCATGCTCCACACCCTGCGCGAACTGGCAGATGAAATTGACCTGGGTTTCACCCTGGCCACCATTGAGCAGCTGCCGGATATCATCGCCGCCAATATCGCCATCAAAGCCCGCATCGTGGAAGAAGACGAAAAGGAGACACTCGGCATCCGCGCCTTCCTGAACCTGGGCCACACCATCGGCCACGGCATCGAGGCTGCTCTGCCTTATGGCGAAATGCTGCATGGCGAGGCCGTGAGCCTGGGGCTGCGTGCCGCACTGTTTCTCTCCCGCCGCCACGCCGGGCTGAGCGCCACCGAAGAGCGCGACCTGCTGGATACCCTGCGGGCGCTGGAGCTGCCGCTCACCCTCCCCGCCGGGGTGGATATGGAGCGCGCCCTGGCGCTGACCGCCAGCGACAAGAAGTTCCAGAACGGCGCCATCCGCTTCGTTCTTCTCAAGCAGCTCGGCTACCCCGTGCTCAGCAAAGAAATCACCAAAGCCGACCTCCGCGACGCCATTGCGCACCTCCTGAACTAATCCACTTCTTCATTATTCACTAAAATTATTCACTCCCCATGACCGATCCCCGCACCACTCAGCTTGCTCAGAACCTCATCCGCCACTCCTGCCGCGTGCAGCCGGGCGAACACGTCCTGCTCGAAATCATCGATGCCCCGGATGAAATCGCCATCGAACTCATCCGCGCCCTGCGCGAAGCCGGCGGCCACCCGCACATCAACCTGCGCCACTCCCGCGTGACCCGCGAAATGTTTGCCGGCGCCACCGATGAGCAGTATACCTCCATCGCCGGGTTTGAACTGGCCGAAATGCAGGCCATGGATGCCTACATCGCTATCCGCGGCGGCCACAACAGCTTCGAAAACTCCTCCGTTCCCGCAGAGAAAATGGCCCTGGCCCAGAAACACATGCGCCCGGTGCACAACCACCGCGTGTGCAAGACCAAGTGGTGTGTGCTCCGCTGGCCCACCCCCAGCATGGCCCAGGGTGCCGGCATGAGCACCGAAGCCTTCGAGGACTTCTACTTCCGCTGCTGTCTGGCAGACTACGGCAAACTCCGTGTGGCCATGGACAAGCTCGCAGAGCGGATGATGCGCACCGACCGCGTCCGCATCACCGGCCCCGGCACTGACCTCAGCTTCTCCATCAAAGGCATGCCCGCCATTCCATGCGCCGGTGAAATGAACATCCCGGACGGAGAGGTCTTCACCGCTCCCATCAAGGACAGCGTGAACGGCACCATCCACTACACCGCCCCCACCCTTTTCCAGGGCATTCCCTTCGATGGCATCCGCCTCACCTTCAAGGACGGCAAGATAGTGGAAGCCCACTGCAACGGCAACGAGGAGGCCCTCAACAAGATACTGGACACGGACGAAGGCTCCCGCTATATCGGCGAATTTGCCCTGGGCGTGAATCCCTACATCCTGCAGCCCATGCGCGATATCCTCTTCGATGAGAAGATTGGCGGCTCCTTCCATTTCACCCCCGGCCAGGCCTATGAGAACTGCGACAACGGCAACCGCTCCCAGGTGCACTGGGATATGGTCTGCATCCAGCGCGCCGACTACGGCGGCGGTGAAATCTGGTTCGATGACGAACTCATCCGCAAAGACGGCATCTTCACCGACCCCGAACTTGATATTCTTAATCCGAAAATGAGTGAATAGTGAATAATGAAAAAGTGAATAGTAGTCTATATATGTCGGCGGCATACAACAGAGAGCAACACGAAAACCTGCGCCAACGCACCAAGGAATTCGGTCTTCGGGTCATCCGTATGTGGAAAACACTTCCTCATACAACGCTATCAGAAGTACTGGGAAAGCAACTGCTCCGCTGTGCAACATCCGTAGCGGCAAACTACCGGGCTGCCTGCCTGGCCAAAGGCGGCCCGGACTTCTTTCACAAAATCAAAATATGCCAGGAGGAAGCCGACGAAAGTTGCCTGTGGATTGAATACATCATTGAGGCCGGAATCTTGCCGGAGAGTAAACTCCGCAACCTGCTCGATGAAGCCCAACAACTCACCGCAATCATGACCGCCTCTGCCATCACTGCAAAAAAGCGTATCCAGCAAGAGAAAAACCATCGCCCCCAAAAATAACCATCCCGCCACTATTCAGCCGGCTTCGCGTCTCCCAGGCGCTCGCTTGTTTCCGTCTTCGGCTTCGCCTACGCCGTGACAAGCCGCCGTGCCAGGCTATTCACTATTCTCTATTGACTATTCACTATTCACTATGAAAGATCCTCGATTTACCCAGCTGGCCGAGCAGGTGGTCAACTACTCCGTGCGCGTGCAGCCCGGCGAGCACGTAAACCTGCGCATGCAGGACATTCCGGATGCCATGGTAGTGGAACTCATCCGCGCCGTGCGCCGCGCCGGCGGTGTGCCGCATGTAGACCTCTCGCACGCCACCGTTTCCAAGGAACTGGCAGCCGGCGCCACCGATGAGCAGTATGAGCTCGATGGCCGCTACCGTCTGCAGCGCGCGGAGGACATGCAGGTGCATATCTGCTTCTATGCCGATGCCAATACCTTTGAAAGCGCCGATGTGCCCGGCGAGCGCATGCAGATAGTGAGCCGCCACCTCAAACCGGCCAGCGATGTGACCTGCAACCGCCGCAAGTGGACCGTGCTGGCCTGGCCCACCCCCAGCATGGCCCAGGCCGCCGGCATGAGCACAGAGGATTTCGAGGACTTTTACTTCCGCTGCTGCCTGGCCGACTACGCCGCCATGAAGGAGGGCATGCTCCACCTCAAGGCGCTCATGGAGCAGACGGACCGAGTGCGCATCACCGGCCCCGGCACCGACCTCAGCTTCTCCATCAAGGGGATTCCGGCCATTCCCTGCTGCGGCGATTGCAACGTGCCGGATGGCGAGGTCTACACCGCCCCGGTCCGGGACAGCATCAACGGCACCATTTCCTACAACGCCCCCAGCATCTACCACGGCGTACCTTTCGACGGCGTGCGCTTCCGCTTCGAAAACGGCAAGATTGTGGAAGCCCACTGCAACGGCAACGAGGCAGCCCTGCTCAAGATTCTGGACTCCGACGCCGGTGCCCGCTACATCGGTGAGTTCGCCCTGGGGCTCAATCCGCACATTCTCCGTCCCATGCGCGATATCCTCTTCGACGAGAAGATTGCCGGCTCCTTCCACCTCACCCCCGGCCAGGCCTATGAGGAAGCCCCCAACGGCAACAACTCCGCCGTGCACTGGGACCTCGTCTGCATCCAGCGCCCGGAATACGGCGGCGGTGAAATCTGGTTCGATGACACCCTCATCCGCAAGGACGGCCGCTTCCTCGACCCGAAGCTGAGCATCTTCAATGCCGCGGAGTAAACATCGCAGCAGCAGTCTCTTCTCCCATATCGTCACTCATCACTCCCCATGCGTCGTTTCCGATTCTGGCTCATCATCATCGCCCTGCTCTACTGCGGGTACAAAGGCGTGGAATATTTCGGCAAGTGGGGAGCCGCCCAGCTGGAGTGCAACCGCATTGAGCTCCCGGCAGAGGCGCTGCCCGGCGCGGGACCGCTGCGCATCGCCCTGCTGGCCGATCTGCACAACAACCGGATACATTTTGAGACCTGCATCGAGCATATTTCCGCCGCGGAGCCGGACCTCATCGTCCTCGGCGGCGACTTCATCATGGTCGATGAGCGTTTCCGCCGCACCCGCTGGGCCGTAGATGGGCTCCGGAAACTCCGCCGCATCGCCCCCACCTACGCCATTCTCGGCAACCAGGACTACGAGAAACTCGAACAGGTGGAGCGGGTCTTTGCCACCGCCGGTGTGCCTATTCTCCGCAATCAGGCGCTGGATTGGCGCACTCCCTCCGGCAGCACGCTCCGCATCATCGGCCTGGGGGATTGGAACGAAGGGGATGAAGCCCCTGCCACCTGCATGCGCCCCACCGGGCAGGAAACGCACCCTGTACTCCTGCTCTCGCACGACCCGGAAAGCCGCTGGCTGCTCCGCCGGTACGACTGGGACCTCATGCTCGCCGGCCACACCCACGGCGGGCAGCTTGCCAATCCCTTCACCGGAGAATTCATTTCCTTCCGTTCCTCCATGCCGGCCGGGCTCTACGAGTTTGAAGGCTCCCGCCGCATTTTCGTCACCCGCGGGGTAGGCTCCACCCTCGGCATGCGCTTTTTCTGTCCTCCCGAACTCAATATCATTGAGATAAAGGAGAAATGACCGCCCTGATATTTCGCTTGTATAATGAGGGAGCATGCTGTATAGTGCCCTCATGACCCGCACCGCATTTACCATTTTTGCGACTCTGCCCGCCATCGTGGCACCGGCTGCAGCCCAGCAGGAAAACGGGGGCATTACCGCCACTGATTACGTAAGCGCCCAGATTACCATTCTGGAAGCTGTTACCGAGCTGCTCCAGATCAAGGGAATCGCGGACGCCCCACAGGAAGTGGCAGCCGGCATCAATCAGCTCGCCGGATATGTGCACCAGCTTGCTGCCATGAAACCCACCGATTCCACCGCCGCCGCCAAAATGGTGGAAGCCGAACTGGCGGACAAAGCCCACGCAGCCGCCACCAGTCTGCAGCATGCCCTGCAGACCACAGCCGACCACAATTTCTACAACAGTCAGGAACTGGCAGACGCTATTCAGAACTTCGCGCAGTCATTCCAGGTCCTTAAATAAACCCATGCAATAGAGCAGATTCCGCATTTCCGGCCCCGCCCACCAGCGGGGCTTTTTTTTATTCCCGCAGCAGAGCCGCAGCCGTTTCATCGCCCAGCTCCTCGGCATATTCCAATGGGGTGCGTCCCCAGGTCGTTTCGCGCAAATCGCGGCGTGCCCCGGCCTGCAACAGGTGCGGAATCATCTCCGGGAACTGGTAATTCACGCAGGAGTACAGCGGGGTCCAGCCATCCTTATCAGCCCGGTTCACATCCGCCCCGGCGCGGAGCAGCAGGTGCAGCACCGCCAACTGAGGCTCGCCCCGGCGCGCACTCTCGATAACGCACCAGTGCAAGGGAGTCACCCCCTCGGCATCAGCCATATCCGGGTCAGCCCCGGCAGCCAGCAGCATCCGCACCATCTCTGCAGCGTCATCGCCATGAGTCCGCACCACGGTATGCAGCACACCAAAACCTTCGGCATCGCGCGCGTTGATATGCGACCCGCCCTCCAGTAAATCCGCAAGAACCATCTCACGCAGTAACTTCCACTCGCTCTCAGATGCCAGTTCTGTCATGCGTTCTGCGATTTCCTTCATGCGCTTCAGCATACCAGAACTCGCCTGAAAATCAAGCATTTCCGCTTATTCAGTCTCCTCCCACACGCATCCCGAAGATTTCTATTGCTTACAAAATCTCCGGGACACGTGTGTAACCGCAGCCACGCGTGTCCCAAAGTTTGAAAAAAGTACTCGATAAATTGGAATTTGTAGAGTAGTTTGCAGAGCGTCGTCGTAGCGGAATTTTGAGCCCGTCAGGGCGGCATAACCATAGCCCAGAGTGGAGCCGCGTTAGCGGCGGAACTCTGGGTTTGGAATAAAAAACAACCGGAACCCCGACCAACGTGGAGGGGTGGCAGGGAGGCCGCAGCTTATTGTGAAGCAACGATTTTCCGTCTCCGGGCTTACGCCCTACGCCGTGACTGGCTGCCGCCCACTCACTACGTTCGGGGCTCAGATAAATTT
>JAGBDZ010000128.1 GCA_017937215.1 Akkermansia sp. | reverse complement strand
CCCGAACGTAGTGAGTGGGCGGCAGCCAGTCACGGCGTAGGGCGTAAGCCCGGAGACGGAAAATCGTTGCTTCACAATAAGCTGCGGCCTCCCTGCCACCCCTCCACGTTGGTCGGGGTTCCGGTTATTTTTTATTCCAACCCCAGAGTTCCGCCGCTAACGCGGCTCCACTCTGGACTATGGTTATACCGCCCTCCGGGCTCAAAATTCCGCTACGCTGACGCTCCGCAAACTACTCTGCAAATTCCAATTTATCTAGATTAGTACTCAAACTTTGGGACACGTGTAATGCCAAGCTCAATCCAATCCAGTCTCTCAGCCATCCGGGCGCAGTGGAGTTGGGTGGGGAGCCGGAGTTCATCGAGCGTGGCGCGCATGGCTGCGGTGGCCTTGGCGGGAGTGTTGCACTCCGGGCTGATGTGGGCGAGCACGAGGTGCTGCAGGCCGGGATGCCCGATAGTGCGGATGAAATCGCAGGCCTGCCCGTTGGAAAGATGCCCCCAGCGACCGGAGATGCGGCGGATAAGATCCGGTGTGCGACCGCTGTTCTCCAGCATCTCCGGGTCGTAGTTGGATTCCAGATAAAGCCCCTGCACTCCCGCGAGCATGGCGGGCATTTCGCGCATGATGATGCCGGTATCCGTCACATAGCCCAGACGCACGCCTTCGCATTCAAACACATAGCCCAGCGGGTCAGCTGCATCATGGCTCACACAGAATGGCGTGACGCTCAGGGCGCCTACCTGCACCGCCTGACCCGGTTCTACATAGGTGAACACTCCATTGGGCGCCATGCCCCGCAAATCCTTGGCGAGATACCGGCTGCAATAGAGATTCAGCGCACGTTTTTTGGAAAGCACGCCCAGCCCGCACACGTGGTCCTGGTGTTCGTGCGTAAAGAAAACGCCCGATATCTCCGAATCATGCAGACCGCACTCTGCCAATCCCTTGCGGATACGGAGTGCGGAAATGCCAGTATCTACCAGCACGTGGGTGCCACCGCCGGAAATGACGGTGGCATTGCCCCGGCTGCTGCTGGCCAGCACGGAAAAGCGAATCATGACTGCGGAACCACAGGCTTCAGCTTCACGTCCTCCGGCTTGAGGGCATTGGCAGGCTTGCCGTAGAGCTTACCAGTCTGAGCCTCCAGGAAACGCGTGATATTCTTCGCTGTTTCTTCACTGCTCACACCGGCGCCGTTCTGCGTTTTCATCATGATGCTGACGGCTTCCTGCAGACTGTTCACCGTACCAGTGTGGAAGTAGGGGGCAGTGAGCGCCACATTGCGCAGGGTGGGCACGCGGAACATATCCTTGTGCTCTTCTTTCTTCGAGAAGTCGCGCAGACCGAAAGCCCCCTCCTTGTAATCAGCCGGAGTGGCCAGAGCGCGCATATCGGCATAGGTGTTGATGTACTCAAAGCTGATACCGCCCAGCGCAGGGCCACTGTGGCAGGTGGCGCAGCCTAGCTCCACAAAGGACTTCATGCCGGCTTTCTGTACTTCTGTGAGGGCTTTGTCATCTCCCTTCAGGTAGCGGTCGAAAGCGGAATCAGGGGTCACGAGCATCTGCTCGTAAGCAGCAATGGCGGTGGTAATGGTATCGGCATTGATACCGCGGTCACCGAATACATAGGCGAAAAGCGCAACGATTTCCGGGTCATTGGACAGCTTGTGGGCGATGATGTTCCAGTCCTCGGCACAGGCGAAGCCCATTTCCACGGGATTCAGGGGCGGACCACCGGCCTGTTCCTTGAGGTCAGCGGCGCGTCCATCCCAGAACTGGCGGATATGGCCGGCGGCATTCAGGTTGGTCGGGGCATTCACGCCACCGAGCTGCGGCAGACCATCCGGGCCGGGCACACCTTCGGATTTGGGCAGGTTATCTGTGCCACCACGGGTGAGGTCGTGGCAGGAGGAGCAGGAAACCTTGTTATTGGTGGAAAGGCGGCCATCATGATACAGCAGGTAGCCCAGATAGATGCGCGCAGCCTCCAGGTCTGTGGTGGGTTCTACTGCGGGTGCAATGGGAGCAAAGGTGCGGGCCACAGCACCGCTTTCCTTATACTTCTGGCGCAGGATGGCCACGTCCTGCGGGGTGAGGCGTGAGCCGAAGTGCACTGCGCTGTATGAGGCCGGAGGCATGCGGCGGGTGCGCAGCACATAATCCATCTTCAGGTAATCCACATTGCCGGAACGCACACTGGCATCGGGCGTGAGGGTGAATGCGCGTTTGGCTCCCTCCACATGGTCACGCAGGAGGCCGCAGGAGAAGAAATTGAGGAACTTGCTGTACGTGGCATCCTGTGCGTGGCAGGCGGCGCATTTCATATCCAGCACCTCCTTGGCCACCGCATCAGCAGTAGCCGGGTCCATGACAGGCAGCTGGGTGGATTCATGCATGGAATCCACAATGCATTGCGAGATTTTGCCACCGACAGTTGCCACCACACCGGTAGCCGCCAGAATGAGCACGTATTTCCAGATTGAAGGCTTTTTGTTCATTGTGTCTTCGAGAAAGGTTGCAGCGTTGCTATTCTAACACAGTGGGCACAGCTGGCAAGCAGAAAAAGCGGGCGTGGACTTGATAAAACGGCATTCCGTGCTAAAATGCCGGTATGAGGAAGCTGTTTCCATGTATGGCGCTGCTTGCCCTGCTGAGCCAATGCGCCCGGCAGGAGTCTCCAGTGCAGAAAACGGCCGCACCTGCCGTTACCAGACAAGCAAGCCCGGTCCCTCCGGTACGCGTGCACCATATGATAAATGGCGAGGGAAGCATCTACATGCCTTCCCGTCTCTGCTACCTCGATGAGGTGGTGCCGGGTATTCGCGTCAATTTGCGCTACTGCGGAGAAAACAACTTTGTGGGGCGTCCTATAGCCGGCTACACCACGGGCAGCCGTGCCATTCTGCGCCGCGACACCGCCGAATGTCTCAAACGAGCCCAGGCAGAACTGAACACCAAGGGACTCGGGCTGTTGGTATGGGATGCCTACCGTCCCCACCGCGCCATGCAGGACTTTTACGAATGGTCCCTCAGCGATGATGAGCGGATGAAAGCGCAT
>JAGBDZ010000016.1 GCA_017937215.1 Akkermansia sp. | reverse complement strand
CGCCCTGGGCTATTGAACTTACCGCCCCGCCAGTAGGCGGGGCTCAGAATTCCGCTCGCCTGCGGCTCGCCCAATTCCCATTTATCAAGCTCCGTACTCAAACTTTGGGACACATGTACGCCGTCAGCAGCGCGCCTAATTCAGCAATCCGGCCACATGCGGCAGCAGCTCCACATCCGCCGGCAGCCAATCCACACTGTACAGGGTTGTCGCATCCAGCCATCGGGCCTCGGTATGCTCGCGCAACTGTAGGTCGCCGCTGAGCACTCGCGACACGTAGCACCGCATGCTCAGATGAAAAGCGGGGTAATCCCACTCCACCGTGTACAGAAGTTCACCAGGCGCAATAAGCACACCTAGTTCCTCGCGGATTTCGCGGACAATGGCATCCCGCGGAGCTTCCCCCGGCTCAATTTTGCCGCCGGGGAACTCCCAGCCACCACCGTGCTTGTGCTCCGGGCACTTCACGGCAAGCACGCGGCCGGCGGCATCCTGAATAACGGCTGCTACCACTTCGATGGTCCTGAGGGGCTGCGGGGGCATGCCCGCTAGCGTATCACAATTTCCCGCCACAGGCAAGCACGGCATGCTCGTGATTTGAATTGACACGCACACCACAGCGTGGCAGTATAGGCGCGCTGTATGATAAAGGATTCCATGCTTACCCTGCTGCTCGGTCTGGTGCTGGTATGCCCTGCTGTGGCGGGTGATTCCCTGCCGACCCTGAAGCGCGAGGCCCTGAGCAACGAATTGATGTGGACGCTCGAGACCGAGCTCATGGGGCACCGCGAAAGCAATGGGGCCGTGCTGGAATGTCTGGCGGAATCCATTCAAAGCCTGCTGCTGGAAGCCGGAATGGAACCCACCGTGGAATCGCTGGTGCGCGTGCTCACCACGCCGTGCGAGGCAGACACCCCTGGGGCGGGTATCAAGGAACTGCTGATGCCGCGGGCGCAGAGCATCAGCGTGAGTAAGGATGCCTCCTTTGCAGTCATTGTCACCCCCGTGTACGGCGGCAAAAAGAGCTTACAGATATTCCGCGACACAGCACACGGCATCAGCGTGCACCGCATGAAGCGCTAAAAACAATCACCGAACAGCCGCAGAAGCTCAGGCATCATCCCTTTTGCTATGATTCCTTCCGGCATGCAAGAAATTGGGGTGATTATACTGTACTGCGCGCTGACCTGGGTGGCCTTTACCCTGGCGCTCCGACTGCCAGACAACCTGCGGCGGTGGAAAGAAGCCATGCTGGGCGGCATGCTCACACTCGTGCTGGCCTCGGTGCTATCCATGCTCGCCAGCTTTGCGGCTGAGCAACTGCAGACAGGCCTGGCCATGAACCTCTCATTCCAGTTGGCGGGCATTCTGCTCTGTGCCATGGCCGTATCCCGCGTGGTACAGATGCTCAGCTGGCCGCGCACCTGGCTGGTGGGGCTGCTCTCCCTGCTCTTCTACTCACTCGTGGGGGTGCTGATTGGCTGGGGAATCGTGTTCTTTGCCTAGTTGTGAATCAAGTCCGTGGTAACATCCGCCAGTTGAAAACGCACCATGCGGGCCAGGTCCGGAAGCGATACCTGCACCTGCAGGCCGATTCTGCCGCCAGAGAAGATGATGGAGTCAAAATTTGCAGCTGTGGCGTCGATTGTGGTGCGGAAAGGCTTTTTCATGCCGATGGGTGAGCAACCGCCGTGCACATAGCCGGTAAGCGGCAGCAAATCCTTCTGCTTAAGCATCTCCAGCGATTTCTCGCCCACCGCCTTGGCAGCTTTCTTAAGCTCCAGCCCGGCCCCCACCGGAATGACAAACACATAATGCGCGCCGCTGCGGCCGGTGGTCACCAGTGTCTTGAACACCTGTGCAGGGTCCTGTCCCAGCAGCTCCGCCACCTCCAGACCGGAGATGGCTCCTTCCGATTCGTAGGTAAAATGCTGATACGGCACTTTCTTCTGCTCCAGCAGCCGCATCACATTCGTCTTTATAGTCGAGGGCGCAGCCATATCATTGAACCTTTGCCATGGCCCAGCTGTGCGGGCGGTGAAAATCCGGTTCGCCGCTTAAATCATCTGACGTGGTGCAGAAATGGTAATCCGGGCTGTTAAGAATGCAGGTGGCAGCCAGGCGGCAATGGCGGATATCAATACCCACTGCTTTCAACCAGGCCAGCGGCAGCCGCACCGAGCAGCCCCAGCCCGTAGGCGTAACGCTACCGGTAGTTTCCACGCCTTCCGGCACCCCGGCTCCGGCCAGAGGCTGCCGGGATCCGCAGAATGCAGAGGCCCACCAGGCGCCATTCGGGCACAGATTGAACTCCACATAGTTCTTCCCCTCTGCATCCGCCACAAAGAATTCTGCGGTATCATACATCCAGAGTTCTTCCTTGAACATGCCGGGAATGGCCTCCGGATGAATCGAAACCGGCGCCTTCTGCGCTGCGCGGAACACGAGGCAATCCCCCTCCAGGGTGAAGCTGTACTCCACCGGGGCATTCACAGGGTGGCCATACCATTCATGCGTGAGCTGCTGAATAACCGGAGCAGTAGTACTGATGATGTTCTGCATGCTTCGCATCATAGCAAAACCAAGCCTTGATTGCAAGCCACGAAAAAGCGGCTCTGCGAGTTCAGTCCAGGACCTGCAGCAGACGCGTCACGGGCAGCCCGATGACGTTATCAAGGTCGCCTTCAAAACGCTCGATAATGAGCTCGCCGTGTTCCTGAATAGCATAGGCACCGGCCTTATCATACACATGCACCAGGCTCATGTAGTGGCGTATAGCCGCTTCATCCAGCCGGCGGAAAGTCACATGGCTGATTTCGGCAAAATCCCGACGCTCTCCCCCGGGCATGATGACGGCCACAGCAGTACACACACAGTGGGTGCGCCCCTGCAGACGCAGCAGCATACCTACGGCCTCTGCCTCGTCCGCCGGCTTGCCCAGTGGTTCGCCATCGATGAATACCAGTGTATCTGCGCCTATCACTGTATCCTGCGGGAACTCGCGCGCCACGGCCTCGGCCTTGGCCCCGGCATTGATGGCACAGAGTCTTTCCGGAGAAAGCGAAGCATCGTGCACTTCGTCCGTATCGCGCACCTCCACGCGAAAATCCACGCCCTCGCGGGCCAGCAGCTCGCGGCGGCGGGGAGACTGGGAAGCCAGAATAATCATTTTCCCATGGGGGACATGCGGTCCAGCACACGGCGGCGCACCTCATCCGGCAGCTCATGAATGCCCTGAATCGTGGTGCCCAGCAGGCGGATAGCCTCGGCATGGCAGGCCTCGCGGTCCTGCAGGGTCTCGAACTCCATACCCACCAGGGCGCGGCCCACCTGCTCACCGGAGTAGCGGTAGTTGAAATAGCACAGGTGCGCATACTTACCCGTCATGCGCATGAATTCGGAGAAAGCTCCCGGGCGTTCCGGAAACTCAATCACGAAAAACACCGGGTGCGTCAGGCGCTCGCGGTCGTAGGAAATCATGCGGAAGCGCACGTCGTCGTGGTTCGTCACATCGCGGGCTTTCAGTCCCTTTTCGGCCAGAGCACGGTCAATCTCGGCAAACTGCTCATCTGTGGCCAGCACGCCGAAAACCGGGTGCTGAATATCGCCCGCCACGCGGCCGTACTGCACATCCGTGAGCTGCACACCGGCAGGGATGCTCTCCAGGTATTTGAGAATCTGCCCACGCTTGGTTTCCATGGGAATCTGCAGGAAGCGCTCCTGTCGGTTGCTTTCCTGTACACCGGCGCGGCTGGCCACCACGCCCATCTGGGTGAAATCCATATTGGCACCGGAAAGCACCACCAGGCACTTCTCACCGGGCTTGATGTTGCCATTGCGCCAATCCTGCAGCAAAGCAGCCAGGCCCATGGCGCCGGAAGGCTCCGTAATCACGCGCAGACCATTCCACAGGGAGCGGATAGCCTTGCACACCTCCTCGTTGGTAATGGTCACAAAGCCATCCAGCAGTTCATTGCAAAGCTCATAGGTGAGCTCACCGGCGGTGCGCACGGCAGTGCCATCGCAGAACACGTCCACATAGGGCAGCGTCTTGCGCTCCCCGCTCTCCACCGCCAGCTTCATGGAAGCCTGGTTCACGCCCTCCACGCCGATGCACTTGCACTCCGGCCAGAACTTCTTGAACCAGCAGGCACAGGCCGCAGCCAGGCCGCCACCTCCAATCTGGAGATACACGCGGTCAAACGGCCCCTGCCCGCTCATCACCACTTCATCCGCCAGCGTCCCCTGCCCGCCCATGGTGAACAGGTGGTCGTAGGGATGCACAAAGGTGAGTTTATTCTCATCGGCAAACTCGTGGGCAGCGTGGGAAGCGGCATCGTAAGAGTCGCCCACCAGCACAATCTCCACCTGCTCGCCGCCGTGCATGCGCACTGCATTCTGCTTCACCACCGGGGTGGAACGGGGCATGAAGATATGAGCCTTGCAGCCCAGGCGCTTCGCCGCAAGCGCCACGCCCTGGCCGTGGTTACCGGCAGATGCCGCCACCACGCCCTTGGCTCGCTGCTCCGGTGTGAGCTTGGCCATGCAGTTGTAGGCTCCGCGCCACTTATATGCCTTAATCGGCCCCAGATCCTCGCGCTTGGCAAAAACAGTTGCGCCTACCTCCGGCAGGCAGATTTCCTGCAGAGGCGTGGGACTCCCCACTGCATAAACGCGCTGGCGCGCCTGCAAGATTTCATCGAAAAGCTGGTCTTTCAGTGTGCTCATAGCCTTGTGCGCGGTATTGTACATCACTCCCGCCGCCCGCGCAAGCGCGGAGTGTGTAATCCAGATAATTTTCACGCGTATCCATGAGATTTCATAATCAATTGAATTATCAAAGCGAGTTCCCGCCGCGCGCCGCATGGGCGGTTATTTGCCGGCTTCTCACTGAGTGGGTGCCAGCTTTCCGAGTGGAACGCAGTTCCCCCTCTCCATGTTTAGTTGTGCCTTATTCCCGGCTGTGTTATACCCTCCTTTGCGGCAAGTGCCGCTTAATAATTATGAACACTACGCCGAATTATAAAAAATGGTTCACCCCGGCGGGTGAAGTTGCCGCTCCGCTTTCTCTTTCCGAAGCTCCTTTCCAGGCAGACGAGGTTATCGCCCAGGGGTCGGGAAACCGGAATCAGAATCCACCGACAATCGCTACTTCTGAGGATGTAGCCTTTGAAATTAAAATACCTTTCGCAGAAAATGAGAAGGGGGAGACAGTTCCCATCAAGGCTCGCATTGATGCCACCTTCAGCGTGGAGGACTGGGGCTATGTTGCCGTGGATGGTAAGCGCATCATCCGCATGACCAAAGATGATGAGTCTGCCGGACGCTACGGCGGCCACGCTACCTGGCCCGCCCAGACGGGCTCAGCCGAGGTATCCTCCGGCTCTCATCAACTGGTGTTCCATTATGATAATATCCCCATGGCGGATGCCAGCAACAATAAGATAGTCTGCGAGTATTCCTACCGCGTCGTGGCTCTGGAGGCCGGCGGTGTGAAAGAACCGGACACCTGCGGATGTGGCGGCTCCACCTGCTCCATCGAAGGCGGCCTGCCTTCTGCCCGCAGCGGCTCTGCCGTGGTTTCTTCCGCTGCCGGGTCTGAGGTTTCCGCGTCCATTACGGCGGATTCCCTGTACTGGTCCTGCAATGCCGGGGCCCTGCGCGGCTTTGGCGCCATGCTCGGTGGCAAGCTGGTCATGCAGGCGAAGTCTCTTTCCGAAGCCCTGGCTTCTCCGTCGGCCTTGCTCTTCAATCATCCGCTGGCGGCCATCCTGCAGGTGCCGGCGGAGGGTGTTCAACCCGGCTGTCGCCTGGAGATTCACCGCGGCAACCGCGTGATTGCCCTGCGCTATTATTCGGATGGCTCCATTTCACCGGTGGGTGTGGATTCCGCCGGTCTGGGCGTGGCTTCCCTGCTTCCCGCGGAGGAGGCGGATGAGGTGCCGCCCTCTCTGCGCTGGCAGGATGACTCCGGCGCGGCCTGGCGCTTCTCTCTGCTTGATGGCTCGCTGCTGTCGTACACCAGTCCGGATGACGTGCTTATCAGCGATGTATCGGATTATTTTTCCGTGAAGTATGCAGATGGTGCTCTGCGCCAGGTATGGAGCTACTGGGATGGCCTGGTCAATGTAGAGGATATTGCGGAAAACGGCTTCTCCCTGGCCCTGTATACCCCTGACCTCGTTGCGGGCCCGGATGCAGATTCCGGCTTGTTCTCCCTCGTGGAGGATGCTGCGTTCTTCAGAAAATTTACCTTTACCTGGGAGTCCGGCACCCTGGCAGTGACAGAGTCTGCCCCGCAGCGCCAGGATGTGCGCACCGCCTGGCAGCAGTCAGAGTCCGGCGCGTGGAGCATGACCCGCGGCACTGGGGCCGAGGCCGTTACAACAACGCAGACCCGCACCGTGCTCGAACCGGCCTCTGCCGCCACGGGGGCGCTGGAGGTCTGGCAGCTGGTAACAGAGATGCGCCAGGGGGATTCTGTGGCTTCCAGCATTTGCGAAGTCTACCAGTCCACCCCTGTGGGTGAACTGCTGCTTTCCCGTGTGGAGGATTATGGCAGCCCCACCGCCCGCACCACCTTGTTTGAATACGATGGCTGCGGTAATGAAATCCGACGCACCGCCCCGGATGGCTCCGTTGCGGAAAACTGCTACGACCAGCACGGCCGGCTTGTCAAATCGTATGAACCCTGGCGCGGCGGCGACTATACACTGATTACGGATTATTCCTATGTAAACTCTTCCGCATCCCAGTTCAATGGCGATATCGCGCAGATTACCCGCAAGCTGCGCCCGGCAGACGGCGGGCTCATGACCACGCTTTCCACGGAAACACACACGTATTCCCAATCCGGCGGCGTAAAACGTGAGGAAATCCGCACCACCGCCACCGGTTCTACGCACACTCACCTGGAAATCTCGGAGACCTGGACCGGCGAGGCCGCTGTCGCGCTCAACCGCGGACGTATCCGCATGCACCAGGGGGTGGACGGCGTGCAGCAGTGGTATGATTACGCGCCTTCTTCCCTGCACGGTGCCATCTATACGATTACAGAAGAATCCCGCGTAGCTGGCAATGCGGTGCCCGGGCAGAGCCGCCGCCGCGTGAGCTTCATCAATGCTGCCGGTAATACCGTGCGAGAGGAGGAATATGCCTTCCTCTCCGATGGCGAAACCTGGGCTCAGCTCTCCGGTGTCACCCACAGCTTCGATGCCCAGAATCACCCCGTGGGCTCGGTGCAGGATAATGGCCGCGCCTCTTCCCGCGAGGTGAACTGCAGCGGCAGCCCCATCTGGGAGCTGGATGCGGATGGCGTGCGCACCGATTACACTTACGATTCCGCCCGCAGGCTCACCGAAGTTTCCCGCGCAGAAGTCCGCGATGGCGAAACGGTCATCACCCCGGAAACGATTACGGAATACGTGTACGATGCTGAAGGCCGTACGGTATCCACCATCACTCATACCGGTGCCATGCAAACTGCCCGCCATACGGCCTACGATGGCTCCGGCCGTGTCATCAGCTCCACGGACGAACTCGGTCGCGTGACCACAACCGCCTACAGCGCAGATGGTCTCACCACCACCGTGACCACCCCCGCCGGGGCCACCACCATCACGCAGCAGAACCCCGATGGTTCCACCGCCCGCATTTCCGGCACGGCGCAGCGCGAAACGCTGTATTCCTACAGCGTGCAGAACGGTTGCATCTGTGAAACTCAGCAGCTGGCGGATGGCACCATCATTGCCCAGACCACCACCAATGGCTTCGGCCAGGTTGTGGTGCAAGCTCAGCCCAATACCCAGGGAGGCTTCATCTGCACCCGCAGCGAATACAACGCCAAGGGGCAGCTCGTGAAAACCTGGGCCGATACCGGTCTTGATACCACCCCCTCCGCACCCACGCTCTACGAGTATGACTCCATGGGTAATGTGGTGAAACAGACGCTCGCCCTCACAGAGCAGCCTTCGCCGGAGAACTCCCCCATTACCGAATCTTCTTTCGGTGCGGAATCTCTGGAGGATGGTGTGTACAGCCTCACCACCACCACGCGCTACAATGCCGCCGGCCAGCCGCTCTCCAGCGTGCAGAAGCAGCTCATCTCGCAGCTTTCGCCCACGCTGGAGTCGAAATCGG
>JAGBDZ010000127.1 GCA_017937215.1 Akkermansia sp. | reverse complement strand
GGGGCTCTGATTGTTCTTTTCGTTTACGAGGGGTTCCGCCGCTGCGCGGCTCCACCGCCTCGCTATGGATATGCCGCCCGCTCCGCGGGCTCAAATAGACGCTCGCTGTCGCTCGCAAACTCAACGCCAAATTCCAATTTATCGAGCGTTTTTTCAAACTTTGGACCACCTGCACACACATGTGCTGCATTGTGGCTGCTGCTTTGCTTTTTCTTGCCTGTGTTGCGCGGGTATGGTAGAATGTTGCGCATGAAAGCCTCCACTTTTATTGCAGTGCTGGGCCTGCTGGCTCCGCTGAGCATGGCTGATGTTCCCGCACATTTCTCTGACCGGGCCAAGGAAATTCTGGCCGATGAAGTGGCCGTGGTGCCCGCTGAGCACCCGCTCAACATTGTCTATTTCCTGGGGAATGATAATGAACCGGTGGCGGATTATGAGCGCCGCCTGAGCGAGCTGATGCTCTATGTGCAGCAGTTCTACGCCAGGGAAATGACCCGCAATGGATTCCCCGGCCGCAGCTTCGGCCTGGAGCGCCTGGAGAACGGCAACGTGAAGCTGCATGTGGTGCGCGGCAAGAAGCCCTCCCGCGAGTATTCCTACGGCCCCGGTCACAACCCCTGCATGGCCGATATCCGCGAGTGGGCCGCGGCGAATCCCGGCCAGCTGCGCAGCGAGCACATCCTGGTCATCATGCCCACTTTCTACGATGAGAAGAACAACGACATGAGCCCCGGCGGCGTGCCTTTCTACGGCTTGGGCCGCAATTGCTTTGCGCTGGACTACGCCCACTTCGATATCAAACACCTGGGGCAGGATACACACGAGGGTCGCCTGCTCACCAAGTGGCTCGGCGGGCTTGCGCACGAACTGGGCCACGGCCTGAACCTGCCGCACAACGAAGGCACCGTCACGGATAAGGCCACCATGGGCACCCCGCTCATGGGCGCTGGCAATTACACGTTTGGCATGACCCCCACCTATCTCACGCTGAATTCCGCCCGTCTTCTGGACCGTTGCCAGGTCTTTGCTCCCGCCGGGGATAAGACGGCGTTCTATACCGAGTGCCTGAAGCCGGAGATTCAGGCCGCCAGCCTGAAGTGGGTGGGCGATGCTCTGGAGCTGGATATCACCTGCACAGGCTGCGCCTATGTGAACGCCCTGGTGCAGGACCCTCCCTACGTGGTGAATCAGGATTACGACGCCGTGGCCTTCTGCACCGAGCGCGTGGCAGAGAACCAGTACAAGGTGACCATCCCCTTGGCGGAGCTGGCTGCCCGCCAGAACACCGGCAAGGGCGAGCAGGGTATCGATGTACTCTTCGTCCAGCCGAATGGCAACCGCTACCGCTGGCGCACCGTTTTCGACTGGTCGAAGCTCGCTCCCGGCGACAGTATCCCCATGAACCTCGCCGAGAATTTCTGGGGCGGATATTAAAAACGGAAAGTTCAAGCACACAAAAAAGCCTGAGAGTATCTCAGGCTTTTTTCTGAATCTTCATGCAGCCCGGAGGCAGTATGCAAATTTCCAATTCGGGAACCTCTAAAAACTCCAAACTAACCAACAAATTGGAATTTGGCGATTAGTTTGCGGAGCGTCAGCGTAGCGGAATTTTGAGCCCGGAGGGCGGTATAACCATAGCCCAGAGTGGAGCCGCGTTAGCGGCGGAACTCTGGGTTTGGAATAAAAAATAACCGGAACCCCGACCAACGTGGAGGGGTGG
>JAGBDZ010000126.1 GCA_017937215.1 Akkermansia sp. | reverse complement strand
GAGGCCTCAGCTTATTGTGAAGCAACGATTTTCCGTCTCCGGGCTTACGCCCTACGCCGTGACAGGCTGCCACCCGCTCACTTCGTTCGGGGTTCTGATATGTTCTTCGTTTTACCCAGCGTTCCGCCGCGTGGCGGCTCCACGCTGGGCTATGATTCTGTCGCCCTTGCGGGCTCAAGTTTCCGCTCGCCTGCGGCTCGCCAAATTCCAATTTGTCGGACAAAGGGGGGGCTTCCTGAATGTGGCGCGATGTTTCCATTGCTTACATAATCTTTGGGACACGCCGGGCGGCGGTCTGAACTTACGCGATGAAGCATTGACACGCGCGGGGAAAAGTGGCAAGATAAGCGCCATGAAACGGTTTTGGTTCCCGGTATCGCTGCTTCTGCTTCCCCTGCTCTGCGTGAGCTGCGGGGAATCAGACCAGGAGAAACGCGACCGGGCCGCCCAGTTCACCACACCCACCAAACCGGCGCCCAACCCGCAGCGTGAATCGCTGCAATCCCTCATCCGCACAGATAAACAGGTACCCACCACCCTGCAGGGCCGCCCTAAGTTCGAGCTCTACAGCGTATACGAAGGGCAGGACATGCGCCAGGTGACCGAGGTTTCCGGCCGCACGCTGCTGCTCTGCTTCACCGCACCCTGGTGCCGCCACAGCAATGCCATGCGCAAATCGCTGCAGGAACTCGCAGAACAGGAAAAAGGCGGCATTCAGGTGGTGGAAATCAATGCCGATGACTACCCTGCCATTGCGGATGACTACAACCTGACCAAGGTGCCCACCACCGTATTCTACACCGAGGGCATCAAGCTCCGCAGCATCGAGGGCGCGTTCACGACCGACAGTCTCAGCCGCTACCTGCATGCCCTCCTCACCCAGGAGGAAGACGAAGCAGAAGAACCCTGAGCCCCCCCATTTTAACTTATCACACCAAGACCATATGCGATTCCTTACAGGATTACAGCCCAGCGGCCAGCTCCACATCGGCAACTATTTCGGCGCCATTGAGCCCGCCGTGCGCCTCCAGGAAAAAGGCGAAGCCTTCTACTTCATTGCCAACTACCACGCCATGACCACCATGGAAAGCGCGGAAAAGCTGCGAGAGAACACACGCGGTCTGGCCGTGGATTTCCTGGCCTGCGGTCTCGACCCGGAAAAAGCCGTTTTCTTTGCCCAGTCAGCCGTGCCGGAGGTGAACGAACTGGCCTGGATTCTCTCCACCCTGTGCCCCATGGGGCTGCTGGAGCGCTGCCACTCCTACAAAGACAAAGTGGCCAAAGGCTTTGCCGCCAGCCACGCGCTCTTTGCCTACCCCGCCCTCATGGCGGCGGATATCCTGTTGTATGACTCCGACGCCGTGCCCGTGGGCAAGGACCAGAAGCAGCACCTGGAAGTGACCCGCGACCTCGCCGGTAAGATTAACGATACCTTCGGCGAAGGCCTGCTCAAGATGCCCGAGGCCATCATTTCCGAAGCCACGGCCGTGGTGCCCGGCCTCGATGGCCAGAAAATGAGCAAGAGCTACGGCAACACCCTGCCCATCTTCGGCGAGGAAAAGCCCCTCCGCAAGCTCATCAACAAAAAGGTTGTGACCGATGCCACCCCGCTGGAGGACCCGAAACCCACGGAAAACTCCATCATCCTGGCCCTCTACAAACTTTTCGCCACCCCGGAGCAGTACCAGGCCATGGTCGATGCCCACCTCGCCGGCGGTGTGGGCTACGGACAATTCAAAAAGGACCTCTTCGAAGCCTATTGGGAATACTTCCGCGCCGCCCGCGAAAAGCGCGAGTGGATTCTCGCCCACCCCGAATACGTGGACGACGTGCTCAACACCGGTGCCGCCCGCGCCCGCGAAGAAGCTGCCAAGGTCCTCACGCGTGTCCGCAAGGCCGTGGGCCTGGGCTGGTTATAAAATAAGGTCCGGGCCACTGGCCCGGATATCGTCACGCTGTGATATCGTTCACGCTCCGCGTGGATTTCGTCCCGGGCTTCTGCCCGGGATTTCGTTTTCCGTGCGGCTCAAGGACAGCTGGCTCGGTCTCCCCTGCGGTCTATGCGGACCAGAAGGCCCTGGCCCCCACCACGCCGCGCTGGTCCACATAGCGGGTGCGCAGCAGCGAAGCATCCCGGTGCCCTATCTCCAGCTGCAACTCTGTATAACTGCGGAAATAGCTCAGGTGGTAACTCGCAAAGGTATGCCGCAGCGCATCCTGCGGCCAGGGATGCGACTGCCTGCTCCAGCCGGCAAGGCGGCGCAACTCGCGCCAATGCTGCAACCACCCGGGCGGACATATGGCCGCGGAATCGTCGCAGCGGTGCATTTGCAGCAGGTGGAGCAGCGGCTTGTGAATCGTCACGCGGCGCGCGCCGCCGGTCTTGCTGTGGAGCGGGAGAATATAGATGGCACGGTTCCGCAAATCCACCTGGCCCCAGGTAAGCCGGGCTACCTCGTGCGGCCGAATCCCCGCATAGAGCATCATGCCCACCGCGGCGCAGCAACTGCCGCTGCGGTAGGCGCTGCTTACTTTCAACAGCTTGGCAATCTCCTCCGGTTGCAGAATCGGCACCTTATTCTCCTGCACCCTCGGAACCTCCACCCCGGCAACCGGATTCGAATCGCACCAGCCCCGCTTCATCGCCGTGGAAAAAACCCCGCTGAGAATAGCTCGCGCCTTTCGCCGCTGCGAGGGCGATTCAAATGCCTGCTCCAGCCAGCGCCGGCATTCCTCCGGGCGTATGCTGCGCACCCGCCGCCCGGCCAGCCCGGGGCAGCGCTTCATGAACCGCCGGCAGATGTAGCGAAAATCTATCAGCGTCCGCTTCCGGCGTTCCTTGCGCGCATTCTGCGCTTCTGTCACGGCTCTGCTGAAGCAGACCGTCCTGCTCTGCCGCCAGAGCTCCTGGCCGCCCAATTGCAGGCATTTCCGGGCTTGTCTGATTCCCCCGCGCGTCTGGCGCAGAGCCTCCCTGGCCAGCAGCGCTGCTTCCAGCACCCCCACTCCTGTTTCCCGAAGGATAACCACCGCCGCGTATTCTTGTTCTGTTATAACGTATTGCATAGAGTAGAATTATAATGTGCGCATTTCAAATACGCAATGGAGAATAACATATTCTACACGCTGTCAGATAATCCGGGGGTGCCGATATTTGCTTATGCGTTCGCGGGGTGAGGATGCTTTGGTTTGCTTGCATACTGGAAAATGTTATTTTTTACATATCACATTTCCTGCTTGCATACGTATTTGAAAAGCGTATAATGGTGGCGAGTTCTGCAAAGCAGTCGCTTTCAACTCAAACCAAACCCACAATCTCTGACTTAAAATGAAATTCCACTTACCCAAAAAGTTGTTAGTGGCCGTTCTGGCCACATTGAGCGTTCAGACCACCCTCGCCGGTTACTATACCATCGCCGAAGTTATCGGTAGTAATGAGAACACTACAATGACAAAGTCGGATTTCCCGACGACTAAGACCGACTGTTTTACGGCTCCCGTTGCCAAGGATGGTTCCGGGACACTAACGGTTACTGATGAAATTGAGCGTAACCTTGACTTATATATCCGCGAAGGGCAGTTTGTAGTTAAGTCACACTACACTTCCATACATGTGAGTTCAGACCGCTATCCTGACACACACCATACAAAGGGTCACCCCGTCGAAAACCCCGAAGGAAAACATGATGGGATGCATCATTTGTCTGTAGCTGGTAAAGATGCCGTCATGGTAATCGATGGAACGAACGGAACCGCTAAAACGACAACGAACAGCCACCACTGGACGTGGAATGTTCCCATCGAATATACTGCATCATATGTGTCGGAGGCAGTGGAAGATGGCGCTCATGTAGCCATAGGCGGCGTGAACGGCAATGGCACACTCATTGTCGAGAATAATGCATATTTTTCAAATGCAGGCGGGTGGAGTACTCACATCGGATATTCTGGCGAACTGGATGAAAAAGACTACGAAAAGTTAGGTTGCCATGTTCAGCATGCCACAACGGCAACAACTAGTGGAAAATATGAAAACATAGAAGACCGTTACATTGGCAACTACACGCCGGGTTCTGTAGATTCCAGCAAATATTTCGGTAAAGGCGAGGTCTACGTAAGGAATAATTCCTATATCCATTTTGGCGGCGGTTCAAAACATCCGGGTTATGCGAATGGTGGAGGTATTTACATGGGTGAGGCGATTCTTTCCATAGAAAATTCATCCAAAGGCGAAGCCGGTGACAGTTATTTCGGCACTTATTCCGGGGCATTGTCAGAAATCAAGATTGCAAAAGATAGTGAGCTGAATCTGACGAGAAACCTGTCTACCGGTTACGAAAAGAATAAGATTCCCGTGGAAGATGCTAAGATTGTTATAGATGTCGACGACAAATCAACTCTCTCTGTCGCTAATCAGGCAAACATAAGCACCAATAATAACAACACAACCACAACCGTCCTGACGCTTACGAATGATTCCGTAGCCAAGTTCGGCAGCCTGACGGCTGGTTCCGAAAGCGGAAACAGCACAGCTGAAATCAACATCGACTCGACCAGTTCTGTGGAAGCTTACGATTCCACCAAGGGTCTGCAAGTCACCATCAACCACGCCGATGTGAATAATGCCGGCGCCATTAAAGCCAAGACGATTGCTGTCAACAACGGTGGCACTTTGTCCATGATTGGCAAAGATGCCAAGCTGAATGACAACAGTGAAGTAACCGTTAACGCAGGCGGCACTCTGCAGGCTGATGGTGGTGAGCTCATCGCCCTGAATGCGGAAAAGGTCACCGTCAAGGAAGGCGGCGCAATTTCGCTGAAGAACGGCAGCACGTTGTCTGCCAAGGCGCTGACAATGGCAGCGGGCTCGACAATCAGGCTTTCCGGCAACTACTCCTCCGGTGATAAGCTGGTCAGCAGTGCCGCTCTTACTATGGCGGATGATGTGACCGTGACGATGGACAATGGCCAGGTTAATTACACGATTGAGGATGGTGTGGTATACCTCACCGCCGTGTTCGACAACAGCATTGCCGAGGCGCTCACCGTGACCAACTGGGGCATTGCCACCGCCAGCCGCACTTTCGTGAACGCCGTGCGCAGCCAGCGCACCAACACCGGCTGCATCGCCAATGGCCGCGGCACTGCCTGGGCCGCTGT
>JAGBDZ010000015.1 GCA_017937215.1 Akkermansia sp. | reverse complement strand
TTGAACTCGGCACTGTAACGCCCTCTCTTATGTATCTTTTCGTTTTGCATATACGTGTGTTAGTTGATTATACACACGCCTGCTGTGCTACACAAGCAAAAGGGGGCTTAAACTGGTGTCCTAAATTCCGGGGCCATTATAACCGTCACCGATAAAGACTACGCGGAATCCTTCGTCTATATATTTTTTTACGATGTCTTCCTTCTTTAAAATCCTACATAATTTCTTTACTTTGTCGCCTTCTATAATTGCGGAGGAACCGTAAGATTCACAGTTGAGTCGATTAAGCAGTTTAGCACACCAGTCGAGGATGTTACCCGTCACAATACAGCAGCTTTCCGGATGCCTGCGAATAAAGTTCGCGAGATTTTCGTATAATGGCGCAGTGGACAATAAATCGGAAATTTGCGATACTGGAAGCTCGCCCAGTATTTGAACTCGTTGGATAAAGCTGTCAATAAAGGGAACATCACCTCGAACGGTTCTTGCAGTTAAGTCAGCAATTTGTTGCTCAATGTGAAAAGCGCAGGCTATGAGGGGTAAGGTCTCTACCGAAGTAACTGTGCCATCTAAATCGAAAAGGAATTTTGTTCTCATGGATGAGTGCAGTCTTTGAGTTCTTTCCTGATAAAGGCGCTGGAATAATTGGGGAGCCTCTTGTCGGATGGCGGGAACTCCATGTAATTGCCATACATGTCGGTCAATTGTTTGTGGTAGCCGCGGGGGACTCTGAAAGCTCCCTGTTCAAAAGGGTGGACCAAATAATTATCGAAATCTTCGGGGGTTATCCAAGTGAACGCGGTATGGATAAATGCCATGGGGCGCACTCTTCTAGTGCTTCCCCACGCGTGGGCTTCAAGCGCTTTCTCAATCTGGTGTAGTAAGGCTGCAAGTTTCCGATTGCAGATAAAGCGACGGTGAATGAATCGAATGACTTTGCTGGAATGGTGGTAATTCAGGAAATTCCAGCATCGTCGGGCAAGTAACGCTATGTCTTGTATTTGCTTTTTTGCTACCTCATCGTCATCACTGAGCGCATAGCAGGGGAGAATATCAATGGCAATGGGCCTTGAGTGTCCGATATCTCGTCCCGGCATAGTGGCAAGGGTTCTGGTATCACCTAACATGGTATACGGAATCCCTACATTGTATTTCATATTGTACAGAATCTCATATCGCGAATTCGAAACTTCATTTTGGAACAATTCTCTGAACTTGTAGTAATCGGGTAACGGCATCGTGACATCTACGTCATCATCCCACGGAATGAATCCATTATGACGAATGGCGCCTATTAGAGTGCCGTAGCAGAGAAGATAACGCAGTCCATGCTTGTCGCAGAAATCTGAGAAAAATTGAAGTAATTGGAAGTTTATTTTTTGTGTTTCTGATAGGCTGAGTTGTCTGAGTTGCTCGCCGGTTCCTATCGGCAAGTTGCATTTTTGGTGAAAAACAGCGCATAGTTTTCGGTACAAGCGGCATGGAAGTCTCAATTTGCCCATTTTGTTCATTTTGAAATGGAGTTTCAGCCTACTTTGAATCAATGCCCAATATCTTTGATAAACAGAGAGTTTTTCGGATAAATCAATTCGCATTACTACACTGTAATAATTCGCGTTGGGAAAGTGGGTGTAGTACCAATCTTTATACCCTGCCGCTCTGTGTGCAGCGCGCGCACTGGGGGCATCACAGCTGGTATCGAGTATGCCATAGGCACAGTCATGCTGCCGGGCTTGTTCCAGCGCAAGCCTGTGGAGTTCGCGACTGAGGCCGCGCCTCTTATAGTTGGGATGAATAGCCAGCGTGACGCATTTAAAGATGTTTTGCTTGTTCGTTGACGGTTGTATGGAGTAGCAATAGTAACCCGCTATTTTGTTGACAGCGGTTGCCAGAATCAATTTGTTGCCCAGACACCTGGTTTTCAGGAGACTGGCGGAGCACGAAACGGAAAGCATGGTCAGACCTCGCTCGGCGTGCTCCTTGAAAGCTGCGTGGGTCATTTCTGTGAGCTTATCCCAATCAGTATCTGAAAGTTGTTCGGGCTCAACTATCTGGTATTGAAAATCGGAGGAAGACATGTTTATTGGACATTTGCATCCATGGGGAGATGGTTATCAGCCGTCTGCTGGAGTTTCTTGTAGCGGGTCCAGATGCGTTTTTTGAGTTCGGAAGAGCTGATGCCCTCGCCGTAGGGGAAGTAAACCACGGTAACGCCCATTTCTTCCAGGTAATCGTATTTGCCCACCCAGTCATCACCCACTACAAAGATATCGAAGTGAAGTTTCTTGACTTTATCGGTGTGGTTCAGAGACTTCTGGGGAATGACGATATCTGGGTATTTGAGGGCCTTGACCAGGGCGATGCGCTCCTCGAAGGGGATGATAGGCTGGGATTTGTAGGAGGCGACCAGTTCATCCGTGTTCACGCCGACGATGAGGATATCGCCCAGCTGGCGGGCATATTCAATCATCTTGAGATGATTGGCATGCAGCATATCAAAGGTGCCGGAGGTGTAGACGACGCTTTTACCGTGTATCATGGTCAGAAATTAATGGGTGAGGGTCAGGATGGCTGCGATGAGGGCATCGGAATCAGCATCGGTGAGGTTGCCGGCGTGGGAGATGCGCAGCATGCTGTGGGCCCGCTCGCCGCCGCAAGGGTTCACATAGAAGCCAAATTGGCTGCTGAGTTGCAGGAAGAGTTCATGCGCATCGGCTCTGCCGGTGAGCAGGGGGGTGAGCATGTTGGAGAGCGGGTAATCCCGGCAGACGGTGAGGCCAGCGGCTTCTGCCTTGTTGCGGAAGTAGAGGCAGCGGCGGCGGATGATTTCCAGCCACGCGGGCAGCCCCCCTTGCGCTTCGATGTAGGTGAGCATGGCATCCAGCTCGTGCATGATGGCCACGGCAGGGGTGAACGGGGTCTGCCAGCGTTCCATGTTGGTGAGAGAGTCGTTGAACTCAAAGTAGCTGCAGACTTTGCGCCCGCGCTGGTGGTGGAGCGCTTTGCGGCTGAGTGCCACAAATGACATGCCGGCGGAGAGGCAGAGCCCTTTCTGCGAACTGAAGATGGTGACATCCACCCCATGTTGCTGCATGTTGTAGGGATCCACCATGAAGGTGCTGATGGCATCCACAATGAAGAGCAGGTTGTTTTCCCGGCAGAAGCGGCCGAGCATGCCGAGGTCATAGAGCTGGCCGGTGCTGGTTTCATGCAGGTTGACCAGCAGGGCAGTGTAGCCGCCATCGGCATGGGGGGCGAGATGCTCCGGCCCCAGGGCTTCGCCGGTGGTAAGCTTCAATTCGGTGTGCGGAATGCGGTGCTGTGTGAGCAGCTGGCAGAAGCGGGCGCCGAATGTGCCGCCGTTGATGACCAGAGCCTTGTCTTCTGTGGGGGAAAGGAGATTATCGATAGCGGCCTCCATGGCCCCGGTGCCGGAGGCTGCGTAATAAATGAGGCGGCCATCTTCTTCCAGCCCCAGGTATTTCCCCAGCCGGGTCATGCAACGCTGAACCAAGGCCGAGTACTCCGCCGTGCGGAAATAGGGGATTTCCTTTTCGTACACCTGGCGGGTGCAGGGATAGGGTTCAACCGGGCCTACTGTAAAGAGTTTCATGGTGGGAGTAAACCGGAACTTTTCCGATAACGTGCGTATTCTAACGTAATTCTGCCGGGATGTACAGCTCAAAACATGGATGAGAATTGAATGGTGGGCATGTGTGTCTTGGCGTTTGAGAAAAGAGTGCGAAAAATTGGAATTTGCGGGGGAGGATCTTTGTCGAAGCACGGGACTTTAGTCCCGATTAAATGCACCGTGATTTTGGGACTGAAGTCCCGTGCTCCGATAACGATAAACAGCAATTTATCGGGATGCGGGGGGGCTTGGAAAATCGCGTTAATAATTCAACCTATTACAAAATCCTGGGGCTATATGTGGGCTTTAGGCTGGGTACATTTCCGGAGCTTTACTTTAGTGGTGAGTTGGTGTACTATTCGGGAAGTGCATGTTATTGATATTGTTCATCCTGTTGTTGGTAGGGGTACTTCCCGGTAAAAGCCGGGAAGTGGCGGTGGATGGTGCGGCATATTTATCTCGCCGGCATACCAGCATGGCGAATGGTATCTTCATCTGCCTGGTGTTTCTGAGTCATTTGCGACAATATGAACCTTGGCTGGAGGAAATAGATTCCTGGATATTGGTGCAGAATAGTCAGATGCTGGGGCAGTTGATGGTGGCGCCATTTTTCTTTTTCAGCGGGTGGGGCATGATGTGCTCTCTGCAGAAGAGGGGGAAGGATTATGTGCGGAGCCTGGTGAACCGTCGTTTTCCCGGCTTATTGTTGAAGTTTGCGGCAGCGGTGCTGGTATTCTGGGCTGTGCAGAGTTTGCTGGGACAAAGATATTCGTGGGAGCAGGTGCTGCTATCCTTGGTTGGCTGGCGGAGCCTGGGTAACAGCAATTGGTTTATTTTCATGACTCTGCTGATGTACCTGATGGTGGCCGGTGTTTTTGCTCTGCTGCCGCGGCAGAGGTATGTTCAGGGAGTGTTGATTCTGGGGGCGATACTTGCCCCGGTGGTGTTTGCAATGGGGCAACTTAAACCGCCCTATTGGTATGATACGATTCTGTGTCTGCCTGCTGGTATGTGGTGGTGCTATTTGTGTAATGGTAAGAGTACGAAGGAGTTGTGTAGGGGGGGCTTTGCGCGCTCATACTGGTGCCTGCGGGGTGGTGGGTGTACCATCATGCGCGTGATCTGGTAGAGGGACTGCCGGTTTTGTCGTTCTGGAGCGGAAGTATGCTGGCTAATTTCGGGGCCGTATTTTTTGCCTGGGGCGTTGCCTTGGCCGTGGGTCGATGTTCGGTGGCGTATCCCCGATTGGGAGCAGGCGGGCGCGTGCTTGCCTGGTGTGGGGGGCCGGCTTTGTTTTATTTGTACATCTACCAGCGCATCCCCATGCTGCTGGGACAGCATTTCGGCCTGCAGGAAATGGGCTATGTTTACCTGGTGGGGTGTGCGGCGGTAACGGTGCTGATGGCCTGGGGGATGCTGTGTTGTGGGCAACTGGTTAGTAAACGGTAGGGAATGGTGCTTAGAGGTTGCATCTCAGGAGTCCGCCAAGCACATGATTTTCTCGTGATGATGATGTGCCGCGCCGTGGTTGCGGCGCTGCCAGCATAGCATCAGCGGGCAGAAATAACAGGGGCTGCAGGTTGCTGCATGTGAATGAAATCTCCGCGGAGATTCTGGCGGAGAAGACGGCAAAATGTGGTGTGCGCATTCGGAAGGACTGTCAACTTCCCTGCGTTTTTTGTTACACGCGAACTCAGATGCGCTGCGAACGAGAAATGCGAACGAGAAATGGGCTTGTCAATTCCGCTCCCTGGTGCTAACATCCTGGAGAAATGGGGATTCTGTATGCCGGAACAGCGCAATATCGAGTGGAAATCTACCTGGAAAGACGAGTATCTGAAATGGATATGCGGCTTTGCGAATGCGCAGGGCGGGTGGATATGCAATAGTGGTAATTTCGGCAGCAGACTGGAGATGTCTCATCCTGAAACCCCACGGCACATGCACCAGCGGTACTGGACAGTGGTGCGTGATGATAAGTTGAACGGATTGTGATATGGAAACTGCTACACAGGAAAGGACTGAGACACTCTTGGTATCAGTCATCGTCCCAGTATACAACACGGCACCCTGGCTCAGGAAGTGTCTGGATAGTATCATCAATCAGACCTACCGGAACCTGGAGATTATCTGCGTGAATGACGGTAGCACGGATGATTCAGCCTCCATTCTGGATGAATATGCGGCGAAGGATGCGCGCATCAAGGTAATTCACCAGGCGAATGCCGGGGTTTCGGTCGCGAGAAACAAGGGGCTGGATATCGCTGCCGGGGAATATGTAAGCTTTGTGGATTCAGATGATTGGCTGGAGCCGGAGACGTATGAGCATTTGTTGCCATGGATGGATAAAGGGGCCGATATGGTTTGCTTCGGTATTGAGGGGATAAAGGAAAATGGAGAGATTGTCAGGGGGGAATATTTCATTTTGCCTGCTTCAGGAGAGCAGATTTCTAATTCCCGACTGATAGATGAGACGAATGCGTACATTGGGAATAAATTATTCCGGCTGGAGCTCATTAAACAGCAAAAAGTGACTTTCCCAGCGGGGAAACGCTATGAAGACGCGGTCTTTTTCTACATAGCAGCAGCTTTGTGCCGGACCATTTGTTATGTGCCGGAGGTAAAGTATTGTTATTTGCAGCGCGCAGACTCTTTTACAAATGGAGGTTCTTATCAGAACAGACCCGCCGATATTTGCGAAATTCTGGAGATATTGTATCTTGAGTTCAAAAAACGCGGCTTGTTAGATAGATGGGATGATTTGTACAAGAGGGTGTTTTTGAGATTTTACGAAGGCTTTGTGCTCACTATCCCCTTATCACGGCAGAGAGAGGCCAAAAAATTGTATAAGGCGATGGTGTTGCGGCAGGGGTTGCACCAGCGGTATAAGGGCTGTTATCCATTTCATGAGATAAGCCGTTATTCATTTCTGCGCTCATTATTTTTTTGGAGAAATGCGAAAACGCGCCTGTATAAACTCCCGAAGTTTGTTATCCTCAGGGTAGAAGAGACGCCGGAAGGAATAGTCCGGCGCTGGTTCTGGTCCGGTCGTTAAGCTGTTAAGAGATTAAATATAGTAGAAGATGGATACACTGTGCGAGTTTGTATTGCCTGCATGTATAGAGGAAAAGTTAATCGGAAAATAAGTTGCTTATGTACAGCTTGACCATAGTAACAGTCTGCTTCAATGCAAGGGAGGATTTGCGCGGCACCACAGATTCGGTGGTGGCATACAAGCAGAGACATGACTTGTCGGTTGAGCATCTTATTGTGGATGGCTCCTCAGCAGACGGCACGCCGGAGCTTCTCCGGGAGTGGCTTGCTGAGGGGAAAATCGAGGCCTACGTCTCTGAGCCGGATGAAGGTATTTACGATGCCATGAACAAGGGAATCCGCCTGGCCAGGGGCAAGGTGCTGATGTTCCTGAATGCTGGGGACCTGCTGACCGGAGAGGGACTCCGCGAATGTGTGGAACCCATTGTGCAGGGCCGCTACGCTACGGCCGGGGCACCGGTAGTGCATAGTTCTGACCCGGCGAAGAAACCGGATTTTCCCGTTTTTGAATATATCTACCTGGGGGCGCCGGTGTGCCACCAGGGGTATTTCGCTGCCACCGATTTGTACCGCCGGCTGGGCGGGTATGATGCGGCAACCTACCGCTGCATGGCGGATGCCGATTTCATCTGCCGTGCTTATGCCGCCACCGGGGAGCCTTATGTGAGCCGGGTGCCGGTGGCTATCTTTGCGGATGGAGGTTTTTCGCAGAATTGTGGCTACCGATTCCTGCCGGAGTATCTGGAGATTCGCGAACGCCATTGGGACGCAATCCAGAAGCACTGTGCGGAGGATGCTCACTATGCGGAGCTGATTACCTTTGCCTTGCTGGAGCACTGCACCTACCTGGTGCGCTGGGTGCCGGAATTTGGACTGGAGAAGTCGAAAATAGAGCTGCAGCGCGAACACGTGCGCGATCAGCGGCGCACGACACATAGCTGGAAGCAGAAGCTACTTCTGCTCTGGGCAGAAAGGGTGTGCCTGCAGCAGCTGTGTAGTATGGGAAAAAACACCCCGCTGGTGGCTAAGCTGGCCTACTGGGCGGCTATTGCCGGTTCGCTGCGTCCGGATAATCCCTTCATGAAGATGGAGCATTATCCTCATCGTTCGTTGCGGAGGGCTTTAATTGCTCTACTGAAAAGCCGTTTTTTAAGGCTTGTAGGCAAAAGAAAAACCGGGGCAGGTTGAAAACCTGTCCCGGTGGTGAAGTCTGCTTGTACTTACACCAGCTGGGCGATGAGGGTCTCGCGGTCGCCGGGGCAGAAATCCATGGGCGGGATTTCCGGCAGGGTATAGCAACCGGGGGTCAGACGCATGCTGGCGCGGGCGGCGGCCACCATCACCTGGGCGGTGAGGGCGGGGTTGTTGATGCGCATTTCGAACTTGAAAATCTGGTTCTGCGTGGTGCCGGAAACACCCTTGCGCTCCATGTACACGCCGTGGCCCATGTCGCGGAGGGAATCGATGTCCGGGACCTGCTTCACGTGCGTTTCATCGTGGCAGAAGTAGTCATCTGCCTTGATAGCGGCTTCCACCTCGGCAAAGTCGGCGCCGTCCTCGAGCTGCACGTAGACCATGCGGCGGTGCACTCCGGAGCCCGTGGGGATGGTGAGGGAGAGGGCGTCTTTCACACCGGCCTTGGAGCGGGCTACCACGCTGTGGCCCATGCTCATGCCGGGGCCGAAGTTGGTGTAGGTGATACCCTTGGGTGCCATGGCCAGCATCATGGTGCGCATCACGGAGTCGGAACCGGGGTCCCAGCCGGCGGAAATCACGGAAACGGCGTTGTTCGCCTGGGCCTGCTTGCCCAGCGAGCGGCGCAAATCGACGATGCCGCCGTGAATATCATAGCTATCGACGGTGTTGATGCCCTTGGCCAGCAGTGGCAGGGCTGTCTCCTCCACGCTGCGGGTCGGGGTGCAGAGCAGGGCTACATCCACCTCGCCCAGCTCGGAAATGTCTGTCACCGTTTTGATTCCATGGACGGGGGCGCTGCCTGCGCGGCGTACTATGCCTACCAATTCCATATCGGGCGCAGCGCGCAGTGCATCCACCGAGTACTTGCCGATATTCCCGTATCCTACGATTGCTACCTTGATCATCTTCGTGATTCTTTGGGCTTGCGTTGTTGTCTGTATGCGGCCGGAATCCTATTTCCTGCCACGAGGGTATTGTATACGATTCGCCCCGCCAAGGCAAGCGCAGACTTGTGCATGATGTGTACTTTTTTTAGAACGATTCTGACAAATCGAGCTTGTCGGCAAGTATGTCGCAAAGATTTTGTAAGCAACAGATACATCTACAACTTGTTTGCACAAGCCCCGCTCTGCGCGATAAATTGGAATTTGCGGGGGAGGAACTTTGTCGAAGCACGGGACTTTCTTGTCTCGGCGCAGCCTGGAGGGCGAAGACGGAAGTCCCGATTAAATGCACTGTGATTTCGGGACTGAAGTCCCGTGCTCCGATAACGATAAACATCAATTTATCGCGCAGTTTTTTCAAACTTTGGGACACATGCGGCTTGTCGGGGAGATGAAAAGCAGCACTGCGGGCACGTGAGCGGCTATCACATCAGGTGTTGCTGCGACGGTGGCGGAGGAGGTGCCATATATCGCGCAGAGCGCCCGGCGCCACGAATCGGAGGATGCCCAGGTAGAGGCTGAGGGAGAGCGCCAGCCCGGCCGCGAGCCGGGGCAGGGGGGTGAGCCCGCTGAGCAGGAGAGCGGGCAGCCAGGCGCAGGCGGCGGCCAGGGCGAAGCCGGGAAGCCAGTCGAGCAGCTGCTGGCGGGCGGGGAGGTGCATGTAGCGGCGGGTGGCCCAGGTGTTGATGCCCAGGCAGAGGGCAGAGGTGGCCAGTGCCCCCCAGCAGATGGCCAGCACGCTGATGAAGAACATGCCGATGAGTATGCCGATGCCCAGACATTTCTTGATGAGCTCAAGCCGCAGGAAAAGCTTGGGCGGGCCGCCGGCCTTGAGCAGGTTCAGGTTGATGATCTGCAGGTGCCAGGTGGCGTAGGAGATGCTCAGTATCTGCAGGTAGGGCACGCATTCTTCCCAGCCGGGGCCATAGCACACCCGCACCAGGGGCGCGGCAAAGGCGGCGGTGAAGAGGCAGAGCCATGCAATGGGCAGGGTGAAGAGGCGCATGTAGCGCCGGTAGACGCCGACCAGCTTCTGCGGGCTGCTCTGCAGGGTGCTCAGGATGGGGAAGGTAATCTGGTCGAGCATGTAGCAGAGCACCGTGGGGCACATGGCGGCCAGCTGGGCGCCGTTCTTGTAGCCGGCCAGGGCGGCGGGGGAATAGACCTTGCCGATGAAGAAGGCGCGGGCGTGGATGTAGGCGGTATCGAGCAGGCCGGTGGCAGCCAGCCGGCAGCCCATGGGGGCGAGCTCGCGGAAACTTTGCCCGCTGAAGCGAAAGCGCGGATGCCAGGGGCAGATGCACCAGAAGAGCAGCACGGTGAGCACCGCGCTGGTGCAGCCCTGCACCATGTAGGCCCACACGCCCCAGCCCTGCCAGGCCAGCAGCAGGCAGAGCGGCATGGCCACCAGCGCCGAGCCCAGGCAGATGAGCGCCGGCACCTTGAATCTCCGCCGCGCTATGTAGTGCGCCATGTGCACGTTGGTTGCGCTGTTCAGCAGCACGATGAGGGCGCTGGCCCGCACCAGGTTGCACAGCGGTGGAGCTTCGAAGAACTCCGCCAGCCATGGGGCGGAAAGGAAAAAGAGCAGGGCGATGAGGAAGCCCATGCCCAGATTGAACCAGAACATCGTATCGGCATCTTCCGCCGTGCGGTTCTGCTTGCGGATGAGCGCGTTGCCGAATCCGCCGGCGGCCAGGGTGCCCGCGGCGGTGAAGAAGATGGCGGTGAGCCCCATGAGCCCCATTTCCTCCTTGCTCAGCAGGCGCGCCAGCACCATGCTGTATACCAGCGTGACCGGCTGCAGAGTGCATTTCTGCAACAGCATCCACCGCATGCCATCGGCGGTCTCGCGCGTGATTCGGCTCACTTTGAGTGAATAGTGAAAAAGTTACTTTTTGATTTGCAGGTAGATGATCTGCCGGTGATAGCGTGGGTCGGCGGAATCGGTGGTAAGCACCAGGCGGTTCAGCGCGGCTTTGGCGGTGCTGCGGGGGGTGATGGTCACGGTGTATTCCCGCCCGCGTTTCACGACTTTGGGGGCGTAGTCAAAGGCATCGCCGCTCAGGGCAGCATCGGCAATGTGGGTGACAGGGCCACCCTGGGGCAGGGTGATGCGCAGCACCTGCGGCACGGGGGCGGAGTTGCGCTTCCACACCAGGCTGCGCGCTGAGAGACGGATGGCCTGCGGCACCTTGAACTGCATGCGCAGTGTCACTTCCTTACCATCTTCCGTTTCGGCGGCTATTGTTTTCTCCACATTGCGGTCAAAGGTGCTGGTATCCACCGTGGCGGTGAGCTTGGTGCCGTTGATATTGACCCTGGTACAGTCGCAGTGCGGCTCGGCATCCTCAATCTCCTCGCCGGTGGTCTGGAAAATGACGGTGGCCTGCTCCTGACCGAACTTCAGCGGCACCACCTGCGTGGTGCTCTTGAACCCCGCCAGCGCCGGCAGGGTAAACAGAATGGGAATGAGGCATCGGAGCATGGCTGAGTCAGGCAGGTTTCTCTTCTTCCTTCTTCATGAAGAAGCTGGAGATGATGAAGAGGGCGGCGGCGATGCAGACGCAGGAATCGGCCACGTTGAAGGAAGGCCAGTGGTAGCCGTAGGGGAACATGGCGGTCTTAATCCAGGGGAAGGAGAAGTCGAGGAAGTCCACCACGTAGCCGCTCATGAGGTTGGTGAAGAATCCCTTGGCCTCAGCGCCGGGGATGAAGAAGCCCTGCAGGAGGCGGTCGGTCATGTTGCCGATGATGCCGGTGGTGATGAGGGCCCAGGCCACGCGCAGCGCGCGAGTGGAGAAGAAGCCGCTGCGGAACAGGCGGTAGAACCACACCAGCGCCACCACCTGCACGCAGAGGAATACGAAGGGGGCCCACACGGTGCCGTGGCCGGTGCCGAAGGCCACGCCGGTGTTGTGCACGCGCACGAGGCAGAAGTTCATGAACTCACTGCCCTGGATGACCGGGATGATTTTGCTGCTGAAGGAGTGCTCCCAGTGGTAGGGGAAGTTCAGCACCACGGCCCACTTGGTGAGCTGGTCGAGGGCGTACAGGATGATGATGAGGGCGATGAGCCAGGGGGAGATGCGGCGGGGCATGGTGTTGCGGTGGTGGGGATGCGACAGGCGCGCTCCTTGCGGGGAGTGCGCCTGTCGGTGGTTTGATGATTTAAGTGTTTTTATCAGGCCATGACGGCGGCGCAGCGTTCGCAGAGGCCCTCGTCGTTCACGGCGGGCTCGTAGCGGCGGCAGCGGGGGCACATGGCGTGCGGGGTCATGGCGGCGGTGGCAGCCAGCTCGGCGCCGGTGCTTACCTCCAGATCAGCCACGATGAAGAACTCCTTGGAAAACTGCTTGTCCTGCAGCAGGGCGAGCACGGCGGCGTCCTCCGTGGCGGGCACGGTGAGGGCGACGGCTGCTTCGTTGTTCTTCTTGAATGCCTTGGCCTTGATCTGGGCTTCGATGGCCACCTGAATCACGCTCTTGATCTGCTGCAGGCGGTCGAAGGTAGCGGTGAGGCCGGCATCGAAAGCGGGGTCGGCGGTGGGGAAGTCCTGCTCGTGCACGGAACCGGCGTTGCCGGCGTGCTCCCAGGCTTCGTCGCAGGTGTAGGCCAGCACGGGGGCCAGCAGCTTCACCAGCACATCAAACACGCGGGCAATGGCAAACTGCTTGCTGATGCGGTGCGGGGAGTCCGCGGCATCGCAGTACAGGCTGTCCTTGGTCATGTCGATGTAAAGGGCGGAGAGGTCATTCGTGCAGAACTGGTTGATGGCCATGAAGACCTTGCGGAATTCGTAGGCATCGTAGGCGGCGCGCACCTCGCGGATGAGGGTGTTCGTGCGCTCCAGAATCCAGGCATCGGTGGCGTCCAGCTTGGCGGGATTCTCGCCGGTGTAGCCCTTCAGGTTGGCCAGGAGGATGCGCAGGGTGTTGCGCAGGCGGCGGTAGGGGTCGGTAATCTGCTTGAACAGGTCCTCACCGAAGGGCACTTCGTTCTGCCAGTCCACGCTGCTTACCCACAGGCGCACGATGTCCGCGCCGTACTTCTCATAGAAGTACTTGGCATTGGTGGGCTTGGTGTAGGTGCCCTGGGCGCTCTTGGAGAGCTTGGAGCGGTCCTGGTTCACCACGAAAGCGTGGGTGAGCACCTTCTTGTACGGAGCGGTGCCGCGCCAGGCACAGGAGAGCATGAGGGAGCTCTGGAACCAGCCGCGGTGCTGGTCGGTGGCTTCCAGGTACACATCGCAGGGGGCGCAGAGCTCGGGGTGGCGCTCCAGCACGGCCACGTGGGAGCAGCCGGAGTCAATCCACACATCGAGGGTGTCCTTGCCCTTCTTGAGGTTGGTGGGCAGGCCGAGCTTCTCGCAAAGCTGTTCGCTGGTGAGCTCGAACCAGATGTTGGTGCCGTGCTCGGCCACCAGGTCGGCCACCTTGTTCACGATGTCGGCGCTCAGCACGGGCTGGTCGTTCTCATCGAAGAACACGGGCAGCGGCACACCCCAGGTGCGCTGGCGGGAGATGCACCAGTCCGGGCGGGCTTCCACGGTGCTGTAGATGCGGTTGCGGCCCCAGGCGGGCAGCCACTCGGTCTTGTCAATCTGCTCCAGGGCCATGCCGCGCAGCTTCTCCATGCTGATGAAGAACTGCTTGACCGCGCGGAAGATGATGGGGGTCTTGGAGCGCCAGCAGTGTGGGTACTGGTGGGTGAATTCCTCGCGACCCAGCAGGCGGTTGCCTTCCACCAGCAGGGTGATGATGTCCTCGTTGCTCTGGAACACGTGCTTGCCGACCAGGTGGGGCAGGCCGCATTCGGCGGTGTAGTTGCCGTCGTCGTCCACCGGGGAGAGCACGGGCAGCCCATAGGCCATGCCGGCGATGTAGTCATCTGCACCGTGGCCGGGGGCAATGTGCACTGCGCCGGTGCCGGCATCGGTGGTCACATAGGCGGCGTTGATGATGAGGGAATCTTGGTCCAGGAAGGGATGGCGGGCGTTGCGCTTCTCCAGTTCGCTGCCCTTGAAGGTGGCCAGCTCTTCCTGCAGCACCCAGCCGGTCTTGGCAGTCACGGTCTCGATGAGCTCGCGCACGATGATGAACTTGCGCTCGGCGCCGTCCTTGGCGTAGCGGCCGATGACGTAGGTGAAATCCGGGTTGAGGGCGATGGCCAGGTTGCTGGGCAGGGTCCAGGGTGTGGTGGTCCAGATGACCATCTCGCAGCCCTCGATGCCGCAGACCGGGCCGTCCATCTCAAAGGCCACGTAGATGGCGGTGGAGGTGTCCTCCATGTATTCCACCTCGGCTTCGGCCAGGGCGGTGTGGTGGGCGTAGCTCCACTGCACCGGCTTCATGGACTGGTACACGGCGCCGCTTTCCACCAGCTTGGCAAACACGCGCAGGATATCGGCCTCGTATTCCGGCTTCATGGTGATATACGGGTTGAACCAGTCGCCAAACACGCCTAGGCGGCGGAAGGAGACGCGCTGCAGGTCAATGTAGCTCAGGGCGAACTCGGTGCAGCGGCGGCGGATTTCAGCGGGTTCCAGCCCCTGGAATTCCTTGACTACCTTAGCTTCGATGGGCAGGCCGTGGCAGTCCCAGCCGGGGATGAAGGGGGCATAGTAGCCCGCCATGGTCTTGCTCTTCACGATGAGGTCCTTGAGCACTTTGTTCAGGGCTGTGCCCATGTGCACATCGCCATTGGCGAAGGGAGGACCGTCGTGCAGCACGAAACGGGGGGCATTCTGCGCCTTACGGCGCGTTATAATTCGCTCATAAAGCTTCTCATTCTCCCATTTCTCCAGACGCGCCGGCTCCTTGGTCGTGAGATCACCACGCATGGGGAACGTGGTGTCCGGCAGGAAGATGGTGTCTTTGTAGCTTTTGGCGTTTGTGGTCATACGCGCGTCATTCTACGCTCATTCCCCACAAAAGTCAACACTGTAAAGCTCGCAGCGCGCCCCGCGGCGCCTTTTGCAGAGATTATGACTGTTTTTGATGAGAAACAAACTGCCCGATGCCGGAGCATCGGGCAGAAAAAGCTTCATTGAGGCCGGGATTTATTCCTCATCCCAGTAATCATCATCATCCTCGAATTCCGCGTCCTCGTCTTCTTCTTCCTCTTCTTCC
>JAGBDZ010000125.1 GCA_017937215.1 Akkermansia sp. | reverse complement strand
TTATACTGCGCCGCAATTGGACCAGTTCTCGTAAATTCAGGGACGGAAGTTCTAACTTAGGAGCCATGCCTTCATTATACTATACTCCCTTCCTCTTGGAAATTCTTGATTGTTCTGATGTCCGACTTTTTAGAAGTTCCCGATTGACGATTTTGTAATTCCTACCAATTTACTATTGACAAAAGGTGAGGGGAGGCGTAGCATTCTTGCGCCTACTGAAATTGTAGGATAATAAAATGAATACGACATTGCAATTCGAGACGCTCCAGCTGCATGCTGGGCAAGGGGACGCAGACCCGGCAACAGGGGCCCGCGCGGTACCGATATATGCCACCTCATCCTATGTGTTCCGCAACTGCGAACACGCGGCAGACCGTTTTGGCCTGCGCGATGCAGGGAACATCTACGGGAGGTTGACGAATCCCACGCAGGACGTGCTCGAACAGCGAATGTCGGCACTGGAGGGCGGTGTGGCCGCCCTGGCGGTGGCTTCCGGTGCGGCGGCCATCACCTATGCTTTGCAGGCACTGGCGCAGAATGGCGGGCATATTGTAGCACAACGTACGATATACGGCGGGAGCTATAATCTGCTGGAACACACGCTGCCGGCCTACGGTATTACAACCACCTTTGTAGACGTGCATAGGCCGCTGGAGGTACAGGCTGCGATACGTCCGGAAACCCGGGCGATTTTTATTGAGACGCTGGGGAATCCGAACAGCGATATCGCGGATATTGAGGTGCTGGCGGATCTGGCACACCGACATGGTCTGCCGCTAGTGGTGGATAATACGTTCGGCACCCCGTACCTGATTCGTCCGATCGAGCATGGGGCGGATATCGTGGTGCATTCGGCCACGAAGTTCCTGGGTGGCCACGGCACGACCCTGGGTGGTGTGGTGGTGGACGGCGGGCACTTCGACTGGGCTGCCAGCGGCAAGTACCCGGCCATCGCGGAGCCGAATGTGGCCTACCACGGGGTGAGCTTCGTAGAAGCTGCGGGGGCGGCTGCCTTTGTGGTGTATCTGCGGGCAATATTGCTGCGTGATACCGGGGCGTGCATTTCGCCGTTTGCTGCATTCCAGCTGCTTCAGGGTATCGAGACTCTTTCCCTGCGCGTGGAGCGTCATGTGGAAAATGCGCTGAAGGTGGTGGAATACCTGAAGAAGCACCCGAAGGTGCGGAAAGTGAACCACCCCTCGCTGCCGGAGCACCCGGACCACGTGCTGTATCAGCGCTATTTCCCGCGGGGCGGCGGTTCAATTTTCACCTTTGAGCTGGAAGGCGGGCAGGAAGCGGCGTTCCGATTCATTGATTCGCTGCGGATATTCTCACTGCTGGCCAATGTGGCAGATGCGAAGAGCCTGGTGATTCACCCGGCAAGCACTACTCACTCGCAGATGAATGCGGAGGAACTGGCGTCCAGTGGGATAACTCCCGGCACGGTGCGCCTTTCCATAGGCCTGGAACATATAAACGATTTGCTGGCTGACCTGGAAAATGCTTTCCAGGCGGTGTGAACCTTAGTACCATAAGAAAAATAGCTATGAATACTTATACTTCAGTACCTGAACTGGTGGGTCGGACCCCGCTTCTGGAACCGGTGCATTACAGTGCTGCACACGGTTTGAAGGCCCGCCTGCTGCTGAAACTTGAATCGAATAACCCCGCCGGTTCGGTGAAGGACCGAGTGGCCCGCTCCATCGTGGATGATGCCGAGGCCACGGGGCGTCTGCAGCCCGGCGGCACCATTGTGGAGCCCACCAGCGGCAACACCGGTATAGGCCTGGCTGCCATCGGTGCGGCGCGTGGTTACCGCGTGATTCTCACCATGCCGGATACCATGAGCGTGGAACGCCGCAATATCGTGAAGGCGTATGGAGCGGAAATTGTGCTTACCCCCGGTTCTGCCGGTATGCAGGGCGCGGTGGATAAGGCCAACGAGCTGGTGGAGCAGATTCCCGGTGCGATTCTGGCCGGTCAGTTCACGAATCCGGCTAATCCAGCTGCTCACTACGCGACCACCGGTCCGGAAATCTGGGAGGAAAGTGCCGGGCAGGTAGATGCTTTTGTGGCCGGCGTGGGCACGGGTGGCACTATCACCGGCACGGGGCGTTATCTGAAAGAGCAGAATCCGGCCATTCACGTGGTAGCGGTGGAGCCCGCCACCTCGCCGCTGCTGAGCAAGGGCTTTGCCGGTCCTCACAAGATTCAGGGTATCGGTGCCAATTTCATTCCTGCCACGCTCGACCGCTCCATCTACGATGAAATCATCACCGTGGATAACGAAGTGCCGCTGACCACGGCCCGCGAACTGGGCAAACTGGATGGCGTGCTGGTGGGCATCTCATCCGGCGCGGCTCTGTGGGCGGCCACGCAGCTGGCCAGTCGCCCGGAGTGGGCGGGCAAGACCATTGTGGCCGTCATGCCGGACGGCGCCGACCGTTACTATTCGACGGCTCTTTTCTCTCATGAATAAATCTTTTAATCTGAACCTGTATCTCGTGACGGATGCGCCGGAGCGCTGCCGCCACGGTCTGCTGGAGACCGTGCGGCGCGCTGTGGTCGGCGGGGTGAGCATCGTGCAGTACCGCCGTGAAAACTCCGCCCGCGCCACCATGCTGGCGGAGGTGCTGCCGCTGCGCGATTTTCTGCGTGGGGCAGGGGTGCCGCTCATTATCAATGATGACGTGGAGCTGGCTGTGGAAATCGGGGCAGATGGTATCCACATCGGCCAGGCGGATATGCCGGTGGAGCAGGCCCGTGCCCTCATCGGCCCGGAGATGATACTGGGCCTCACTGTCACCAATGAGGCGGAGATGGCTGCGGTAGACCCCGCGCTGGTGGACTACGTGGGCTGCGGGCCGGTGTTTCCCACTATCTCCAAGGATGATGCGCCGGAGGCACTGGGGGTGCAGCACTGGGCGGAGCTGGCCGCTAAATGCCCGGTGCCCATCTGCGCCATCGGCGGGATTGATGCGGCTCGCGCCCGCGAGCTGCGCGCTACGGGGCATTGCGACGGCGTGGCGGTGGTTTCGGCCATCTGCGCCGCAGAGAATACGGAACAAGCTGCCCGGGATTTAGTATGAAGACGAATGATTTAGCCGCTGTGCTGGAGAATTTGCGGAAGAATAATCCGCTCATCCTCTCGCTGACCAACAATGTGGTGCAGAATATCACGGCCAACATGCTGCTGGCTGTGGGGGCGGCACCGGTTATGCTGAATGATGCGGACGAGTGTGAGCAGTTGCTGGGCGCATGCGCCAATGGTCTGCTGGTGAATGTGGGCACGCTGTCCCTCCCGCAGGCAGAGCTCATGCGCAGCGCGGTGGATGCCGCTCACGCAGCCGGGGTGCCCTGGGTGCTGGACCCGGTGGCGGTGGGGCTGCTGAGCTTCCGCACCGAGTTCTGCCACGAACTGCTGGCGATGCGCCCCACCCTCATCCGTGGCAATGCCTCGGAAATCATGGCGCTGGCCGGTGAGGCCGCGGGTGGTCGTGGCACAGATGCAACGGAGGAAAGCTCTGCCGCGGTGCAATCTGCCCGCAAGCTGGCGCAGCAGTGCGGCTGCACCGTGCTGGTTACCGGGCCGGTGGATTATGTGGTAGATGGTGAACGCGTGCTGGCCCTGGGCAATGGCGACCCGCTCATGACCCGGGTGACCGGGGTGGGCTGCGCCATGGGCGCGCTGGCGGCGGCCTGCGTGGCCTCCGCGCCGGATGCCTATACCGGGGCAGCCGCCTGCGCTGCCATTCTGGGCATTGCCGGAGAACGCGCAGCGGCCCGCTGCCCACGCCCGGGAGGCTTTGCCGGGGCTCTGCTGGATGAGCTGGATGCTCTCAGCCCCGCTGAAGTCGCCGAATTTACGCGCCTTGTGTAAAATCCTGCTTGCGGTGCCCGGGGGAGTATGCTAGAGTAGAGCATCATGGATAAAGAACAGCTTTCTCTTGAATGGAAACAGCTGGCAGACCTGCCGGATGTCGAGGGTTTTGCCGGCTCCTACGCTGGTGTGAGCAACGGTGCACTCATTGTGTGCGGTGGTGCCAATTTCCCGGAAAAACCGCTCTGGGAGGGTGGCCCCAAGCGCTGGACTGACCGCATCTACGTGATGCCGGGCAATGATGGCTGGAAAGATGCCACGCCGCTGCCCAAGCCCCTGGGCTATGGTGCCACGGCTACCCTGCCGCAGGGGGTGATGCTGATTGGCGGCAGCAATGCAGACGGTGCTCTGGCTGATTGCTACATGCTCACCTGGGATGGCTCCGATGTGCAGTGCAAGGCCGTGGCCCCGCTGCCCACCACGCTGACCGGTCACGCCGCCGTGGTGATGGGTGGCAAGGTGTATGTGCAGGGTGGCTCCATTGCCCCCGGCGAGCAGGATGCTGAGGCCCGCATGTGGGTGTACGATCCCGAAACTGATACCTGGACTGATGGAGAGCCCATGCCCTGCCGCGGTCGCTTCCTGCAGCAGATGGCCACTATCGGCCACACCATCTACGTGCTTGGTGGTATCGGTCTGCAGCCCGGCGACAATGGCCGCATGGCCCGCGAGATGCTGACGGATGCCTGGAGCTGGAGTGCCGATACCGGCTGGCGCCGCCTGGCACACCTGCCGCATTACTGCGGTGCTGCCCCCACACCCGCTCCGGTGATTGGTGGCCTCATTTACCTGCTGGGAGGTGATGATGCCACGGTGAAGGGTTTCACGCCCCAGAACCACCCCGGTTTCCACAACCAGAGTCTGTGCTACAGCCCCGGCAGCGATACCTGGTACGACGCCGGCGAGATTGCCGTAGCCCGTGCTGTGCTGCCCTGCGCTGTGTGGAACGGCATGGCTGTCATTGTGAACGGTGAGCAGCGTCCCGGCAAGCGCTCCAACCAGGTCTGGGGTGCCAAGATGTAACCAGCTTTTGGAATTATGTTGAAGAATCTCTTTCTCCTGGCTGCAGTGGCGGCGCTGCCGTTGTCTGCCCAGTGCTGCCCCGGTTGTGGGCACCACGCCCCGGCTCCGCTGAAGGTGGAGTCCAAGGCGCTGGCCGAGAGCCCGAAAATCAGCGATTCCGTGGGCCGTGCCGGCATGGTGGCCAGTGTGGTGAAGACCGCGGATGGAGCCCGCATTCTGGCCATCGGTGGAGCCAATTTTCCGAACGCCAAGCCCGGGGCCAAGACTCCGGCCGAGCGCGGAGCCAAGGTGTTCTACGATGAAATCCTGAGCATCAATCCTCTGGATGGCAGCTGCGCCGTGCTTGCGAAGCTGCCGTACCCCATTGGCTACGCTGCACACACCAGCAAGGGTTGCTGCATGGTCATTGCCGGTGGCTGCAATATGGAGGGCCACGTGTCTACCGTGACCCGCATCAAGGCCGACGGCACCACCGAGGTGCTGCCCAGTCTGCCGATTACCACAGCATACCCCGCCTTTGTGCAGATGGGTGGCAAGCTCTATGTATTCGGTGGTCAGGAAAAGGCTGAATCCGTGACCTGCCTGAGCAACAGCTACGTGCTTGACCTGAAGGACACTGCCGCCGGTTGGAAGGAACTGGCCCCCATGCCCGGTGAAGGCCGCATGCTGGCTGCTGCCGGTGCTTGCCACAAGGGTAAGATTTACGTGGCCGGCGGCTGCTCACTGCATCCGGATGCCAAGGGCGCGGCAGAGCGCACCTACCTGAAGAGCACGCTTTGCTATGACCCCGCCACCAACACCTGGAGCACCGCTGCCGATATGCCCGAAACCATCGTGGCGCCGGCCACGCCCATGCCGGCCATGCGCGGCGGGCTGCTGCTGCTTTGCGGTGACCCCGGCAACTTCTACCGCGCCAGCCTGGCCGGTAATGCTCCCGCCGACCACCCTGGGCAGAATACCACCATCTACAGCTTTGACCCCTGCAAGAATGTCTGGACCGTGGCCGGGAAGAACAGCATCGGCATTGCCACCGCCCCGGCTGTGAAGGTCATGGGCACCGTCTTCATCATCTCCGGTGAGACTCACCCCGGCGTGCGTACCCCGGTGATTTCCACCATCAATCTCTCCAAATAACAACGAACACACATAACTAATATGCCTGAACCTAATCCCATCCTGACGTTCCTGGCCGACCTCACCCCCTGGGTGGCGCTCGGTATCGCTGTGCTGGCTATTATGGCCGCCTGCAAAAAAGGACTCAAGAAACCCGCTATCTCTCCGAATGCACCCGTGACTACGCCCGGTAAGTGGGCTTGGATTGCCGTGGCTGTGCTCTGGGTGGTGGTGATGCTGAACTACTTCGATCGCCAGCTGCTGGCCGTGCTCAACAAGTCCTTGACCGAAGGTCCGGGCTGCATTGAGATGACGCAGGCCCAGTTCGGCATGGTGACCTCTGCCTTCCTTATCGTGTATGCCGCTCTCTCGCCCGTGGGTGGCTATCTGGCTGACCGCTTCAGCCGCTCCTTCATCATCATGTGCTCCCTTGTGGTGTGGTCTGTGGTGACCTGGATGACCGGTAAGTCCGAATCATACGAGGAACTCATCTTCTGGCGCGCTGCCATGGGCGTGAGCGAGGCTTTCTACATTCCTGCTGCTCTGGCTCTTATCACGGACTATCACCGTGGTGGTACCCGCTCTCTGGCCACTGGTCTGCACATGAGCGGTATTTATGCCGGTCAGGTGCTGGCCGGTTACGGTGCCATGATGGCCGGCGACCCCTGCCAGCTGGGCTGGCGTCTCACCTTCGAGCTGTTCGGTTTCATCGGTGTGGCCTATGGCCTCGTCGTACTCTTCTTCCTGCGTGACCCGAAGGCTGAGGAAGCTCCCGCTACTGAAGCTGCTGCCGAGACTGCTGCTCCGTCTGCTCCTGAGTTCACGCTGGGCCAGATGCTCAAGAGTATCTTCACCGGTCGCGGCATGTACCTGCTGCTGCTCATGATTTCCTTCGCCGGCTTTGCCAACTGGTTCCTGCTGGGCTGGTATCCGCGTCTGCTGCAGGATATGTTCAACATTTCCGAGGCTGAGGCCGGTCCCCAGGCCACTTTCTGGATTAACATTGCCAAGTACATTTCCGTGCTGGCCTGCGCTGTGATTGCTGACCGCTGGTACCTGCGTAACAAGAATGCCCGTGCTTACGTGCCCGGTATCGCCTTCTGTATTGCCGGCCCCTGCGTGATGCTGGCTATGATATTTGGTGATGCTATCGGTCTGGCTGCCGTGCTTGCCCTGGTTTCCATGCAGGGTGTGGCACAGGGCTCCATGGATGCCACCCTCATGCCGGTGCTCCGCAGTACCATCGATGAGCGCTTTGCCGCCACGGGTTATGGCCTGCTGAACCTTACCTCTGTGGGCGCCGGTGCGCTGGTGTCCTGGCTGGGTGGCATGCTGAAGGATGCCGGCACCCCGCTCTCTGCCGTGCTGACCCTTGCCGGTGTGCTCATGATGCTCTGCGGTATCATCCTGTTCCTCCTGCCCAAGAAGGAGAACGCCTGATAAGCAGCAAAACAACATTCTGAAAAGCACCGCTGCCGGAAACAGGCAGCGGTGCTTGTGTTTCAGCTTATTTGCCAGCAAAAGAAAAGCCCTGCGGTCGAGAACCGCAGGGCGGAGAAGAAGGAAACGGAGTCCGGGTGTCACCACTTACCTTTGCGCAAGCTGAAAATGCTGATGGCACCAAGGAAGAGCAGGGTGATAATGCCGGTGCTGACCCACTGGGTGGGAGTAAGCCATTCGCCGCGGGCTTTCAGGAATTTGCGCTGGGTTTTGCTGGCCTGGGCTGCAGCCTGGGGCGCTACCTCGGAGTACGTGCGGCTCACATCAGGATTCAGAGAGAGAGATTTAACCATCTCCAGATTGGCGTTGATGGCCTTGAAGTGTTTGTTCTCAGCCGATGCCAGGCGAGGCAGGTTGATGACCAGGTCACCGTTGACGTCGTAGCCCATGATGCCGCCGATGCCGTTCCAGCCGGCCCCGCTGCAACCGGATGCCACAATGGTGAGGGTGATATAGGCCGAGCCATCGCGCCGGAATGCTGCCGGATGATTGGCCAGTTTGGCAAAAGAAACGGTTTCTCCCCAGGGCGCGCCGTGCCAGTTGCCGGTGATGCCTTCCGGCGTGGCGATGAGCCCCAGTTCATGGGTGCTTTCAAAGGTGAGCAATTTGGTGGGTTTGATGACCTTGGATGCGGCGGAGAGGTCAATGGTAACACCCACAGCAGTCGTGGCCGCGTTGGATTTGCGGAAGTGGGAAACATTATAAATGGCATGGCGGGTGTAAAGGTCGCCATGCGCGCCCGTGAGTGAACCTTCTGTACAGGTGACATTGTTGCTTATTTTATTGACAGAAGGATCAACAAAAAGGGACATTTTGGCAGAAACGGGAAGTACCCCGAGTATGCAGACTGCCAGAAGAAGGAGATTTTTTCTCATAGTGATACCAGATTTAATACAACTCTACCTGATGCGTGGGACTTTTGCAAGCATGTTTTGGCGTTATCTTTGCAAAATAGCGGATTTTATGGGGTGGAAAAGCCTTCCGCCTTGACCTTTCGGTGAATAACAGGTACACTCTCGCGCATGCAGGAGTTGGAAATCATGTCCCCCGCAGGGTCGTTCGAGTCCCTGGCTGCGGCGTTGCGCGCCGGGGCGGACAGCGTGTACTTCGGCGTGGGCCTGTACAACATGCGCGCCCGCTCCACGGTGAATTTCACGGTGGAGGATTTGCCGAAGGTGGCCCGCCTGTGCCATGCATGCGGGGCAAAGGCCTATCTCACCTGCAATGTGATTATCTACGATGAGGAGCTGGAGGGTATGCAGCAGCTGCTGCGCCAGGCTAAGGACGCCGGGGTGGATGCCGTGATAGCCGCAGACCTTGCCGTGATTTCCTATGCTCACAGCATTGGGCTGGAGGTGCATATCTCCGTGCAGGCGAATGTGTGCAACATGGGGGCAGTGCGCTTCTTTGCCGCCTATGCGGATGTGATGGTGCTGGCTCGTGAGCTGAAGCTCAGCCAGATTCGCCACATCATCGACGGTATCAAACGCGAGAATATTACGGGACCATCCGGCAAGCCGGTGCGCATAGAGGTGTTTGCGCATGGGGCTCTCTGCATCGGCATTTCCGGCAAGTGCGGTATGAGCCTGGCCGCCTACAACGCCAGCGCCAACCGCGGCCAGTGCTACCAGCTCTGCCGCCGCAAATACCGCGTGACCGATACGGAAACCGGCTTCGAGATGGATATAGATAACCAGTATATCATGTCCCCCAAGGATATCTGTACTATTCGCGTGATTGACCAGCTGGTGGAAGCAGGGGTATCTGTTTTCAAACTGGAAGGTCGCGGGCGTTCGGAGGCGTACGTCTCGACCGTGACCTCGGTGTACAAGGAGGCGGTGCAGTGCTGCGCTGCAGGAGAGTGGAGCCCGGAGAAGGTAGAGGCATGGGAATCGGAGTTGCTGCGCGTGTTCAACCGCCAGTTCTGGCACGGTGGTTATTACCTGGGCGAGGAGTGGGATACGTGGAGCGGCTGCTCCAACAGCCTGGCTCTGGAGCAGCGTCAGCATCTGGGCCGCGTGATGCGCTGGTACGCCAAGGCCGGCGTGGCTGAAATCCGCCTGGAGGCGGGCCCGGTATCGCCGGGGGATAAGATTGAGATAACCGGGGTGACTACGGGCATCGTGCGTGTGACGGTGCCTGAGGTGCGGTGCGATGATGAGGCGGGCGAGACCCAGGTGGTACAGGTGGCTTCCAAGGGGGCAACAGCTCTTATTGCAGTGCCGCAGAAGGTGCGGCATGGTGACAAAGTTTACATAGTAACCCGCAGAAAACTCAAATAATCATGAACATCGACCCTCTCTTTTCGGCTGAACAGATAGATGCGGCTCTCCGCAAGATGGCGGCTCAACTCATCGAGCGCTTTGGCGATGAACGCCCGGTTAAGGTGCTTTCTCTGCTGAATGGAGCTCTGTGGTTTACGGCTGACCTTCTGCGCTATCTGCCGGTCAATTTCATACTGGAGACTGCGCGTGTTTCCAGCTACGGCGCCGCCCGCGAAACCAGCGGCAAGGTGACCTGGAAGACCCCGGTTCCGTATTGTGAAGACATGCGCGTGCTGGTGCTCGATGACGTGCTGGATAGCGGTGTGACCCTCAAGAATGTGAAGACTGAGCTGCTGCGCCTGGGGGCTGCCGAGGTGGTCACCGCCGTGGCGGTGGATAAGCCCGAAGGCCGTCGCGTGGAGTTTGAGGCCGACTATGTGGGCCTGGTCTCCCCGAATCTGTACCTCGTGGGTTACGGTATGGATGCGGATGGCTCACTCTACCGCAATCTGCCCTACGTGGGCGTGGTGCGCGATTAATTGGCGGGTTCCGCTTTCCATATGGTAAATCTGCCGACGGTCTCAACCTGACGGTATCGGAGGGATGTCCCTATTTGGCTTTCGTGCATGGAGGAGATAGTGTTAAGCATGCCCTTTTCTCCTCGGTCGCTCTGGGTGACAATGTAGGTGTCAGGTTTGCAGATTTCTGTGTAAGGATTCTTGATGCCACGAGCATGGAGCGCAGCGTGATATGCCGGGCTGTAGAAACACCAACCGTCGGAGATAGGGATGATGTTTGTTGTGCTAAAATACTTCAGGCTCACGCCGGACCATCCCGGAGGGAACAGACCAAGTCCCTGCATGCTGGTGGTGAGGTAGAGTTTGTCGGCGTTCTGGGCGCAATATTTCCAGACCGGAACATCTGGGGTCACTGCGTGTCGGCAATGGCGCAAGCAGAAAAGAGTGCTCATCACAGCAACAAAGAGAGCTCCCCGGTACATGATGTTGCTCAGACGCGAAGCCCGGATGGTGGAGGGGTTCCCCATCAACCATACGGATCCGGTGTACAAGACTGGGTACCATACTCGTCCGACAGGCCGTTGGAACAGGAGAAGACTGGTAAAGTACAGCAGGATTGCGAACATAACCGGAAGAATGTACATGAGCGTACGCCGATTTATGCCCGGTGCCAGAAGCACGAGCATGGCAATCATGGGGACATAGGGTGTGATCGTTCTCAGAAAACTGCTCTCTTTCGGGTAATGAAAACCCTTGAATGAAAGGAATCCCAGCCTGGCAAGTTGTTCATTGTTAAAAAGACCAATGCGTTCGCTTTGATGGATTTGCCGTATTTTGTCAAGTTGTTCGGCGTTTTCATTGCAAAAGCCTGGCACATAGGTAAAGGATTGAAAAACTCTGAAAACGTTCATTTCGATGCCGGCCTGCTGGAGTTGCCGGGACTTATCAATCCCTGAATTGTCACGTTGGTCGAGAATTTCTACTCGTGCTTTACAGAAATTCCTGGCTTCGGTCCAGTCCGGAGCTTCTGCATACGAGAGGTAATCACTACAGCTTAGCGCGACCAGAACGCTGGGAAAAGCAATGAGAAGCCAAGCGTGCGCAGGTTTGTGTGAAGAAACGTTTCTTTGTTGATGCCAGGCAGCTGCCAATACCCCGATGCCGAGGATGGCAAAGGCTACAAGAGCAGATGTTCTGAGTTCATAGGCAAAGATGAAAAGAAGAAGGGAAGCAAGAAAAATCAGACTGCTTCTCTTGTGCGTCCACCATAAGTAGAGCAACAACAGGGAAGAACAAGAACATAAAATAGCTGTGTGCGTGTATTGAGAACAGTATATGCACTGAAAATTCAGGTAGCAGAGTATGCTCAGAGCTGCAGTGATGCGGCAGAAATCTATGCTGGGATTATCACTCCGCTGGGCGGCCCACTGACTGGCAGCAAAGTAGTTCAGCCCCAGTGATGCCATACTGCTTATCACATGAAGCATTACCAGGTGCCAGTTTATGCAATCATTCAGGCTATTGAGTATCACCAGCAGTCTCCCGTACAAGGTGCCTATGTAGGGTGAAAAGGGAATGCTGCCAGTTCCCCCATTACACAGCATGAAGTAGAGCTGATGATCGTCATTTTGCAGGGACGGAGCCGCGAGCAGAGAAATGATGCTCCAAGCAACCAGCAATGGAAGCATTGCAATGAGAAGCGGGCGGTGGGAGAAAAAGGAGAACAAGACTGTATGTTAGTGAGAGTTACGGATGGTCTGCCCGTTATCCGGGGCGATGAATTGCTCTGCGGGGATGTTGGTTTCCTTCAGGGCGGCAGCCAGGTCATCGAGTGTTTCCTGGTAGCCTTCGTTGGCGAGCTGCCAGGTGCCGAAGTGGCAGGCAATGGCCTGCCGGGCTTGCAACTGGCGGAAGGCTTCCACTGCCTCGGCTGGGGAGATGTGGCCGTTGCGAATCCAGTCCGGCTTGTAGGCGCCGATGGGGATGAGCGCCACATCCGGCGCGCCGAGCCGGTTGTGAATCTGGGTGAAGCAGTTGGAGCGTGCGGAATCCCCCACGAAGTAGATGGAGGGGCCCCCGGCGGATTTGAGGTAGAAGCCGCACCAGAGCGAGCGGTTGCGGGTGTATGTTTTGCGGTAGCGGTTGCTCCAGTGCTTGGCCGGGGTAAGGGTGATGCTCAGGTTGCCGTGTTGCACGCTGTCCCACCAGTCGGCCTCGATGATGCGTACATCTTCGCCGCAGTGGTATTTGACCAGCCTTGCCAGACCCAGCGGCACGATGAAGAGCGGTTTGTGCTCTGCGGACAGGCGTTTGAGGGTGGGCGCGTCGAAATGGTCGTAGTGGTCGTGGGAGAGCAGGCACACATCAATGCGGGGCAGCTTTTCCCAGACGATACCGACGGGACGGTGGCGCCTGGGGCCGAATCCCTGCACCGGGCTGGTGTAGTCGCTCCAGATGGGGTCGGTCAGGATATTGAGCCCCGCGGTGCGGATGAGCATGGTGGAGTGATTCACCATGGTCACTTCCCAGTCCTGCCCGTCTACCTTGGGGGCGAGCTGCGGCTGGTGGGTGTTTTTCTTTACTGTAGGGTAGTCACCCTTGGTGTGGCGCTCACTGAGCCACTGGAGCAGGTTGCTGGTCTTGTACAGCGTGCTGGGCTCCGGGTTGTAGAAGAAGGTGCCGTCGAAATGGTCGGTCACCGGGCCGTCCCATTCGCCGCCGCGGCAGAGCCAGCGGGGCATCAGAAAATCGCCGGCCAGCAGCATGGTGCCCACCGTGGCAAAGAGCAGCGCCGTCAGCGTGAACTTGGTGCGGCGGGTCATGATTCGAAGCGGTGCTGGATGAGGACGTTGAAGTGGTCTCCTGCGCCGGGAACGGCTATCAGGTGGCGGTCGGCGGCGCTGGTGGGGTCGGCCAGGTCCTTGAGGTAGGCGTGCTGGCTCATGAACTGCACGCGGTCGCCCACGCAGTTTGCGGCCAGTTGGTGCAGGTCGGTGAAGTTGACATCGGCGGTCACATCGCACTTGCCGGCCAGGGCAGGGAGCTCATCGGCATTGACCAGCTGGTGGGCTTTGTAGCCTCGCAGGGTGCCAGCGGGGCGGCGGTGGTAGAGGGTGTCGTTCATCTCACCGTAGTCGATGGTGACGAGCGTGCCGCATTTCCAGAGCGGCTGCCAGGCGGCGTACCACTTGTGGTAGCTTTCCTGCACCTCCACAATCTGCCCCTCGTAGGCCCAGCGGGTGAATACGCTGGATTCCGGCAGCGGGCGCTGCTTCACTGCGCGCACAATCTGCCCGTGGTGCACGGAGAATCCCAGCTCCAGCCACGCGCCGTCCTGGTACACGAACTGGCGGGCGGGGAAGGCATCCGGCAGTTCGTTGGAGAAGATGAAGGCGCGGCTCCCGGCGTGTTTCAGTGCTTTCTCGATGGTATCGTACACGCGCACGAAGTTGCCGCCCACCATGAGCTGCAAATCGCGCAGCGCCCTGGAGCGGTCTACCATGTAGTAGCGCACGCGCAGGCGGTTGAAGAAGCCGAGTGAGCGGGCCATGCTCACCGCCATGTCGCCATTGCCGCCGCCGATTTCGATGATGGGCAGGCGGCGGTTAAAGGCGCGGCAGCTCTGCTCCCACTGCTGCACCAGGCGGCGGGCCAGCAGGTCGCTCATGGTGGCAGTGGTGGAGAAATCGCCTCGGAAGCCGATATCGGCGATGTTGGTGTTGTAATAACCGCCGTCCGGGTCATAGAGGGCCAGTTCCATGAATTCCTCCATGGAAATCCAGTTGCCGTGGGCCAGGATGTGCGGGGCCAGGTTCATTTTTACTTGGAAAGCTCCAGCATGCGTTCCAGCGGGGCGGCAGCGCGCAGGCGCAGTTCCTCCGGCACGCGCACCTCGGGTGCCATGTCGCGCAGACAGTTACGCAGCTTCTCCAGCGTGTTGAGCTTCATGTATTCACACTCGGCGCAGGAGCACTGCCCCATGTCCATGGGGATGAATTCCTTGCCCGGCACCAGCTTGCGCAGACGGTGCAGAATGCCGGTCTCGGTCACGATGATGAACTTGCTGCACTCGCTTTCGCGGCAGTAGGGAATCATTTTTTCCGTGGAGCAGATGTGGTCGGCCAGCAGGCGGATGGGTTCCTGACATTCAGGGTGGCAGACCACCAGGGCATCCGGGTGTTTGGCCTTGGTGGCCAGCAGCTGGTCGCGGGTGAAGCGCTCGTGCACGTGGCAGGCGCCGTTCCACATGGTCATCACACGGCCGGTCTTCAGGGAGGTCCAGGCGCCCAGGTTGCGGTCCGGCACAAAGAGAATGGGGCGGTCCGTGGGGGCTGTTTCGATGATGCGCTGGGAGTTGCCGCTGGTCACAATGACATCTGCCAGGGCTTTCACGCCGATGGAGCAGTTCACGTAGGCAATCACGTAATAATTCTTATCCTTGTTCTCCTCCAGGAAAGCGGCCAGCTCCTCGGCGGGGCAGGAGGCCTCCAGCGAGCAGGCGGCATTGGCATCCGGCAGCAGCACGGTGCGGCTCGGGTTCAGGATGCAGGCGGTCTCGGCCATGAAATGCACACCGCAGAACACGATGACATCGCACTCGGCCTCCTGGGCCTTGCGGGCCAGGGCCAGGGAGTCGCCCACGAAATCGGCCAGGTCCTGAATCTCCGGGCGCTGGTAGCTGTGGGCCAGGATGACGGCGTTGCGTTCCTGTTTCAGACGCAGAATTTCATCGATGAGATTTTCGTTGGTCATGGTAATGGAAAGGGGGTTATTTTTTGTCTCGGGTCATGTATTTCATGAGGGCATACAGGCCGGCTACCATCACGATGGCCAGCACTACCAGGTGGGATTCATCTTTCACGGCGTGCACCAGGTCCTCCGGGCTGTTCATGATTTCGGGGTGGTCGCGGCCCACCTTGTCGCCGAACCAGGCGAGCACCCAGCACCAGATGGCGGAGCCGGTGATGGTGGCGATGCTGAACATGGTGAAGTTCATCTTGACCAGACCGGCGGGAATGGAGATGAGGTGGCGCACCACCGGCAGGAAACGTGCAAAGAAGATGCCGGCGGTGGAGTATTTGTTCATGAATACTTCTGCCTTTTCTAGCTTGTGCGGCGGCATCAGGAAATACTTGCCGAAGCGGAACATGAAGGGCCGCCCCAGCCAGAGCGCCATGAAGTACATCACGCACGACCCCAGGTAGGAACCCACCGTGCCGGCGAGCACCACGCCCCAGAATGACATGGTGGCATCCGGGAATGTAGCGGCAATGGCTGCCGGCGGCACCACGATTTCACTGGGTACCGGGATAATGGAGCTTTCCATGGCCATGAGCACCACTACGCCCCAGTAACCCCACTGCTGGATGCAGTCCATACAGAACACAAGGAATTCGTGCATGCGGGGATTATGCACACATTTGCACGGATTAAAAGTCTTTTCTTGCAATTTTTCGCGCGCGTGGTAGAGTAATGGTATGAAGATATACGTGGTAGCCGGTGAGAAGAGTGGCGATAAGCAGGGTGCATTGCTCATTCAGGAACTTCTGAACCGCCGCCCGGATGCGGAAATTGTGGGCCTTGGCGGCAACCGCATGCACGCCCTTGCCCCCGGGGTGGAGGACTGGGCCGATGCCGCTGCCGTTATCGGCATTGTGGAGGTGCTGCGCCATATCCGTTTCTTTGCCGGTAAGCTCAAGGAGATGACCGAGCGCATTGCCGCCGACCAGCCGGACTGCCTGCTGCTCATCGATTATCCCGGCTTCAACCAGCGCCTGGCCGAGCGCGTGCGCAAGGTGTCGCCTAAGACGAAGATAGCCTGGTTTATCGCCCCCATGGTGTGGGCTTGGAAGAAAGGGCGCATCCCCAAGCTGGCCGCGGTGCTTGACCTCATGATGTGCACCTTCCCCTTCGAGAAGCCGCTTTTCGAGAAGGCCGGGCTGCGTACGGAATTTGTGGGCCACCCGCTGGTGGATGATATTCTGGCCGCCCGCCGCACCGACGTGCGCGAGAAGAACCTCATCGGCCTCTTCCCCGGCAGCCGTAACCGCGAGGTGGAGCGCCACTTCCCTGTGTTCCTGGATGTGGTGAAGGAACTTCGCACCCGCCACCCCGAGTGGCGCTTTGAGACCTCTGCCAGCTCTGAGAAACTGGCCGCCGTCATGCGCCGCATGGCCGAGGAAGCCGACATGCCTGCTGAAATCATCAATATCTGCCCCGGCAGCTACCATGACCTCATGGACCGCGCTGAGGCCGCCCTGGTCACCTCCGGCACGGCCACGCTGGAAGCCGCTCTGCATGAGCTGCCCTTTGCCCTGGTGTACAAGGTATCTGCCGGTACTTATATGATTGGTCGCATGATTCTCACCATCAAGTATATCGGTATGGTGAATATCCTGGTGGACAAGCCGGTGACCCGTGAGCTCATCCAGCATGATTTCAATGTGGAGAACTGCATCGCCGAACTGGAGCGACTCACTCAGCCGGAATCCCGCGCCAAGGTGCTGACCGAGATGCAGGAATCCATGAGCCGCCTGGGCCACGGCGGTGCCGCCGCCAAAGCCGCCGAGGCCGTGCTCTCGCTCTTTGAGTGATGGTGTGAGCCACCATGTGATTCTGATGCCCTAATCGATTTCATACCTGGAGATTTGTAGAAATGGGTAAGAAAATTCAGATAAGAAATAGTACGGCTGAATTCCTCATATTTACAAATCAGGCCAGGGAGGATGGAATTGAAGTCAGGCTTCAGGACGATACGATTTGGTTGAGCCAGAAATTAATGGCAACCCTTTTCGATTGTTCTACGGATAATATAGGTTTACACCTCAAGAATATTTACAACGAGGGAGAGCTGGACGAAAAATCAACTACCGAGCTTTTCTCGGTAGTTGCCACAAATGGTAAAACCTATAATACAAAACATTATAATCTGGATGCGATAATTGCAGTGGGTTATCGTGTTAACTCAAAGAAGGCGACAGCATTCCGTAGATGGGCGACCAGTATTCTCAGAGATTATGCAATACGTGGATACGTCATCGATAGAGAGCGAATGAAGAACGGAACTTTCTTCAATGAGAACTATTTCACAAGTTTGTTGGAGGAGGTTCGGGAAATCCGCGCAAGTGAGCGCTTGTTCTATCAGAAGATAACGGATATATATGCCACGTCTTTTGACTATGATGCCAAGGCTCAGACCACACTTGACTTTTTTGCTCACGTGCAAAATAAATTGCATTTTGCGATACATCGGCATACCGCAGCGGAATTAATAATCGACCGCGCTAGTAGCCAGAAAGAGCATATGGGGCTAACCTCGTGGAAAAATGCGCCGTCCGGGAAAATTATCAAGAGCGATGTTTCCGTTGCTAAAAACTATTTGACAGAACACGAGCTTCGCAGGTTAGACAGGGTCGTTTCGATGTACCTGGACTATGCTGAGGAACAGGCTGAAAGGCATATTCCCATGTCGATGGAGGACTGGGCAAAAAAATTGGATGCATTTTTGCAGTTCAATGAGTATGAGTTGCTCAATAATGTAGGACGTGTTTCAGCCCAGGTGGCAAAGGTATTCGCTGAAAGCGAGTTCGAGAAATATCGGATTATTCAGGATAGACTGTTTCAATCTGATTTCGATAAATATAACTCAGATAACTTGCTGGATTTGATTTCTTCTCATTCCAATGAGGGCAGAACATGAAGAGAGTAGAAAAAGGCTCGGATAAGGCTCTTGGATGTACGTTAAAAAAATTGGGGTTAAAAACGTGCAAGGTCGCAGGATGGATTTTTGGTGTCTTGCTCCTGTGTCTTGTTTCGGCGTGCAGCTGCTTGGTGGAGCATTCTGCTGAGCAGCCTGTGAGCCGCCCTGCACCTGAAGCGGCGCAGCGGCTGAGAGGGCATGTGGAGCAGCTCTGTGCCCAGCCGCGCTATGGCGATACGCTGGAGCAGGCGCGGCTCTATATTGAGAAGAAACTGGCTGCTGCCGGCTGGGCGGTCACCTTGCAGGAATTCACTACTTCCGATGGGGAAACTCACTATAATATCTGCGCCTTACGCCGCGGGAAGTCGGGGAAACGCTATATCATCGGCGCGCACTATGATGCCTGCGACACAGGGGAAGGGGAGAATCCCGGGGCTGATGATAATGCCAGTGCCTTGGCCGCCCTGCTTGAGCTGGCAGCTCAGTTGCCCAAGGGTAAACCTGAGCATGATATTGAGCTGGTAGCCTGGGCCTGCGAGGAACCGCCCTGGTTCGAGAGCGAGGATATGGGAAGTGCCCGCCACGCGGCGACCTGCGACAGCGAGAAGGTACTAGGCCTTATCTGCCTGGAGATGCTGGGGTATTTCAGCGATGAACCGGACAGCCAGCCCTCTCTGTTTCCCGGCTATTCTCTCTTGCTTCCCACAGTCGGCAATTTTATAGCTGTGGTGGGCAATCTGGAGGCATACGACCTGGCAAAGCAGATTTATTCCGGCTTGAAGCAACAACTGCCGGCCGCCCGTATCAATGTGCCCTGGGCTGAGGAAACAGAACTGTTCTTCAGCGACCACCGCAATTACCACCCCCTGGGCATTCCTGCCGTTATGGTGACGGATACGGCCATGATTCGCAATCCCAACTACCATGAGCCGACCGATACCCCCGATACGCTCGACTACCACCGTCTCAACCTGGTCACGCGCGGACTTGTCCGTATCGTGACCAGTCTTGCCTGGTCGGAACGGTGAGCGGGGGGGCTTTGGGCGCCTCTTTGAACCTCCTCCTCATTTCTTATCCTCTACCGGACGGAGACGAGGGGAGGGCACGCTTTACTCGCTGCGATTCATATCAGCGGGGAACTCAAGTGGTCGTCTGTTATCGTGTAGACTGCCCGCAGGAGGCCTTTGTATACGATGCCGCGAAAGGCTCCCTTGCGGCGATGATGCATTTCAGCTTTGCTATAGCGGCTGTGTCACTGAGTGCTGTGTGAGTGCTTCTTGACTGGATGCAGCGGAAGAAACGCCGTTGAGGAAGAGTTGTTATCAGCTGAGCAGGAGCCAGAGGAAGCGCAGCACAACCAGGAGAAGGATGAAGTTCAGCAGCTTGTTGAGCCAGTAGCGGCGCTTCAGGGCGGTGAGTCTTTTTTTGAGCTCCGGGGCAGCGGCCAGGAGGAGGTGGATGATTTTGTTCCGGGTGGCGCGGGGGACGCGCAGCTTGCGGGATAGAAGGTAGGCATAGGCCAGCGGCGTATTGCCGTTGTCATCTGCCTCGGTGGCGCTGGCTCCGGCCTTGAGAAGGAGGGAGAGCATCTCCGGCTGCCCGGAAGCGGCAGCAACATGGAGCAGGGTGGTATTGTTGTGCCTGATTCGCACATCCGCCCCGGCCTGGACGAGTAGTTCCATGCACCCGAAGGGCCCTTGCTTTTCGAAGAACCTGATGGCTGCCGAGAGCAGGGGCGTGTTCCCATTTCGGGAAACGGCGTTCACATCCGGACCGTGCTTCAGCACTTCTTCCATCTTTCTCTCCCGCTCCCGCCAGGGAGAAAGGGAACAGGCTGCGTGGTGCAGCAGGTTGGTGCCCTCGTCGGTAACGGTATTCACATCGGCCCCCAGCTGCATCAGCTCCCGCAGGTTCTCTGCGGTGCCGTAGTAGATGGTGGCCAGGGCCAGCGGGGTGAATCCGGCTCCCTCGCGTGAGTTGATGTCAGCCCCGGCGGCCAGCAGCATGCGGATGATTTCCATGTGGCCGTGGTAGGCGGCACCGTGGATGGGCTGGTAGCCTTCCTTGTCGCGGCTGTTGGCATCGGCTCCGGCTTCCAGCAGGGCGCGAACCACCTCGGCGTTGCCGCTCTGGGCGGCATAGTGCAGCGGGGTGTCGCCCGGTTCGTTGCGCAGGTGCACATCGGCCCCGGCGGCCAGCAGAAGCTGCACGCATTCCAGCTGGGTTTTGGCGGAAAGTTTTTTCAGGTCATTGTTATAGGCCACCACGTGCAGCGGGGTGGTCTGGTGAGCATCGGCCGCGTTCACATCTGCCCCCGCGGCCAGCAGGCGTTTCAGACATTCGATTTTGCCGAAGCGGGCGGCCATGTATAGCGCGGTGATCTGGTTGAGCTCCACTGCTTCATCCGGGTTCGTCATGCGGGTATTCACATCGGCCCCCTCCGCCAGCAGCTCGTCAATCAGTTCCGGCTTGTTGCAGACCACGGCTGCATGCAAACCTTCATCCGGGTGTGTTTCCTTGTCGCTCATGGGCGAATTGTATAAAAAAGAAGACGGTCAGTCAATTATGAAAAAAAGCTATTTCCGGTCAAAGAGGCGGTTGAAGAGGCAGAGCAGGAGCGGCAGCGGGAAGGTTATCAGGGCCAGGACTATAACAGAGGGGTCGAAGAATGGCCCATGAAGCTCGCCCGCCAGGGCTCTCAGAAAGATGATGGGGATGAACCAGAAACTGATCATCAGCACGACCAGCAGCTCCTTCCCGATTCGGGGGAGATTGGGATTGCGGAACACGGCGAAGGCTATAAGGGCCTGAATCATGCCAACTACCAGAACCCCGGCCGCTATCGCAATCCAGGTTTCGTACTCCGCCAGATGATGTCTACGGGGTGTCAGCAGGGAAAACGGCAGGAACAGAGCGGTGTATGTGGCGGCTGCTGCCAGTGAGCTGGTGAGAAGCTGGCCAAAATCGGCGTTACCTGCTTTGAGCTTGTTGACACGCGGTGCCCGGAACGCTGTTTGCGGCAAGCCCGGCAGCTCGCGGATGGGGTGCCATTCATCTGCATCGATGGCGGAGAAGAGGTAGGCCTCCGTCACTTCTCCCTGCCTGACCAGCTCGGCTATGATATCCAGCGCCACCGGCCCCATAGGGGCTTCATCCGGCAGCTTCAGCATGTATTCTTGCGGTGATGGCTTAGAGCTTGCATTCATGGCTGCATGCAGTTGAGGATAACGGAGATGATGGTTTCCATCTCATCCGGCCTGGATTCGGCGATGAGGATGACCAGCGCCACGAGGGTGGCATCGGCCAGTCGTTTGTTGCCGTTGAGAAAGAGCGCGTTGTTACGGTCGAGGAAATACAGGAACACGGCGGCGGCAATGCGTTTGTTGCCGTCGAAGAATGCGTGGTTCTTGACTGTGAAGTAGAGCAGACGGGCAGCTTTTTCCTCCATGGTAGGGTAGATATCTGCCCCACCGAAGCTCTGGTAGATATTGCCCAAGGCCCCGCGGAATGAATCGTCTTTTTCCCGGCCGAAGAGATCAGATTCAGCGCCAAAGCTCATGCTGTCGATGAGTTTGCGGCATTCATCGTACTCCAGCACATAGCACTGGGTGGAGCCTGCCGGGCGGGTAAGACACTGGTGGTCGTAGTCATCCAGCAGGTTCAATCCCGTGCTGTAGTGCTCGATGACATCCAGCACCTGTCGCGCATCCAGCCGGTTTTCCACCCGGCGCATCAGCTGAACCACCTGTCCCAGCTGCTGCAGCCGCTTTTCATGCACCACGTAGCCCCGAACCAGGTACTCGCGAAGGCGCTGTGTAGCCCAGATGCGGAATTGTGTGCCACGCCGTGTATTGACGCGGTACCCCACGGAAAGAATCATGTCCAGGTTGTAGAAATTGACCGGACGCCGCACGTTTCGCGAGCCTTCTTTTCGAACTTGTAAGAAATCCTTACAAGTTCCCTCTCGTTGAAGCTCAGCTTCTTTGTATATATTTCCGACGTGCATGATGATGTTCTGCACCGTTGTCTGGAACAACTCGGCCATCATCTGCTGGGTCATCCACAGAGTGTCCTCCTGCAGTCGGACATCGAGCTGCACCTGCCCATCGGGGGAGGTGTAGAGCAGAATCTCGCTATTGGGCATTGTAGGGGGTGTTTGATTCATAGAGAAGATGGGTAAGACAGTTGGAGAACTACGTAGCCAGAACCCCGTCGGACTTCAAATTAATCATTAATCACTCCACCAGGGTCACGGTGCGAGTGTTCTCGCCGGTGTGGCGGAGCACGAGCCAGCGGGTATCCGCGGGCATGAGGGCGCCATCGAATCGGTCGGCCCATTCCACCAGCAGAATGCGGCCGCTGGTCAGGTATTCATCCCAGCCAATGCCGATGGCCTCCTGCGGGCTCTTCATGCGGTAGAAATCGAAATGCGCCACGGGCAGGGTGCCGTCGTCGTGCTCATGCACCAGGGAGAACGTGGGGCTGGCGGCGGGGTTGCCGGCACCGAGCCCTTCCAGTATGCCCTGCACCAGGTGGGTCTTGCCCGCACCCAGATCACCTACCAGGCCGAAGATCTGCCCGGCCTCCAGTTCGGCAGCCATGCGGCGTCCAAGCGCTACCATCCCGGCCTCCGATGTGACCTCAATCGGAGAATTTTTAAAAATTTTCTGCAAATTTTTCATTTTAGTGTGAAATTTTTCTTTACAAATGCGCTTGCGTGCCTATAATGTGCCAGCCCGCATGAGTGGGTGCAACATCAAAATTCTGAAAATTATGGCATACGCAGTTTTCACTTCCGGCAGCAAGCAGTACCGTGTGACGGTCGGTGATATCCTCACCGTGGACCGCCTCGCTGGTCTGGAGAAGGATGGCGAGACCACGTTCGACCAGGTGCTCCTGGTGGAGAACGAGGGTGAGACGAAGGTGGGTGCTCCCACGGTGGCAGGTGCAACGGTGACGGCCAAGGTGCTGGATCCGGAGGCTCGTGGCGCCAAGGGTATCGCTTTCAAGTTCAAGCGCCGCAAGGGTTTCCACAAGAAGAAGGGTTTCCGCGCCGCTCTTACCAAGGTGCAGATTACCGCTATCAACGCCTGATTATTAACCCCTATCCCATAGATAACTAACTAGTCATGGCACATAAGAAAGGTCAAGGTTCCGTCCGTAACGGTCGCGATTCCCGCAGCAAGCGTCTCGGCGTGAAGAAGTTTGGTGGTCAGACCGTGATCGCCGGCAACATCATCGTCCGTCAGCGTGGCACCAAGTTCCATCCCGGCAAGGGCGTGGGCATGGGCCGCGATTACACGATTTTCTCCCTGGTTGATGGCCGCGTGTTCTTCGATCGCGAAGGCCGCCGCGTCAACGTTGCTCCCGAGGCCTGATTTTCAGGTATCTGAAGCAGATAAAAGCCCTGTCACCTATCTGGTGGCGGGGCTTTTTCATTGACGATTGACAATTGACGATTGACTAATGAGAGACAAATAGGGTAGAATGCGGTTGCGATGCTCAGGAGTAAGCTCTACACCGGATTAGTTGTTCTGGCCATGTCACTTGGTGCACCTGCTGCCGTGGGGCAGGAGGCCGCGCCCGCAGTGGAAGCCGGCGGGGTCCCCTTTGTGGAGGATATGCCGGATGACGAGGCGGCAGAGGAGATTGTGGAGACAGTGAAACTGGGCGGCGAGGACCACGCACCCGCCATGCAGGAAGGTGTGGGCCAGGCAGCGAGCTATGAGCAGACCGCCGACCCGGATTCCCCGCTGCATGCCGAGACCGGCGGGGCCCAGCACGATGAAACCGGGCTTGATTCGCTGAAGCCCACCACCTCCGTGACCGACCCGACGGTGCATGATCCCTCCCGCGTGGCCTATGCGACCAACCGCAAAAATGCCCGCACCATGTCGCTGACGGTGCCGGGACCGCGCGGTATTATCTCCGACCGCAATGGTCAGGTGATGGCCTGTTCGGAGGTAGCCTACCAGCCTGCCGTGAACTTCGGCCAGCTGAAGGACGAGAGCGAGGAGAATATACTTTCCATTGCGCGCAAGGTGATTGCCGCCTATGAAAAGGCCGGTTTGAAGGTGTATGATAAGACGGATGCCCAGTTGCTGGACCACTATCGCCAGCGTCGCTGGCTGGCGCTGCCGGTGGGGCCCACCATCCGTGCCCGCGACCTGGAACCCATCCGCGCCCAGGTGAGCAGCATTGAATACGGCCACCTCATCCCACTGTATATCCGCAACTACCCGCACCAGACCTCGGCCTGCCACATTCTGGGCTATACCGGCGTGAAGGCAAAGCTGCCCACCGGCCCCATCAACCACAACGACCCGATTTTCGAGCGTCAGGAAGGCCGCGCCGGTCTGGAGCTGAAGTTCAACAAGCAGCTCACCGGTCGCCCCGGCATCTGGCGTCTCATGTTCGACGAGAGCGGGAACAAGATTCTGGATGAGCTGCAGAGCAAGCCCCGCCCCGGTGGCACCATTGTGACCACGCTGAATCTGGAGTGGCAGAAGGCCGCCGAGCAGTCCCTGCGCGATAACACGCTGGGCCGCGGCGCTTTCGTGATGATTGATGTGCACACCGGCGAGGTGGTGGTGCTGGCCTCAGCCCCGAATTTTGACCCGAATACCTTTATTCCCGCCATTTCTCAGAAGGATTACGATGCCCTGCGCCTCGACCCGGATACCCCGCTGGTTTCCCGTGCCTATGCCGGTGTATACCCGCCAGCATCCACTTTCAAGACCATCACTGTGGCGGCCGGCCTGCGCCACAACATCATCACGGAAAGCACCTATGTGAACTGCCCCTACAGCGTGCGTATCGGCGGCCACGAATTCAAGAACCACAATAAGTTCTCCGGCTCCATCAACTGTGTGACCGCCCTGGTGTTGTCGAACAACCCCTTCATGTACCAGATTGCCGCCACGCGCGAACCCCGCCTCGGTGCGGCGCGTCTGTGCGAGGTAGCACGCCGCTTCGGCTATGGTTCCACCACCGGCCTCCCCATCCCGGATAAGGCGGGCAACGTGCCCACCGAGGAATGGATGCACCGCAACTACGGCCGCGGCTTCATGGCCGGCGATGCCGCCAACATGGCCATCGGCCAGGGTGCTCTGCTGGCTACCCCGCTGCAGGTGGCGCATGGCGTGGCCGGCATTGCGAATGGTGAGTACCTGCCCAAGCTGCAACTCATTCGCCAGGTGCTCGATAAGGACGGCAATGTGGTGTACCAGTTCACCCCCTCCGCCCAGAGCAATCTGCAGGATATGAGCTCCGCCCTGGCCGTGGTGCGCAAGGGCATGAAGGCCGTGGTGAACGGCGGCACCGGCCGCCGTGCTGCGCTCAGCTACACCTCCAACGCCGGCAAGACCGGTACCGCCCAGTGGGGCCCGCCCTCGCTTGATTGCCGACTTGCCTGGTTTGCCGGGTTCATGCCGGCAGATAATCCCCGCTATGCCTATGTGGCCCTGTATGAAGGTAAGCCGCACCAGCGCATTTCCGGTGGTCATATGGCCGCCATGGTGGTGAAGAGCTTCTTCGAGAGCATCAAACCCAGCATGGAGGAAGAGCTTGCCGGCCCTACCCGCAAAGCCAATGTGCCCGAAGGGATGGCCCCGACCGAGGAAGAAGAAACCGCCGAACCGGTGACTCCTGAGGAACAGGCAGCCGCCCAGGAGGCTGCCGCCCGCGAAGCCGCCGCCGCCGAAGCCCAGCGCGCTGCCGAAAAACGCCACTCCCAGACCGGCTGGGATGACGGTCGCTCCAGAAATTGATAAGGAAATCAGAGCCCCGGAGGGGCGATAGCTCATAGACCGGGGTGGAGCCGCAACGCGGCGGAACCCCGGGTGGGGGCAAAAAGAAAACAGAACCCCGGAGGGGTGGCAGAAGAAGCAGGAGTGAAATATGAGTGATTCATTTACCAGTATCAACGTACACATAATTTTTCATATTAAAAGCGGCGGGGTGCCAATGGAGGAGAATCATTTGCCTCGGATATTTGACTACATTGGAGGCACCATCAGGTCGATGTCCGGTATTTCGTTTATAGTTGGTGGTCGGTCTGACCATATTCACATACTGTGCTCTGCGCCTGTATCCATCAGTCTGTCTGATTTCGTACGTGGCATCAAAGCCAACACGAGCAGATGGATAAAAAGGATTGATGGCAGATATAGCGATTTTTCATGGCAGGCGGGGTATGGCGCCTTTTCTGTAAGTGAATCTAACAAGGACATTGTCATCAAGTATATCAAGAATCAGAAGGAGCATCACAATAATCAGTCCGCTTTTGAGGAATTCCGCCTGTTTATACAGAAACACGGCTTTGACGTGAATGATATTGGACGCATCGAAAACTGAAATTCTGCTACTGTTTGTAGACCTGCGTCCTGCCACCCCTCCGGGGTTCTGATTCCTTATCACGCACACCCGGGGTTTCGCTGCTGGCGCAGCTCCACCCCGGTCTAAAGGCTGCCGCCCCTCCGGGGCTGAGAAACGCCACTCCCAGACCGGCTGGGACGACGGTCGCTCCAGAAATTGAGATTTTCATGTATTTTTTAGCAAAAAATCCGCGCAGATGTAGAATATGCGCGGATTTTTGCGTATCAGATAAGTGAAGGAGCCGCATTTCTGCGGCTTGACATGAGAACAGGAAATAGTAATATATTAACCGTGAAAGCGATTTTCAAGTGGGGTGGCGCGGCCCTCATCTGCGCCGGTGGTGCCGGGTATTGGTATTTCTCCGGGGATTCCGCTTCGGTGGAGACCCGGTTCAATACGGTGGCGGTGGTGCAGGATGATTTTGTGAGCAAGGTGCAGGCCACAGGCACGCTGGAACCGCAGGAACTGGTGGACGTAGGTGCCCAGGTGACCGGCGAAATCAAGGAATTCGGCGTGGATGTGGATGGCCGCCCGGTGGACTACGGCAGCGAGGTGAAGGCGGGACAGTTGCTCGCCCGCATCGATGACACCATCGTGGAGCTGGATATCAAGCGAGCTGAGGCGCAGGTTTCGCAGGCTCAGGCGCAGATTCTTTCGTCCGATGCTTCTGTGGCGCAGGCCAAGGCCTCCATTTCCCAGGCCACGGCCAACAAGAACAAGGCCGACCGCGACCTGGCACGCGCCAAGGCGCTGGGGGTGGGCGATGCGCTCTCCCAGATGCAGTATGACCAGTACGTGAACTCCGCCGAGATTGCCGCTGCCAATCTGGAGAGCGCCACGGCCCAGTTGCAGACGGCTGAGGCTCAGCAGGCGAGCGCGCTGGCCCAGCTGCAGAGCGCCGAGGCCCAGCTGGAAAGCGAGCTGCGCAACCGCGATTACACCCGCATTTCCACCCCGGTGGACGGCACCATCGTGGTGCGCCAGGTGAACGTGGGCCAGACGGTGGTGAGCAGCATGAACGCCACCACGCTTTTCCTGGTGGCACGCGACCTGAGCAAGATGCAGATATGGTGCAGCGTGAATGAGGCCGATATTGCCAAGGTGAAGCCCGGTCAGGAGGTGCGCTACACGGTGGATGCCCTGCCGAACGAGAACTTCACCGGCACGGTGAACAAGATTCGCCCGAATGCCACCATGAGCTCCAATGTGGTGACCTACATTGTGGAGGTGGATATCGAGAACCCGGAGCGCAAGCTGCTGCCTTACATGAGCGCCAATGCCAACTTCATCGTGAAGGAAGTGAAGGGCGCCCTGCTGGTGCCGGATGCCGCTTTCGATTTCCGCCCGAGCCCGGAGCAGATTGATGAAAGCGCCCGCGGTAAGCGCCCGGCTCCGCGTGCTGAGGGCGAGGAACGCCCCACGCTGGTGTGGCGCAAGGTGAGCGATACCACGGTGGCGCCGGTGCGTGTCATCAAGGGAGATTCGGATGGCACGCGCTCCATGGTGACGCTGCCGGAAGGGCAGGAGCTCAAGCCCGGCGATGAGCTGGTGACAGGTGTTTCCATGTTCAGCGGTGATGCCGCCAAGGCTGGCAAGCAGGGTGGTCTGTTCGGCATGAATGGCCCGAAGCGCCGCCAGCGCGGCACCGGTGGGGCTGAGGCCAGGCCCGGCCAGACCGACAAGGGTGGCCGCCCGGGCCCGCCCATGTAAACAGACGTGCAATTTTTCCGGTCATGATTGAGCTGAAAAACATAACCAAGGTCTACCACCTGGGGGAGATTGACCTGCCGGTGCTCAAGGGGATTTCCCTGCGCATCGAGGATGGCGAGTTCGTTTCCCTCACCGGTGCCTCGGGTTCGGGTAAGTCCACGCTCATGAATATTCTGGGCTGCCTGGACCACCCCACCAGCGGCGAGTTCTGGATTGACGGCCACAATGTGGCCGGCCTGAACGCCAACGAGCGCGCCCTGCTGCGCAACAAGCGCATCGGTTTCGTGTTCCAGAACTTCAACCTGCTGGCCCGTACCTCGGCGCTGGAGAATGTGATGATGCCGGCCTATTACTACCACCCGGCCAAGAGTACGGCAGAAATCCGCAAGCGCGCGCTGGAGCTCATTGACCTGGTGGGTCTCAAGGAGCGCATGCACCACACCCCGGCCCAGCTTTCCGGTGGTCAGCAGCAGCGCGTGGCCATTGCCCGCTCGCTCATCAACAGCCCCGGCATTTTGCTGGCGGACGAGCCGACCGGCAACCTGGATTCCACCACCTCGGTGGAGGTCATGAACATGTTCCGCGACCTGAACCGCAAGCAGGGCATCACCGTCATCATCGTGACGCACGACCCCAAGACCGCCGCCTTCACCGACCGCGCCATCAACATGTGCGACGGCCTGATTCTGGACGGCGTATCGGATGAACTTACAGCTACTCTGCAGAAATGAAATTCAACACCTTGTTCGTAACTTGTCTGAAAGCCCTGGTGCGCAATCCCATGCGCGCGGCGCTCACGGTGCTGGGCATTGTGATTGGTATCGCTGCGGTGGTGGCCATTATGGAGATTGGCGAAGGCTCCAAGAAGCAGGTGGCCGATAAGTTCTCCTCCATGGGTACCAATGTGGTCACTATCAATGGCGCTTCCGTGAGCACCGCCGGCGTGAATACCGGCATGGGCGGCCGCGCCTCGCTCTATGCGGTGGATGCCGATGCCCTGGTGAAGGAATGCCCTGAGTACGTGAAAGCCGCCTCTCCGGTGGTGCGCGCCAGTGGGCAGATTATCGTGGGCAACCAGAACTGGAGCCCGCGCTCCATCATGGGCGGCAACGAGCAGTACATGTCCATCGAGGGCTGGAAAGTGGCCACCGGCAGTGCCTTCACCAAAAAGCAGGTGGATGAAGCCAGTCGTGTGTGTCTCATCGGCAGCACCATTGCCAAGGAACTTTATGCCGATACCGATCCTATCGGCAAGGATATCCGCGTGAAGGACGTGGTGTTCACCGTCATCGGCGTGCTGGAATCCAAGGGCGCGGATGGCATGGGCAACGACTCCGATGACTGCCTCATTCTGCCCTGGACCAGTATCCGCACGCGCCTCATGGGCTCCAGCGGCTCCGCCGTCATCAGCAAGGGCGGTGCTGCCAGCGCGACCAAGGTTTCCTCTACCGATATTTTCCCCACCACTTCGGTGAGTTTCTATCCCGGCAGCGATCTGCAGCCGTACACCAATGCGCCGCACCCGCTGCGCACGCGCACGGTGGATTCTATCGCGGTTCAGGTGCTGGACGGCAAGGACCCGAACAAGGCCATGGATGCCATGACCCCGGTGCTGCGCCGCCAGCACGGGCTGGAACCCGGTGTGCTGGATGACTTCAACATGCGCGACCGTTCCCAGTTCGTGAAGATGATGACGGATACCACCTCCACCATCAGCAGTCTGCTCATTTCCGTGGCCATGATTTCACTGGTTGTGGGCGGTGTGGGCATCATGAATATCATGATGGTTTCTGTGACGGAACGCACGCGCGAAATCGGCCTGCGCATGGCCGTGGGCGCCCGCCCGCGCGATATCATGTGGCAGTTCCTGCTGGAGGCGGTGCTGCTCTGCACCATCGGCGGCTTCATCGGCATTGCCGTGGGGCGCGTGGCTTCCTATATGGTGAGCGTGCAGATGGGCTGGCCGGTTTCCGTCTCAGTTTCGGCCATGGTGCTGTCCGTATCGGTGGCGGCGGTCATCGGCATTGTGTTCGGCTGGTACCCGGCCTGGAAGGGCTCCCGCCTCGACCCCATCGACGCCCTGCGTCATGAATAAACTTTCCCCATTCTTTTCCTGTATGAAACGTATTTTGCCTCTTACCTTTACCGCAGCCCTGCTGAGCTCCTGCATGATGGGGCCGGACTTCCTGGGCGCCACGGCTCCTGAGCTGCCCGCCACCTGGGTGAATGCCCAGCCGCCGGGCACGAGCGAACACACGCTGGATGAGTGGTGGCACTGCTTCCGCGACCCGCAGCTCACCCGCCTGATTGAGGGTGGTTTTGCCGCCAACCCGGACATGGTGAGCGCCGCACTGGCCATTGAGAAGGCGGAGTCCGCCCTGCGCTCCACCCGCAGCGGGCTCTTCCCCAGCCTGGGGATGAGCTTCGGTGGCACCAACAGCGGCAACTATGATGTTTCCGTCTCCCATGGCCGCTGGAACGGCGCGCTTTCCGCCTCCTGGACCCCGGATATCTGGGGCGGCACCCGTCGCGAGGTCGAGGCCGCCGCTGCCGCGCTGGGCTCCACCAAGGCCGCCGCTGCTGCCACCCGCACCGCGCTGGCCTCCAGCATTGCAGCGGCGTATTTCCAGTGGATCTCTGCCAAGGAGAGTCTGCGCATTGCTCAGGAGCAGCTGGCCTACCAGGAACGCACCTATAAGGTGACCCAGGAGCGCCACGCCACCGGCATGGAAAGCGCGCTGGCGCTCTCCGAATCCCGCTCCACCATTGCTTCCACCCGTGCCCAGATTCCGGCGCAGGAGGCCTCCATCCGCAACTGCGAGACCACCCTGGCCACTCTGCTGGGCACCACCGTGGATAACATTGCGCTGAAACTTCCCCCGCAGCAGGTGTATAACCTGGTGCCCACGGTGCCCACCGGTCTGCCCAGCGAGCTGCTGCGCCGCCGCCCGGATGTCATCAAGGCCGAGCGCGACCTGCACGCCGCCACCGCCCGCATCGGCGTGAGCGTGGCCAACCTCTTCCCGAAACTCTCGCTCACCGGCAGCACCTCTTCCGGTGCCGGTACGGATTTCTCCCAGTTCTGGCAGAACAGTACCTGGAACCTCGGTGCCTCTGCCAGCCAGACCCTGCTGAACCGTGTGGCGCTCAATGAGTCCGTGAAGCAGGCTGAGCTCAACCAGCTGACCAGCATGCAGGCCTATCGCAAGACAGTCCTGGCTGCGTTCTCCGAGGTGGAGGGCTGCCTCATCGAGTATGCTAAGCTTACCAGTCAGCTCCCGCAGTACGAGGCCTCCTGCGCGGCTAATAAGGAATCTGCCGAGCTCTCCCTGCGTCTGCACCACGAAGGCATGGCCGATTTCCTCAGCGTGGCGGCTGCCGAGCGCGCCTGGCTTTCCTCCGAGCTCAACATCATCTCCACCCGCCAGAACATCCGCCTCAAACTCGCCCAGCTCTGCACCGCCCTCGGCGGCGGCTGGCCCCTCGAGCCGGAGAAAAAATAATTTCTTGTTGAAAAGTATTTACCATGCAATTCTGCAACGCGATTGCGGATTTGCATGGTAAATTACTTTAAAATGGTGAATTTACCATGCAATTCTGCAATGCGATTGCGGATTTGCATGGTAAAATGCTTGACTGAGTTTCTGAAATCTGAGATGATGGGCTCAGAGCAGAGATGATGAATAAGGACATAGCGCGAACAATGGCGGCCAAGGTGCAGGAGCTGAGCCGCAACTTTCCCTGCGTGATGGTGACGGGAGCACGGCAGGTGGGAAAATCCACACTGTTACGCAGTCTGTTGCCGGAGGGGATGAGGTATGTGACACTTGATGATGAACGCGCTCTAGCCCGCGCGCAGGAGGACCCGATTGGGTTTCTGGAAGAGTGCGGGAGCCCTCTCTGCATAGATGAGGTTCAATACGAACCACGCCTGCTGCGTGCCATCAAGCTGCGGGTAGACGAGACGGGGGATTCCGGGCAATACTGGCTTACAGGCTCCCAGCGCTTCCATCTCATGAAGGGGGCGTGCGAAAGCCTGGCCGGCCGGATCGGGCTGGTTGAGCTATACAGCTTGTCACAGAGTGAAGTGGCGGGCAGGGGTGGGAGCGCCGAGCCTTTTTATCCGGAAGAAATCAAGAAGCGGCTGAGTGCTCCTGCGTGCGATATTTCGGAGCTATATGAGCGCATCTGGCGGGGCGGTTACCCCCGTTTGTACCGTTATGCCGATACCACGCAGGAGGATTATTTTTCCGCTTATCTGCATACCTATATCACGCGGGATGTGAGAGCCCTTACACAAGTGGGGGACACCTCCGCCTTCATGCGTTTCATGCGGTCGGTGGCTGCCCGCAGCGGCCAGCAGTTGGTGTATGCCGACCTGGCACGAGATGCGGATGTATCGCCCAACACAGCCAAGAACTGGCTTTCGGTGCTGGAGACTTCAGGGATAGTGGATATTCTGCCGCCGTATTATGTCAATACAAGTAAGCGCCTGGCAAAAAGCCCCAAGGTGTATTTTGCGGATACGGGGTTCTGCTCCTGGCTGGGCGGGTGGGATACTCCGCGTTCCCTGATGTACGGAGCCATGGCCGGGCCTATGCTGGAAACCTGGGTATACGGACAACTGCGCCGCAGCTTCGTGAACCGCGGCATACGGCCCCGGCTGAGCTATTACCGCAGTGGCAACGGGGCTGAGATAGATTTTGTCCTGGAAATGAACGGAAAACTGTATCCACTGGAAGTGAAGCGCAGCAGTTCACCGAAACTGACGGATTTGAGGGCGGCGGAGACCATGCCGCTGCCACCTGGTGCGGAATTGCAGCCGGGCGTGGTTCTCTGCACTGCCACGGAAATTCTGCCGCTGGGGAAGGGGTGCTATGCTTATCCTGCTTCCATGATATAAGGGATGGCAGGATTTTACATTGAAAAACGTAAATTTAAAATAGTTCTGCTGCTGGCGTGGTTTAGACTTGCCAAGTCATGCAGGTGTAGTAACATAGCTATGGGCATACTGTGCCCTGATATATCCTTTAGTGCTCAGGCCGCCGGGTATGTGCAGGCAGAGCCGGGCATGATTCCCACCATACGATAGTAATTCGATTCAATAACCTATATGGCTGAACATTATACACAGGGCCGGCAGGGACAGGGAGCCCGCCGCCGCCGTAATAATAAGGGCCGCCCCTACCGCCGCCGTATGCCGCGCGCGCAGGAAGCCCCCGCTCCCAAGCCCAGTCTGTTGCAGCGCATCCTCGGTTTCTTCGGTTTCGGCAAGAAGAAGGATAACGCAAAGAAGAACGACAACCGCAACAATAACAAGCGCAAACCTAAGGAGAATGTGCGCGTGGCCAAGGGCCGCAGCAACCAGGGTGGCAACCCCGCCGCCCGCCAGGAGAAACGCCGCCGCCCCGCCTCCGTGGCACCCACCCGCAACGCCCGCCTCTACGTCGGCAACCTCTCCTACGAGGCCACCGAGGCCGAGCTGGAGGACCTCTTCAAGGGCTTTGGCAACGTGCGCAGCGTGGAGATTATCTATAATCCCCGCACTTACAAGAGCAAGGGCTATGCCTTTGTGGAAATGCAGATGCTCGATGATGCCAAGCGCGCCGCTGAGGTGCTGCACGGTCAGCCCTTCATGGGGCGCGAACTCATGGTGAGCGCCGCCAGCGAACGCCCCGAAGGCGCCGACAAGCCCGAGGAAACGCCGGCCGAAAAGCCGGCTGCTCCTGCTGAGACTCCGGCCGCCGCTCCTGCAGAGGCTCCCGCCGATGCTCCGGAATCCCCGGCTGCTGAGTAAAGCGTCTCCTCCCCACTGATACCGACTCCATTTTCCCCGGAGCGGGTGCCTCCCCCAGGCCCCGCTCCGGTTTTTTTGCATCATGCCCCCTGATAAATCGGAATTTGGCGTTGAGTTTGCGAGCGACAGCGAGCGTCTATTTGAGCCCGCGGAGCGGGCGGCATATCCATAGCGAGGCGGTGGAGCCGCGTAGCGGCGGAACCCCTCGTAAACGAAAAGAACAATCAGAGCCCCGACGTCAGGAGTG